>CAZQDT010000202.1:0-4473 GCA_964592005.1 uncultured Eubacteriales bacterium
CAATCTTCATTTATTAAGGATTTGTTTGCAAATCTGGGCTGGGAAAGTTGAGTAAGTTATATTTAAAATTTAATTTTAAATATGTAGGAGAAAGTGATTTATATGACGGTAACTGGTGGTGTTGTGAAAAAATTATTGGATAAAAATTTAATTATCTATATACTTTTTTTTATGTATGTGATATACTCAAAATAGAATATATATTCGATAAAATGTTATAAACTAAATTGGAGATGGTGAATGAAATATGGAAAACGAACAAGTTTTTAAAATTCATAGTGAATTTAAACCCACAGGTGACCAGCCTGAAGCAATAGAAAAATTGGTACATGGTTTTGAAGAAGGTAAAAAATTTCAGACTTTGCTAGGAGTTACTGGTTCTGGAAAGACTTTTACAATGGCAAATATCATACAGAAGTTACAAAAACCTACATTGATTATGGCACATAACAAAACATTGGCAGCACAACTTTATAATGAATTTAAAGAATTTTTTCCAAACAATGCAGTAGAATATTTTGTATCTTATTATGATTATTTCCAGCCAGAAGCTTATGTTCCTCAAACAGATACATTTATAGAAAAAGACTCTTCTATAAATGATGAAATAGATAAGCTTAGACACTCGGCTACTGCCGCATTATCAGAACGTAAAGATGTTATTATAGTATCAAGCGTTTCATGTATATATGGATTAGGTGATCCGATAGATTACGAGGAAATGGTACTTTCTTTAAGACCGGGAATGGAGAAGGACAGAGATTCGGTTTTGAGAAAGCTTGTAGAAATACAGTATAACAGAAATGATATGAATTTTGTCAGAGGCACATTTAGAGTCAGAGGAGATGTAGTGGAAATATTTCCGGCATCCTCATCAGATGTGGCTATAAGGGTTGAATTTTTTGGAGATGAAATAGAAAGAATATCTGAGATAGAAGCTATTACAGGTAAAATTTTGGGTGTAAGAAATCATGTGGCAATATTCCCAGCTTCTCACTATGTTACTTCTCAGGAAAAAATGAATAGAGCAATAAAATCCATAGAGCAGGAACTTGAGGAAAGAGTAAAAGAATTGAAATCGGAAGATAAGCTTTTAGAAGCTCAAAGACTTGTGCAAAGAACTAATTATGATTTGGAAATGATGATGGAAATGGGTTTTTGTTCGGGTATTGAAAATTATTCAAGACACCTTTCAAACAGACCTGCCGGAAGTACACCGCATACTTTGATTGATTATTTTCCAGATGATTTTTTAATAATAGTAGATGAGTCACATGTTACAATACCGCAGATAAGAGGAATGTATTTTGGGGATAAATCCAGAAAAACTACATTAGTAGATTATGGCTTCAGATTGCCGTCTGCTTTGGACAACAGACCTTTACAATTTGACGAATTTGAAAATAAGATAAATCAGATGCTTTTTGTATCAGCTACACCATCAATCTATGAATCAGAGCATTCACAGCAGACAGTTGAGCAGATAATAAGACCGACAGGGCTTTTAGACCCTGAAATAGAGTTAAAACCTATTAAAAATCAGATTGATGATTTAATAGCAGAGATAAATAAGGTAACACAAAAGAAACAAAAGGTGTTGGTTACTACGCTTACAAAGAAAATGGCAGAAGATTTGACGGATTATTTGAAAGAAACAGGAATACGAGTGAAATATTTACATTCGGATATAGATACTCTTGAACGTTTAGAAATTATAAGGGATTTGAGAATGGATGTATTCGATGTACTTGTAGGTATAAATCTTCTTAGAGAAGGATTGGATATACCCGAGGTTTCTTTGGTAGCAATACTTGATGCGGATAAAGAAGGTTTTTTGCGTTCAGCTACTTCGTTGATACAAACAATAGGACGAGCAGCTAGAAATTCTGATGGAAAAGTTATAATGTATGCGGATAATATGACAGAATCTATGCGTTATGCAATTTCTGAAACCAACAGAAGAAGAGGAATACAGCAAGAATATAATGAGCTACATGGAATAACTCCAAAAACTATAATTAAAAAGGTATTTGATATTATACAAGCAACGGAAGTGGCGGAAGAAACTGTTAAATATGGCATAGAAAAAGAAGCAGAGTCTATGAATAAAGACGAGCTTTTGAAGGCAATAAAGAAGCTGGAGAAAGAAATGAAACAAGCAGCACAGGATTTACAGTTTGAGAGGGCGGCTGAACTTAGAGATAAGTTATTAGAAATGAAAAAACATTTGGAAGATTTATAATAAATTGAAAGGAAGAAAAAAATGGCTAAAAATTCAATAGTTATAAAAGGAGCAAGGGTAAATAATCTTAAAAATATAGATGTTGAAATACCAAGGGATAAAATGGTAGTTTTAACAGGGGTGAGTGGTTCTGGTAAATCTTCGCTTGCATTTGAAACGATATATGCTGAAGGTCAGAGAAGATATGTAGAATCGCTTTCTTCTTATGCAAGACAATTCTTGGGTCAGATGGAAAAGCCTGATGTTGACCTTATAGACGGACTTTCGCCAGCTATTTCCATAGACCAGAAAACTACCAGTAATAATCCAAGGTCGACAGTTGGAACAGTTACGGAAATATATGATTATATGAGATTGCTTTTTGCAAGAATTGGAATTGTGCATTGTCCTAAATGTGGTAAAGAAATTAAACGTCAGACAGTAGACCAAATAGTAGACCAAATAATGGAATTTCCTGAAAGGACAAAATTGCAGCTTCTTTCACCAGTGGTAAGAGGAAGAAAAGGTGAGCATATAAAATTAATTGAAGATGCCAGAAAAACAGGATATGTAAGGATACGTATAGATGGTATAATCTATGAACTTTCAGAAGAAATAAAACTTGAAAAGAATAAAAAACATAATATAGAATTAGTTATAGATAGAATTGTAGTTAAGGAAGGAATAGAAAAAAGGCTTGCCGAGTCGATAGAAACAGCCTGTGGACTTTCAAATGGTGTACTTGTGGTAGACGTTAATTCAGGAGAAAAAGAAATTACTTTCAGTCAGAATTTTGCCTGCCATGATTGCGGCATAAGTTTTGAAGAAGTAGAGCCTAGAAATTTTTCTTTTAACAATCCGTTTGGTGCGTGTCCTGAATGTGCAGGACTTGGTATGCAGATGAAATTTGACCCTGAATTGATTGTGCCTAATCAAGATTTAAGTCTTTCGCAAGGAGCAATAAATGTTATGGGGTGGGCTTCTTCCGGAAAAGGAGATTCTATGGTTGGCAGGGTGTTTAATACTCTTGCCAAGAAATATAATTTTGATATGGATACCCCTTTTAAAGATCTTTCTGATGAAGCTAAAAATATTATTTTATATGGTACTGGAGATGAAAAGATAGAATTTGAATACAGTAATGCAAGAGGTATAGGAACTTATTCATATGCTTTTGAGGGTGTTATTCCTACTTCGCAGAGAAGATACAGAGACGCCAGTTCCGATATGGTAAAACAGGAGTTTGAAGAATATATGACTTATACTCCATGTCCAGCTTGTCATGGAGCAAGACTAAAACCAGAAGTTTTGGCGGTTACAGTGGGTGGCAAGAATATTGATGAAGTGAGCAGAATGCCAATAATAAAAGTAAAAGAATTTTTTGAAAATTTGGAACTTACAGAACGTCAGTGTATGATAGGAGAGCAAATTCTTAAAGAGATAAATGCAAGAATTAATTTTTTAATAGATGTAGGACTTGATTATCTTACACTTGCAAGGACAGCTGGAACTCTTTCGGGCGGAGAGTCACAACGTATTCGTTTAGCAACACAGATAGGGTCAGGATTGGTAGGAGTTATATATATACTTGATGAGCCGAGTATTGGACTTCATCAAAGAGATAATGCAAAACTCATCAAGACTTTGAAAAATTTGAGAGATTTAGGAAATACACTTATAGTAGTAGAGCATGATGAAGAAACAATGATGGAAGCTGATTATATAGTAGATATCGGACCGGCGGCAGGTACTAATGGTGGAGAATTGATTTTTGCAGGAAAACCAAAAGATATTTTAAACTGTGAAAGGTCTGAAACGGGAGCTTATTTGAGCAGAAGAAAGCAAATAGAAGTTCCAACTTCAAGGCGACCTGTTACAGATAAAAAACTTATTATTAAAGGTGCTTGTGAAAATAATTTGAAGAATATAGATGTTGAAATACCTCTGGGAATATTTACCTGTGTTACAGGCGTTTCAGGTTCTGGAAAAAGCTCTTTGATTAATGAGATATTATGTAAAAGACTTTCAAAAGAGCTTAACAGAGCAAAGACAAGAAGTGGTAAACATCAGGATATGATAGGTATAAAACAGCTTGACAAAGTCATAGATATAGACCAGTCACCTATTGGCAGAACACCACGTTCAAATCCTGCGACATATATAGGTTTATTTGATATGATAAGAGATTTGTTTACACAGACTAATGAAGCCAAGATAAGAGGATATCAGAAAGGCAGATTTAGTTTTAATGT
>CAZQDT010000203.1:0-4454 GCA_964592005.1 uncultured Eubacteriales bacterium
AGAGATAATTATGAGTATAATAAATATTTATATTGCAGTGGGAGTAATATTGACAGCTTTAATAGTATTTATATATTATAGACATATTGTTTATAAAAATTTAGGAGGAATTACTGGAGATACATCGGGTTATTTTTTACAAATATGTGAACTTTTTGAAGCATTGGCAGTTGTAATATTAGAAAAAATATTTTGTTAGGAGAGAAAAGAGTGAGAGTTATATTTATAAGACATTCATTGACTAAAGGAAATGAAGAAAAAAGATATATAGGAAAAACTGATGAACCGCTTTGTGAAAAAGGAATAGAATTTTTAAAAGATAAGGTTTATCCAATATGTGAAAAAATTTATATAAGTCCTATGAAAAGATGTAGACAAACAGCAGAAATTATCTATAAAGGTTTTGAATTTTATGAAGTTAAAGATTTTAGAGAATGTAATTTTGGAATATTTGAAAATAAAAATTACTTAGAACTTAATGGTAATGAAGATTATCAAAAATGGATTGACAGTAATGGAGAAATGCCTTTCCCTCAGGGAGAAAGTAAAAAGGAATTTTCGATTAGATGTGTAAATGCTTTTAAAAAAGTTATGGAAGATTGTAAAAAAAATAAAATTTCTTCTGCGGCATTGGTAGTGCATGGTGGTACGATAATGTCTATTTTAGATAAATATTCTGAACCACATGAAGATTATTATTTTTGGCAGATAAAAAATGCAGAATATTATGAATGTGAATTTACAGAAGATAATAGATTGATTGTTAAAAATAAAAAGTAGAAAAAGGTGGTAAAATGGCACTTATAATAGGTTTTTTGTTAGATTTATGTTTTGGTGACCCTTATTGGTTGCCACATCCTATAAGATGGATAGGAAATTTGATTTCTTTTTCAGAAAAAAAATTGAGAAAGATTTTTAAGAATGATGAAAAGGGAGAATTTATTGCTGGGATATTACTGGTAATAATGGTAATATCTGTATCAGTAATATTGCCAGCGATTATTTTATATTTACTGGGAAAGGTAAATATGTATTTGGCTTTGGTGGCAGAAAGTATAATGTGTTATCAGCTTCTTGCAACAAAACAATTAAAAATAGAAAGTATGAAAGTGTATACGACAATAAAGGAAAAAACATTGGAAGATGCGAGAAAAGCAGTTTCAATGATAGTTGGAAGAGATACTGAAAATTTAGATGAAAAAGGAGTGATAAAGGCGGCTGTGGAAACGGTAGCAGAGAATACTTCAGATGGAATAATAGCTCCTATGTTGTATATGGCAATAGGTGGAGCAGTATTTGGATTTTTTTATAAGGCAATAAATACAATGGATTCTATGGTAGGATATAAAAATGAAAAGTATTTATATTTTGGACGAGCAGCAGCAAAGTTAGATGATGTGGTAAATTATATACCGGCAAGGATTTCTGCATATTTGTTGATTTTTTCTTCTTTTTTGTTGAAATTAAATACAAAGAATGCTTATAAAATTTTTAAAAGAGATAGATATAATCATGCAAGTCCTAATTCAGCACAAACAGAGTCAGTATGTGCAGGAGCATTAGAAGTGCAGCTGGCAGGTGATGCTTATTATTTTGGTAAGCTGTACAAAAAGAAAACTATTGGTGATGATATAAGAGAAGTAGAAGCAGAAGATATAAAAAGAGTAAATAAAATGCTTTATGTATCGGCATTTTTAGGTTTGATTATATTTAGTACAGTGAAATTTTTGATATTGACAATATTGTAAAGGGGATTTATTTGATGGAAAAACATGGAGGTAATATTTATGATAAGGATATAGAGTTAGATTTTTCGGCAAATATAAATCCTTTAAAAATTTCTCAAAAAGTGACAGAAGCGGCAATAAGAGGAGTTTATGAAGCTTATAAATATCCTGATATAAATTATAAAAAATTAAGATATGAGCTTGGAAAATATGAGAACATAAACTATAAAAATATTGTGTGCACAAATGGAGCTTCAGAATTTATTTATTCAGTAGTAAATGCAGTAAAGCCTAAAAAAGCAGTTATGCTTGCTCCGACTTTTTCAGAGTATGAAAATGCACTTAGAACAATAAATTGTAAAATAGAGTATTTTAAGATTTATGAAGAAGATGATTTTAAAGTAAATGTTGAAAAACTTGTAGAAAAATTGGATATTACAATGGATATGTTGTTTATATGTAATCCCAATAATCCTACTGGTGAAGTAATTGAACCAAAAGATTTAAATTTAATTTTAAAACATTGTGAACAAAATAACATTTATTTGGTAGTAGATGAATGCTTTAACAATTTTTTGCAGGATGCGGAAAAATATTCTATAAAAGATTGCATATATGACAATGAAAAACTGATAATAATAAAAGCATTTACAAAAATGTATGCAATGGCTGGTCTTAGGTTGGGTTATGGTATGTGTAGTGCAGAGTTGGCTAGGAAAATAAGAAATGTTTTGCCGCCATGGTCGGTATCTATACCTGCTGAATATGCAGCTATTGAAGCACTGAAAGAAAGAAATTTTGTTTGTGAAAGTTGTGATTTGATTGAAAGAGAGAAAACATATCTTATAAATGAACTGTTAAAATTAGGACTTAAAATATATGGTTCAAAGGCAAATTACATATTTTTTAAATGTGAGAAGAATTTAGATTTGTATGAGCTTTTTAAGGAAAAGAAAATACTTATAAGAGATTGCAGTAATTATAAAGGATTACAAAAAGGTTTTTATAGGATTGCAGTAAAAACGCATGAAGAAAATAAAAGATTTATAGAGGCAGGTGCGAGAATTTTATGGCAAAAGTAATAATGGTACAGGGAACTATGTCAAATGCAGGAAAAAGTCTTATAGTGGCGGGATTATGCAGAATTTTTAAACAGGATGGTTATAAAACAGCACCATTTAAATCCCAAAATATGGCACTTAATTCTTTTATAACTAAAGAAGGACTTGAAATGGGGAGAGCACAGGTTGTTCAAGCAGAAGCAGCAGGAGTTGAGCCATCTGTACTTATGAATCCAATTTTGTTAAAACCCACTAATGACATAGGTTCACAGGTTATTGTAAATGGAGAAGTACGAGGAAATATGCCTGCAAGAGAGTATTTTAAATATAAAAAAACACTTGTAGGAGATATAATGAAAGCTTTTAATGAACTGAGTGAAAAATACGATATAATTGTTATAGAAGGAGCAGGAAGTCCGGCTGAGATAAATTTAAAGAGTTTTGATATTGTAAATATGGGTATGGCGAAAATGGCAGATGCACCGGTTATTTTGGTAGGTGATATAGATAGAGGAGGAGTATTTGCACAGCTTGTAGGTACGGTTATTTTGTTGGAGGAAGAAGAAAAATCAAGAATAAAGGGTTTAGTTATAAATAAATTTAGAGGAGATAAGACAATACTTGACCCCGGTGTGGAAATGCTTGAGGAGAAAATAAATATTCCGGTAGTCGGAGTGGTGCCTTATATGGATGTGGATATTGAAGATGAAGATAGTCTTTCAGAAAGGCTTAAAAGTGGTAAAAAGGTTGGATTAGTAGATATTGTGGTTGTAAGACTTCCACGTATATCAAATTTTACGGATTTTGATGTTTTGGAAAATATAGATGATGTTTCTCTTAGATATGTGAGTTCGGTTAAAGATTTTGGAAATCCTGATATGATAATTCTTCCGGGAAGTAAAAGTACAGTACAGGATTTGATATGGCTTAGAGAAAGTGGTTTGGAAAGTATGATATTTAAAGCATATAACAAAGGAAAATTAATATTTGGAATATGTGGCGGTTATCAAATGCTAGGAGAGTTTATAGAAGATAATGAATGTATAGAAACAGAAATACAGAAAATAAAAGGTTTGGGATTGTTACCTGTAACAACAGTATTTACGAAT
Source organism: uncultured Eubacteriales bacterium (assembly GCA_964592005.1). GTDB lineage: Bacteria > Bacillota > Clostridia > Lachnospirales > CAZQDT01 > CAZQDT01. The sequence goes on from CAZQDT010000203.1 coordinate 3,898, forward strand.
GAAAAAAGAAGAACTAGAGTAAACGGAAGAGTTGAAATTTTAAATGGAATATTTGAAAAATTAAACAATCAAGAAATAGAAGGCTATGAAATACATATGGGTGTGTCTGAAAGAAATGGTGGAGAGAATTTTGCAGTTGTAAAAGAGTTGAATTCAGATAAGGAATTTTGTGATGGCTGCGTAAATGGAAATGTATGTGGCACTTATATACATGGAATATTTGATTTGCAAGGGATAAGGGATGCTGTAATTAATATCCTTTTTGAACAAAAAGGTATTGAGAGAACTCAAAATAGTATTGATATTAAAGAATATAAAGAAAAACAGTTTGACAAGCTTGCAGATGGACTTAGAAATAGTTTGGATATGAAAAAAATATATGAAATATTAGGATTATAAAATATTTCGTTTGTATGGAAACTTATGGAAAAAAACGGTATAAAACTTGCGTTTTTCGTGATTCTATTTATCAGCTTTAAAGAATAAAAATTTTTCGCACAAAAAAATATAAAATAGCCAAATACTCCTATATAGTGTAAAATATAAATATAAAATTT
>CAZQDT010000204.1:0-4436 GCA_964592005.1 uncultured Eubacteriales bacterium
TGAAGTAGGAATGAAACATAAAAGTTTATAACTTTTTATAAGTTTTCAGTAACGGTAAAAATTGAATAAAAAGATTTTAATATTTGCAGGAACTACGGAAGGACGAAAATTAGCTGAATATTTAAGAAATACAGAAATTGAAGTTACTGTTTCAGTTGCCACAGAATATGGAGAAAAACTTATAAAAAAAGGCAAAAATATAAAAATTTCAGCTCAAAGACTTGATGAAGAGAAAATGATAAAGTTTATGTTGTCTGAAAAATTTGAAATGGTTATAGATGCAACACATCCATATGCCATTGAAGTTACACGCAATATATTTAAAGCTTGTGAAACTGCAAATATACAATATATAAGACTTTTAAGAAATATAGAAAATGATGTAAATGGAGAAAAAATTATAAGAGTTTCGACAGTAAAAGAAGCGGTGGACTTTTTAAATACTACTCAAGGCAATATTCTTGTTACCACAGGAAGTAAAGAACTTGAAGAATTTACAAAAATTAAAAACTACAAACAAAGAGTATATGCAAGAGTTTTATCTGTTGAAAAATCAATGATTTCGAGTGTGGGACTTGGATTTGAAGGTAAAAATCTTATATGTATGCAAGGACCTTTTTCGCAAGAGTTTAACTATGCACTTATAAAACAAATAGATGCAAAATATTTGGTAACAAAAGAAAGTGGTCAGGTTGGTGGATTTGAAGAAAAAATAAATGCAGCTCAAAAAGCGGGAATTATAACTGTGATAATAGGACATATACAGGAAGAAAAAGGTTGTTCTTTACAGGAAGTAGAAGAATTTTTAAATAAAAAATTTTTACTGAAATCTACAAGGGAAATATCACTTGTAGGTATAGGAAGTAAAGGAAGAGGTGATAATTAATGCTTAAATCAAGAATAATGTTAAGTGCTACTGCAAGTGGAAGTGGGAAAACTATGATTACCTGTGCAATTTTACAGGCACTTTATGATAGAGGTTTAAAAGTTGCCTCGTTTAAAAGCGGACCAGATTATATAGACCCGATGTTTCATGCTAAAGCAATAGGAGTAAAGTCATCTAATTTAGATTTATTTTTTACACCCAAGGATATATTAAATTATTTGTTTTTAAAAAATTCAAAAGATATGGATATATCTGTGGTAGAGGGAGTTATGGGGTATTATGATGGAATAGGTGTAAAAACAGCAAAGGCAAGTTCTTATGAAATTTCTGTGGTTTTAGATATACCAACAGTGCTTATAGTAAATTGTAAAGGAATGAGTTATTCTATAATTCCAGTAATAAAAGGATTTTTAGAATTTAAAAAGGATAGTAAAATAAAAGGTGTGATACTTAATAGAGTTTCGTCAATGGTATATTCTACAATTAAAGAAGAAATAGAGAGAGAACTGGATATAAAAGTCTTAGGTTATTTTCCGGAATTAAAAGACATAAATTTTGAAAGCAGACATTTAGGTTTGGTTAAACCAGATGAGATAAAAGATATTAAACATAAACTTAAATTGCTTGCAAAACAGGCAGAAGAAACTTTAGATATTGATTTAATATTGAAGATTGCAAGTGAAGCAGAACCAGTAGAAAGAAATTTAAAAACTGAAAATTATATAAAGAGTTTTGAAGATTGTGAAAAAGTAAAAATAGCAGTTGCATTAGATGAGGCATTTTGTTTTTATTATAAAGAAAATTTAGAATTACTTGAAAAAATGGGAGCTGAGATTATTTATTTCAGCCCTTTAAAAGATTTCAAACTTCCTGAAAATATAGATGGATTGATTATTGGAGGAGGGTATCCAGAACTTTATGCTAAGGAGCTTTCAGAAAATGTTTCAATGTTAAATTCAATAAAAAATGCTTTGGAAAATGGTATGCCATGTATATCTGAATGTGGAGGTTTTATGTATCTTCAGAATACTTTAGAAGATAAAAATGGGAATACATATCCAATGGTTGGTTTTTTAAATTCGTACTCATATAAAACAGATAAACTTAATCGTTTTGGATATATTACTTTGATTGCAAAGGAAGATAATTTTTTATGTAGTAAAGGAGAAAGTATAAAAGCACACGAATTTCATTACTGGGACAGTACAGATTGTGGGAAATTTTTTGAGGCAGAAAAAGCAAATAAAAACAAATCTTGGGAATGTGTACAGTTTAAAAAAAATACGATAGCAGGTTTTCCGCATATGTATTTTTATTCTAATTTAAAATTTGTACAGAATTTTTTAAAAAAATGTAGAGATTATGGGGGTGAAAAATAAATGGTACATATATATTGTGGAGATGGAAAAGGAAAGACCACCGCTGCTGCTGGTCTTGCGGTGAGAATGGCAGGCAGTGGAAAAAGTGTGCTTTTTGTTCAATTTTTTAAATCTGATAAATCTTCTGAGATAAATATATTAAAATCAATTGATAATATTAAAACTTTGCATTTGGGAAAAAATTACGGAAGATATAAAAATATGTCAGAAGAAATTAAATATCAAGCAAAAGTTGAGTATACAGAGTTGCTGAAAAAAGCTATGGAAATAACATTAATTGAAAAATTTGATATGTTGGTTTTGGATGAAGTAATTTCTGCTTATAATTATGAATTTGTTGAAAGAAAAGAGTTAAAGAATTTCTTGGAAAAATATAGAGAAAAACTAGAAATAGTAATGACAGGTAGAAATCCGGCAGAAGAATTAATTGAAGTATCTGATTATGTATCAAAGATAGAAAAATTAAAGCATCCATTTGACAAAGGAATAAAAGCAAGGAAGGGGATTGAATTTTAATGAAAATAGAAATAGAAAATGTATTGCCTAAAGAAATAGAAAAGAGAAGCTTTGAGATTATAAGTTCTGAACTTGAAATAGAAATTCCTGCTGAAAATGAAGCAGTAGTAAAAAGAGTAATTCATGCTTCGGCAGATTTTGAATATGCAAAGAATTTATGTTTTTCAGAAGGAGCGGTAGCAAGAGGTATTGAAGCAATTAAAAAAGGAGCTTGTATAGTAACAGATACTCAGATGGCTAAAGCAGGTATAAATAAGAAAGTTTTGGAAAAATTTGGTTCAGAAGTATTTTGTTTTATGTCTGATGATGATGTAGCACAAGAAGCTGTTAAAAATGGTACTACAAGAGCAGTAGCAAGTATGGAGAAAGCAATTAAACTAGAAAGACCAATTATATTTGCAATAGGTAATGCACCTACTGCATTAATCAGACTTTATGAACTTATAAAAGAAAAAGCAGTAAAGCCTGAATTGGTGATAGGTGTTCCAGTTGGATTTGTAAATGTTGTACAGTCAAAAGAGCTTATAATGCAGACAGAAATTCCATATATAGTAGCAAGAGGAAGAAAAGGTGGTAGTAATATAGCAGCCGCCATTTGTAATGCAATAATATATAATATAATTTAATTTAAGCAATGAGAAGTGTAAATAAAAATTTTATATATGACTGTTGAAAGCTTGCTTTCATAAAGGCATTGTATAAAATTTTTATTTATAGGGCGAATGCCCTATACTCATATTTTTGTATAGAAATATACATAATTTAACAAAAATATGAGTAACACTTTTAATTTATTTCAATTATGAAAACATTTGCGGTTTGAGCAAATTTTTCATTTCCTTCAATATTGAATTATATAACATAAACTTATTTTACAGTTTATGTTATTTCTACATAAATAATACAAATGTTGACAAACAAAAGTCGAAGTGTTAAAATCAGTGAGCAATATGAAATAAATAATATAAGGGAATAAGGTGGCTGTCTTATAGGACAGATAAAAGGGAAGACGGTTGGAATCCGTCACAACAGCCATTACTGTATTTGATTAGTATGTGAGTGTTATACCATTGGACTTTAGTCTGAGAAGGTGCTTGTATATGTTTGAGTCATGAGTCAGGAAACCTGCCTTATTTTTATAGTTTTAACATTCTTGGGCGATAGAAGAGTGCAGGCTAGTATATTATGTGGGAATACTCTCTATATTTGAGAGTTTTATTTGTGTGTCACATAAAGATATGGAAACTGCTCTTTCTGATAATAGAAGAGCAGTTTTTTAGCTTTGATAAATTAATTTGTTTGTTTATCTTTAAAACTCTTATTATTTCATATTTAAAAAATTTATAGGAGGTTTCAAAATGAAACAAAAATTTATGAGAGCAGTAACAGCATTATTGACAGGAGTTATGATTTTGTCAGGATGTGCTGGAAGTGGAGATAATAAATCTCAAACAACAGCAACAATAGCAACAACACAGACAACGCAAGCATCACAAGTATCGGGTGCTGCGGAAAAGGATGTAGATGGGGAACTTATATTTGACCATTCTTTGGAGCTTAATTATGCTAAAAATTTTTCTGTGGATTATTATAAAGGTGGTTATAAGCTTATAACAGTAAGTTGTAATGGTTATGAAAAACGTATGCTTACAGTA
>CAZQDT010000205.1:0-4432 GCA_964592005.1 uncultured Eubacteriales bacterium
AATATAGAAGAAGGTTATAAAGTAAGCGTTACACACATTCCTTTTTTAGATGCTGAGCAAGGTGAATACAGCCAAAGTTTGCAGCAAAAATTATTTTTAATGCTTACATCTGGTGAAGTAGATATATTATTAGGATATGAAGAAACTATACTTGATTATTCTCCTCATTCATTCTTCAATGATATGACACCTATACTGTCAGAAGAAAAATATGCTGATTTTAAAGATGATTTTGTTTATGGATTAGTACCTGTATCAGTAATTAATCCTGACGATATTGACCCTAATGAAGAGTCTATATTCTACGATAATATAAATGAGCAGATAGAGTGTAAAAATAGAATTGTTGGAATAAAAATTAAAAATACTGAATTTTTAAAAAATTATGATTTTCCAGCTAATGATGTAGCTGTATTATCTATTGCTTCCACAAGCAAAAATACAGAAAGAGCAATAGAAATGATGAATTATATTTTAGGAGTAAAATAAAAAATTGGGCGAAAAATTGCCCAATTTTTTATATGTGTATCCAACTTAAATAAGCATTTATAAAACTATCTATACTTCCGTCCATAACCGCCTGTATATTGCCCATTTCAGTATTTGTACGATGATCTTTTACAAGATTATAAGGGTGGAATACATAAGAACGTATTTGGCTGCCCCAGCCTATTTCTTTTACTTCTCCTCTTATACCCTGTAATTTTTTCATCTGTTCTTCCTGCTTCATTTCAAACAGTTTAGCTCTAAGCATTTTCATTGCAGTATCTCTATTCTTATGCTGAGAACGTTCATTTTGACACTGAACTATTATACCTGTTGGTATATGTGTAATTCTTATGGCTGACTCTGTTTTATTTACATGCTGTCCACCTGCTCCACTTGAACGATAAGTATCTACTTTCAAATCTTCACTTCTTATCTCAAGTTCAATATCATCATCTATTTCTGGCATAACATCACAAGATGCAAAAGAAGTATGTCTTTTCCCTGCTGCATCAAAAGGTGATATTCTTACAAGGCGGTGTACACCTTTTTCAGCCTTCAGATAACCATAAGCATTTTCACCCGTTACCTGTATAGTAACCGACTTTATTCCTGCTTCTTCACCCTCAAGATAATCCAATTCCTCTACTTTATAGCCTTTTTCCTCTGCCCATCTTGTATACATTCTTAATAACATTTCAGTCCAGTCGCAGGCTTCTGTTCCACCTGCTCCTGAATGAAGTGTCAATATTGCATTATTCTTATCATATGGACCATCTAACAAAGTTGCTATTCTAAGTGCTTCATAATTTTCTATAAAACTTTTACTATCCTGCCTTGCCTCTGGTATCAATGAAGTTTCTTCTTCTTCGTTGCCCAGTTCAATCAATTCTAAAACATTATTATATTCATTACAAAGATTTTCATATTTAGCAATTTTATCCTTGAGATTTTTACATTGTTGCAAAATTTTTTGACTATTTTCAAGGTCATTCCAAAAATCAGGGGCTGCCGATATTTTTTCAAGTTCTTCTACTTTTGACTTCGTACCAGCAATGTCAAAGTGAAGCCCCCATTTCCTTTAATTTTGTTTCATAAACTTGAAGTTCCTGTTTCATCTGTTCAAATTCTAACATTATTTTTCGCCTCTTCCGCAACAGTATTTATATTTTTTGCCACTTCCACATGGGCACAAATCATTTCTTCCTATTTTTTCCTCTTTACGTACAGGTGCTTTTACATCTGTATCATCTTTATTTGTAGCCGTAGGTTTTGCTACCTGCTCTCTTTCCATCTGAGCAGCCATACGAACATGGTATAATGCACGTACAGTATCGGTCTGAATATTTTGTGTCATCTCTTCAAACATATCAAATCCGATAAATTTATATTCTACAAGAGGGTCCCTCTGAGCTAATGCACGTAAACCAATACCCTGTCTCATCTGGTCCATATCATCTATATGGTCTATCCATTTTTGGTCTATTACACGAAGCATAATTACACGTTCTATTTCTCTCATAACTTCTGAACCATTTTCTGCTTCTTTAGCTGCATATAATTCATCTGCTTTATCTAATATTCTATCTTTAAGTTCATCTTTTGTAAGTTTTTCTTTGTCTTCATCAGAAAGTTCAATTGGCTCAATTGGTATAATTGGTAATAGATGGTCATTAAGTCCCTTTATATCCCATTCTTCAGGATAATTACTTTCACCTGTATACATATCAACAGTTCTATCAACTATTTCTTCTCTCATTTTTTCTATACTTTCACTTAAATCAGCACCAAATAATACTTTTGTTCTTTCACTATAAATAAGCTCTCTCTGCTCATTCATTACTTGGTCATAATCCAACAGTTGTTTACGTACAGCAAAATTATTTCCTTCTACTTTCTTCTGTGCATTTTCTATTGCTTTAGTAAGCATATTATTTTCTATTGGCTCATCTTCAGGCATACCCATTGCATCTACTACTTTCATAATCTTTTCTGAACCAAAAAGACGCATTAAATCATCTTCCATAGATATATAAAAACGTGATTCTCCCGGATCTCCCTGACGACCTGAACGTCCTCTCAACTGATTATCAATACGTCTTGACTCATGTCTTTCAGTACCAATAATTTTAAGTCCTCCTACCTCTGCAACTCCTTCTCCAAGCTTAATATCCGTACCACGACCTGCCATATTGGTTGCTATCGTAACTGCCCCCATCTGACCTGCTAAAGCAACTATTTCTGCTTCTCTTTCATGATATTTAGCATTAAGTACCTCATGCTTAATTCCTACCTTTTTAAGCATTGCACTTATCTGCTCTGATTTTTCTATTGTAATTGTACCTATAAGTACAGGCTGCCCTTTTTCATGAGATTCTACAACCTCTTTAACTACCGCATTAAGTTTTCCATTTACAGTTCTATAAACATAATCTGGATGGTCTTTACGTACAACAGGCTTATTTGTAGGTATAACAACTACGTCCATACTATATATATGTCTAAATTCATCTTCTTCTGTCTGTGCTGTACCTGTCATACCTGATTTTTTATCATATTTATTAAAGAAATTCTGGAAAGTTATAGTTGCAAGAGTTTTACTTTCTCTTTTTACTTTTACCTTTTCTTTTGCTTCTATTGCCTGATGCAATCCATCAGAATAACGTCTTCCCGGCATTATACGTCCGGTAAATTCATCTACTATCATAATTTCGCCATCTTGAATAACATAATCTTTATCAAGTGACATAATATGATGAGCTCTCAAAGCATTATTTATATGATGTAAAATTTCCATATTTTCTGCATCAGAAAGATTATCTATTGCAAAGAAACGTTCTGCTTTTTTTACACCCTCTTCTGTAAGAGAAACTGATTTTTCTTTTTCAACTAAGACAAAATCTCCTTCTTCTCTTATCTCTGTACGAAGCATTGATGGTATATTTTCTTCTTCATCTAATATGCGACCTTTTTTAAGTGTTCTTACAAAAGCATCTGCAACATTATAAAGCTGAGTAGATTTTGTACCACTTCCAGATATAATAAGAGGTGTTCTTGCCTCATCTATGAGAATTGAGTCAACCTCATCTATGATTGCATAATGAAGCCCTCTTTGTACCATTTCCTCCTTATAAACAACCATATTGTCACGAAGATAATCAAATCCTAATTCATTATTAGTAGCATATGTTATATCCGCATTATAAGCTACTTTTCTTTCTTCCGGCTTCAATGAATTAAGTATAACACCTACTGACATTCCTAAAAAATTATAAATCTTAGACATTTCTTCAGCCTGAGTACGTGCTAAATAATCATTAACCGTAACTACATGTACACCTTTTCCCTCAAGTGCATTAAGGTATGCAGGCAATGTTGCAACCAAAGTCTTTCCTTCACCTGTTCTCATTTCAGATATACGTCCCTGATGAAGAACTATACCACCTTTAAGCTGTACTGTAAAATGTCGCATACCTAAAGTTCTTACCGATGCCTCTCTTACTGTTGCAAAAGCTTCAGGTAAAATATCATCTAATGTTTCACCATTTGCTAATCTGTCTTTAAATTCATCTGTCTTTCCTCTAAGCTGCTCATCTGTCAATTTTTGCCATTCAGGCTCTAATGACTCTATCTTGGCTACTATAGGATCTATTTTTTTCAATTCTTTATCACTATAATTTCCAAAAATCTTTTCTAATAACCCCATCTTATTCCACCTCTAATATATTTTTATATCACATTTGGTATAAAACTCCTAATGATACACTATTCTATTTAGTTTAACAAACTATGTCTATCTTTGCAATAGAAAAATTTATAAAAATGTAATTTTCTTTCCATAAAATACAAAACATTTATACTTTACTTTAAAAATTTTGCATTTAAACTTGATTATATAATATAATTTAATTTTATTAAAATACAAAATCTTCTGCGACTTGAGCAG
>CAZQDT010000206.1:0-4413 GCA_964592005.1 uncultured Eubacteriales bacterium
TTATATAAAAAAAGAGACAACTAACCTTTTTTGTAGTTAGTTGTCTACAGTCTGTGAGGTAAATCAACTTGATTTACCTCGTTTTTTTAATTTGGTTAAGTAAATTTTTTTTCATATTTTTTTAATCTGATTATCGTAAGTCCTAAAATAATCCCCATAGCAATAGCTCCTGAAACTATAAGTGCATAATTCCCCTGTTTCAAAATTTCTGCATTATCATTATCAAGCCATGCCATCATAGTTCTAAAAGCTGCTTCTCCCGGCACAAGAGGTATTATTGATGGTGTAAGAAATATTATTGAAGGTGCTTTTCTTAAAGTTGCCATAATTTCTGAATAAATTGTAATAAAAAATGCTGCCAAAAAATACTGAAATACATCATTTTCCCCTAATCCGCTGAAAAGTAAATATATCATCCATCCTATTACACTTCCCAAACTACCTATCAGTATATTTTTACCTCTTATATTAAAAATAATACAAAATCCAACAGAAGTTCCAAATATATATAAACATTGCAAAAACATTCAACACACCTACTTTAAAACTATTTTTACGCCCATAAGAGTAAATACCAAAAACACCCCTATTGCAATACCTAAAGCCGTCAATACAACTTCTGCCAATCTCGATAAACCTGACACCAGCTCACTCGAAATTAAATCTCTCATACAGTGAGTAAGTGCCAATCCCGGAACTAAAATCATTATAACTGATGTAATCATTATAGCCATATCAGTATCATAAAAATATTTTTTTATAATAATAAAAACAAATGAAATCACTGCACTTGAAATAATATTCGTAAAAAGAATATTGATTTCCATAATATTACAAAATCTTAAGACTGCACAAAGCACTGCACCTACAAATGCTGCAATAAATGCTGAAATAATATTCCCTCCAAAAAATAAAGCAAAGCAAAAAGCTGTAAACATATGTGCTAAATAAATAATCCACCTGTTATAACCTTTTTCATTTTTGATTTCTTCAAGCATTTTATTTATTGTATCATAATCTGGTTTATTTTTACTTATATACCTAGACAAGTCATTTAGTTCTGACACCTTATTAAGATTAGTACACCTTGAATTTACCCTTTTTGTTGCAGTAATAGGTTTATCTTTATCTGAAATTGTAACTATAATACTTGTAAGTACTGCATAGCTTTCACCCTCAAAACCATACGCTTTTGCAATATATTTTACACAATCTTCTACCCTGTATATTTCTGCTCCATTTTTAAGCATCAGATAACTTATATTTACTGCGGTATTCAAAGTCTGTTCCTGTGTCATAAATCCACTTCCTTGTCAAGATTATCCAATCATTTTATCACGTCGACTGTCGTCTCCGTGTGGTTTTTCGCCTTATGTCGATACCAGCAAGCTGTTATCGCCGCAAAGCTCATTTTATCATATCTACTATTTTATCATAACTCAATTTTCCACCGAAAATATCCAATGATGTGCCTATTGTAAAATTAATTTTTCCTTTTCCCAGTTCTTTTATTCTTTTAATATCCTCATAAGAAGCAATACCACCTGCATATGTAATAGGATTTGCACCCTCATATTCCGCTAAAATTTTTATAAGCTCTTCATCTATACCCGCCTTTTTTCCCTCTACATTTGTACTATGTATAAGAAATTCATCACAATATTGCGAAAGCTCCTCTAGTGCTTCTTTGTTTACTTTATAATTTGACAATTTTGTCCACCTGTCTGTGGCAACGTAATAATCTTTTCCATTTTCACCAATACGACAACTTAAATCAAAAACTATATTTTTTTTAGGCACTGATTTAGAAAGTTTTTCAATATTTTCATAAGAAATTTTTCCATCATTAAAAATGTAAGAAGTAACAATAATGTGACTTGCTCCCATATTTATAAATTTCTGTGCATTATCTGCATTAATTCCTCCACCTATCTGCATTGCATTCGGATATGCTCTAAGTGCAAGCTCTGCTTCTGCTTCATTTCCCGAGCCAAGCATACATATATGTCCACCCTTTAAATTATCTTTTTTAAACATAAGTGCATAATATTTTGCAGAATATTCAGAAACAAAATTTTCTGAAGCATTTCCCTCAATAGTAAGGCTTGAACCCACTATCTGTTTAACTTTTCCCTCGTGTATATCTATACATGGTCTAAATTCCAAAATAAAACCTCCCTAAAATCCCATACTTTCAAATAATGTTAGCTGATTTGTTTCAGGTATACCCTTTAAAACTCCCTGCTCTTTTAAAGTTTCTGCCAAACTATTTCCTACCTTAGCCCTCAATTTAAATTCTTCAATAGTAAAAAATTCACCTTGTTTAGCAGCTTCTGCAATATTTTCTGCTGCAATATCTCCTAAACCCTGTATCGAGTTAAATGGAGGCAATAATTTCCCATCTATTACCTGAAAACGTCTTGCTTGTGACTTATACAAATCAATAGGCAAAAATGTTATATTTCTATAATACATTTCATTTACAATTTCAAGTACCGTAAGAGTTCCTTTTTCCTTGGTTGTAAGCGTCATTGCCCTTGCATTATAATCTTTCAATGCTTCTTTTACTTTCTCATGTCCACTACACATCAAAGCATAGTCAAAATCTCCTTCTGCTCTTATTGAAAAATATGCAGCATAATAATATTCTGGATAATATACTTTATAATAACCTGTTCTAAGTGCCATCGTTATATATGCTACTGCATGAGCCTTTGGGAACATATATTTAATTTTACGACATGATTTTATGTACCATTCTGGTACTCCTACCTTTCGCATTTCATCTGCTTCTTCATCAAGTACGCCCTTACCTTTTCTAATTTTTTCCATAAGTTTAAAAGCAAGCTGTTTATCCATTCCTTTTAAAATTAAATATGTCATAATACCATCTCTTGTACATACAGCTTCTTTTAATGTACAAGTGCCACTATTTATAAGTTCCTGTGCATTTCCTGCCCAAACGTCAGTACCATGAGAAAGTCCTGATATTCTTACAAGGTCAGAAAAACACTTTGGTTGCGTTTCTATAAGCATCTGTCTTATAAATCTTGTACCCATTTCTGGTAATCCAAACGTTCCTGTTTCCGAATTGATTTGCTCTGAAGTCACTCCTAATGCTTCAGGTGACGTAAAAAGTGACATTACTCCCTTATCATCAAGAGGAATAGTTTTAGGGTCTACACCTGTCATATCTTGCAATACACGTAATGTAGTCGGGTCATCATGTCCAAGCAAATCAAGCTTTAAAAGACACTGGTCTATGGAATGGTATTCAAAATGTGTTGTAGTTACATTTGAAGTCATATCATTGGCTGGTCTTTGAATAGGACAAAATTCATGTATATCATGTCCCTGAGGCACTATAACTAATCCACCCGGATGTTGCCCTGTTGTACGTCTTACCCCTGTACACCCTCTTGCAAGACGATTTATTTCAGCATTGCTTACATCATTTATTCCACGTTCATCAAAATATTTTTTTACAAAACCATAAGCTGTCTTTTCTGCCATAGTACCATATGTACCTGCTTTAAATACATGACCTTTTCCAAAAAGTTCCTCTGTAAAAGCATGTATCTTTTGTTGATATTCTCCAGAAAAGTTAAGGTCTATATCAGGCTCTTTATCTCCTTTAAATCCTAAGAAAGTTTCAAAAGGAATATCATGACCTTCCTTTATAAGCTTTGTACCACAGACTGGACAATCCTTATCCGGCATATCACAACCCGACTCACCTGCATAAGCTTTCACTTCATCTGAATCAAAATCTGAATATTTACAATTTGGACATAAATAATGTGGTGATAAAGGATTTACTTCTGTAATACCCGCCATTGTTGCCGCAAATGAAGAACCTACTGAACCTCTTGAACCTACTAGATATCCATCCTCATTTGATTTCCAAACCAATTTTTGAGCTATTATATAAAGTACCGCATATCCATTACTTATTATAGAATTAAGTTCTTTTTCAAGACGTTCCTGTACTATTGTCGGAAGTGGGTCACCATACATTGACTTTGCCTTCGTCATTGTAATAGTTCTAAGTTCTTCGTCTGAACCCTCGATATAAGGCGGACATTTTTCATTAGGTACTGGTAAAATTTCATCTATCATATCCGCAATAAGATTTGTATTGGTTATAACTATTTCTTCAGCCTTTTCTTTACCTAAATATGTAAATTCTTCAAGCATTTCATCCGTAGTCCTAAAATATAAAGGAGCTTGATTATCTGCATCTTTAAATCCTTCTCCCGCCATTATTATACGTCTGAATACTTCATCTTCAGGGTCCATAAAATGAACATCACAAGTGCCGACTACAAGTTTGTTATGCTTTTCTCCCAACTCTACAATATATTTATTTATATCCTCAAGGTCTTTTACACTTCCCACAGTGCCTTTATCTAT
>CAZQDT010000207.1:0-4393 GCA_964592005.1 uncultured Eubacteriales bacterium
AATGCTGTGGACATGAGCATAGCCATAAACATGATGAATGTTGTAATCATGAACATAGTCATAATGAAGATGACAATGTAAAGAAAGAAATAATTCGTTTTGGAATAGGATTAGGAGTATTTTTTATTGCACTTTTAGCTTCATTTGATTTGAAAATAAAATTTTTTATATTTATAGCAGCTTATATTATTTTTGGATATGATGTACTTACAACAGCTATAAAAAATATTTTTAAAGGTGATTTTTTTGATGAAAATTTTTTAATGAGTGTTGCAACCATAGGAGCATTTATTTTAGGAGAATATACTGAGGCGGTAGCAGTAATGCTCTTTTATCAAATAGGAGAAATTTTGCAGGATATAGCAGTGGGACGTTCAAGAAAATCTATAAAAGCTATAATGGACATAAGACCAGATTTTGCTCACAGTAAATCCTGATAAAATAAAGATAGGAGATACTATTTTAGTAAAAGCGGGAGAGAAAGTTCCTCTTGATGGTATTATAGAAGAGGGAAGTACGATGCTTGACACAATGGCACTTACTGGCGAATCAGTACCAAGAAAAGCAGAAGTTGGAGATGAAATTTTAAGCGGTTGTATAAATCAGACAGGAGTAATAAAGATAAAAGTAAATAAAAATTTTGGCGATTCTACCGTAAGTAAAATTCTTGAAATGGTAGAAAATGCTTCATCAAAAAAAGCTCCTACTGAAAAGTTTATAACTAAATTTGCAAAATATTATACACCAGCGGTAGTATTTTTGGCATTGGCAGTTGCGATTATTCCTCCGATAATTACTAAAGAACCTGATTTTGGAATGTGGGTTTCAAGAGCATTGATAATGCTTGTTATTTCTTGTCCTTGTGCAATAGTAGTATCAATTCCTTTGAGTTTCTTTAATGGTATAGGTTTAGCTTCTTCAAGAGGAATATTGATAAAGGGAAGTAATCATTTACAAGCTCTTACACAGGTAGATACAGTAGTAATGGATAAAACGGGAACACTTACAGAAGGAGTTTTTGAAGTAGTGAAAAATGAAGCGTTTAATGGATATTCAGAGAAAGAATTGCTTAAATATACAGCTGTTGCAGAATATCATTCTACACACCCTATTGCTATATCAATAATAAATAAATATAATTTTGAAACAAATGAAAGATTTAGTGAAAATGGTATTGAAAGTTATGAGGAGATTGCAGGTCATGGGGTTAAAGTAAAAGCTTCTGGAAAAGAAATTTTAGTTGGAAATTTGAAGTTAATGGATAAATTTGGAATAAGGGTAGAGAAAATTCAATCAATAGGTACGGTTGTTTATACTGCAATAGATGGAGTTTATGCAGGAAATTTGATTATATCAGATAGAATTAAAAAATCTTCAAAATCAGCAGTAGAAAGTTTAAAAAAAGCCGGAATAGAAACGGTAATGCTTACAGGAGATACTAAAAAAGCAGGGGAGCAGATAGCTAAAGAATTAGGAATAAATAAAGTGTATACAGAACTTTTACCTAATGATAAAGTAGAAAAATTGGAAAATATAATTAGTTCAAAAGAAAAGAAAAAAGTAATATTTGTAGGTGATGGAATAAATGATGCTCCTGTTTTAGCTAGGGCAGATATAGGAATTGCAATGGGAGGAGCAGGTTCTGATGCAGCAGTAGAAGCAGCAGATATAGTGTTAATGCAGGATGATATTTCTAAAGTAGAAGAGGCCATAAAGATAGCAAAACATACAAATAAACTAGTTTGGGAAAATATAATATTTTCATTAGGAGTAAAAGGAATAGTGTTGGTTATGGGAGCTATGGGTTATGCTAATATGTGGCTTGCAGTATTTGCTGATGTTGGAGTTACATTGATAGCAGTTATAAATTCTATGAGAAAATCTAAATAAGAATACTTTAATAAACATAAATGTCGATTTTATCGACATTTATGTTTATTTGTATTCTACCTTGAAAATATCCACTGTAATTTTGCCTTCTCCCACAGTGGCATTTATTTGAATAGGGTAGGAGTTATTATTTATAAATTTAAAATCAATACTTCCATATGAAACAGAAGCATCTTTTCCTTCTTCAACATATGGAACAGGCAGCGAGTGATGATGTTGTTCTGTCACTTCTATATCAAGAGGATATAGAGCATTTAATAATGTAGTGCTTATCTGGCATACTCCTCCGCCATAATTTTCTTCTTCTTTTCCATTTACATAAGTAATAGCTTTTTTATAACCTTCTTTTTCGCCGGTTGCTCCAACTACGGAATTGAAAGAAAATTCTTCTCCTGATTCTACTATTGTTCCACTTAAAATTTTTGAAGCTTTTTTAATATTGTAGACACGATTAGTTTTGTTATTGTCAAATTCAGTTGTATAACTATTTAATATTTCTGTAAATTTCTGCTTTTTGGAAGTTTCTGGTATAGATGGTGAAGTTGTTGAAATTTCAGTAGTTGTTTCAGTAGTTGTTTCGGTGTTTTTTTCAGTAGTTTTTTCTATTGTACTTTTATCGTTTTTTTCAGTTAAATTTTTGGAATTGTTTGAATTATTTACTCCACAAGAGGATAAAATAAATATTAATAGTAAACTTATGGAAATTATTTTCATATACATCTATTTCACTTCTTTCTAAAATTTGTTGTAAAGATATTGTGTGCAATCTTTTGTTAAATATACTTGAAAGAATTGTTTGGAAAGTATATAATAAATAAGATAGGCTTTGAAATTAAAGGAGTGTTTTAAAATGGAAAATAAAATTTCAGAAATTTTAAAATATGCAAAATTAAATTTTGAAATAATAGAACAAGAACTTAATTTGGATAAATTATATAGGGAACTTGGAAAATTGGTTTATTTTGGAAAGAAAGGAAACGAAGAGTGTGATAAATTTATAGACGATATGTGTGAGATAATATCATATAAAATCAATAAAATTGAAAAATTGGAAAATAATAAAAATTTAAGAAAAAATAGTTCAAATGTTGAAAAAAAGGTTAAACCTAAAATGAAGGAAAAAACAAAAAAAGTTCAAGAATTTGTAAGACCAGAGCAGGCACCTGAACCCGTGGTGGAAGAAAATGGATTTTCTTTGTATAAATTTTGTCCTAAATGTCAGATAGGAAATAATCCGTCAGCAGAAAAGTGTGTTTATTGTGGAGAGAAATTTTAAGCTACATAAATTAAGGAGGAATTAATTTTGGGAAAATTTACACCTAAAGCACAAGCAGCATTAAAAAATGCAGAGGGTTACGCTGTACAGCTTAAAAGCGGTTATATAGGAACAGAGCATATATTGCTTGGACTTTTAAGTATTACAGATGGAATTGCAAGTAAAGTATTGTCTAAAAGAGGAGTTACAGTTGAAATAGTAATTGATAAAATAAGGGAAATCTTAGATGGTCGACCAATGATGGAAGAAATGCCAAAAGATTTTACTCCTCGTTCAAAAAAAATATTGGAAATGAGTAGTGTAGAGGCAGCAAGAACAAGTATGGGAATGATAGGAACAGAACATATTCTGTTAGCCATTGTGAAAGAAGCTGATTGTATTGCAGCGAGAATTTTATCTGTACTTAATGTAAGTTCTAAGGCTATTATAGCTGATATTATGCCTTTATTTGGAGGGGAAAGAAGAGAGAGTATGTTTGGTTTTGGAGATATTGGAGGAAATAATACAAGACAAACAAAATCTAAAAAATCACCTACTCCAGTTCTCGACAAATTTAGTCGAGATTTGACAGAGCTTGCAAGAGAAAATCGCTTTGACCCGATAGTTGGAAGAACAACTGAGATAGAAAGAGTTATACAAATACTTAGCAGGAGAACTAAAAATAATCCTTGTCTTATAGGTGAGCCGGGAGTAGGAAAAACAGCAATAGCAGAAGGGCTTGCACAAAAAATAGTAGAAGGAAATGTTCCTGAAACTATAAAAGAAAAAAGAGTTGTTTCATTGGATTTATCTTCAATGGTAGCAGGTTCAAAGTACAGAGGGGAATTTGAAGAAAGAATTAAGCGTTCAATAGAAGAAGTAAGGAATGTTGGAAACGTAATATTATTTATAGATGAAATACACACTATTATAGGTGCAGGTGCAGCAGAGGGGGCAATAGATGCGGCTAATATATTAAAACCTTCTCTTGCAAGAGGTGAGATACAAGTGGTAGGTGCAACTACTCTTGATGAATATAGAAAACATATAGAGAAAGATGCTGCACTTGAAAGAAGATTTCAGACAGTAAAGATTGAAGAGCCAACAGAAGCAGAAACCACTAAAATACTTGAAGGACTTAAGGAAAAATATGAACAGCACCATAATGTAAGGATAACGTCGACAGCTATAAAATCAGCAGTTGAAATGTCAAGTCGTTATATAACAGATAGATATTTGCCAGATAAA
>CAZQDT010000208.1:0-4387 GCA_964592005.1 uncultured Eubacteriales bacterium
TTACTTTCATCACAAGCTCTATTTCTTTGGGCATTCCATGTTTTTCTGGAAATTTAATATTAAATAATAAAGAAAAACGAACTGTACTTTCATTTTTTCTTGTATCTTTTATTCCATCTTTAGCCTGTTTTAATTCTATTTCTTTTTGTATTTTATCTATCTTAACCGTTTTAACTCCTTCACTGTTACTTTCTGCCATTGCTATTACATCATCTATACTAAAATTCCTCTGTTGCGAAAAGGCATAGGTATTAAATGAACCTGTTACTATGACCACTATAAGCAAAAATGCTGTAAATCTCTTCATTTAAAACCCTCCTATTTCATAATATATCACTTCACTATTATCATTTTCTGAATAAATTCTGATATATAAATCCTCCAATATGTATTTTACACTATACGCCTTATCTCCCATAAAAAGCCTTTTTGAGGCATACTCAAAAATAAACGCATCTTCTTCATTCAATATAAAATCATATTCAGAATAAACTTCATCTTTAAAAATTTCTCTTATTTCTTTCAAATTTCTTCCATTGTATACATCATTAATCTGTGCATCATTAAATATTTTAATTTTATTTACAGTTGGCGATGTTTCGGTATAGACATAATCAAATTCAAAAATAACCTTAAGACTATCATACACCATTAAAAATGTATTTTCTAACTGAAGTAATTCATCTTCTTTACCAAAAGCCTGCCTAATTACACTCTGACTTTCATTACAAAAAACTTTGTAATCTATATTTCCCTGATAAAAATTTCCTGTATAAATTACCTGTCCATTTGAATTATATAATACTCCGTTTCCGTGATATAATCCATTTGAAAAATCTCCATCATATTTAAGTCTTCCTGTCTGTCCATCATAAAGTTTACCGTTCACATCATATATACCATCTGTAAAAATTCCACTGTAAAGATACTTTCCAGTATTTTCAGAATATAAAGTTCCTTGACCGCTATAATTATTATTTAAAAATTGTCCTTCATACTTTAATCTTCCATTTTCATAATACTGTTTTCCTTCACCAGAATACATTCCCTCTATAAAATTCCCATCATATTCCAATTTACCATTTATATAATATTTTTTACCTAAGCCCGAATAAACTCCCTTCAAAAAATTTCCATCATATATAAGTACTCCATTATTATACAATTTACCTGCTCCATCATATTCTCCCAATATCAAATTTCCTGAATATTCTACATTAGCATTTTCCGAATATATTGTACCATTTCCATTATATTTTCCTTCGCTAAAAGCACCTTTATATTTCACATTGCCATTCTCATAATATTCTGTACCCTCTAAATAAATATTATTTTCAAATACTCCTTCAAATTTTTTGTTTCCATTAGAATAATACAATATTCCCTGTCCATTGTAATTATTATTTAAAAATTCTCCTTCATATAAAAGCAATCCGTCTTGATAAAGCTTTCCCTGTCCCTGATACTTTTCATTTACCAATTCACCCTTATATATCAAACTTCCTAAGCTGTATACCTCTCCAGAACCAGTAATTCTTCCATCTGACATAACACCTTTATACAAAATCTGATTATCATTATTCAAAACTTTAACTTTTCCATCAGCTTCATAATATTTATCTGTATTTATTACAACTGTATTTGTCCAAAGTCTTCCCGAAAGATTTGGAATTAAAAGCTTTGTTATCAATAATATCAGCACTGCTGATATCAACAAAATTCTAAACACCATTATTTTAGAAATATACCATTCACTTATTTTAAAGTAGTCTTTAAGTGACTCCGGTTTTCCCAAAAGATATTTTACAGTATTTTTAAAAATTTCCTTTATTTTTCTTCTTAAAATCATATTGATATTTTTAAATTTTGTAAAATACCTTGTAAGTTTCTTTTTATAAACTATATATACTGAATTTACAGAACTTTTTACAAGCTTCATCAAGCTCATTATTTTCACCTGCCTTATTATATATTAATTATTCCATTCCAATTATCCAAAGGCATATTTATATATTTATCACAAAGGAATAAATACATTTTTGCGATTTCATCTGTATTATCAATTCTTATTACATCAATAATCTCTTTTCTTGCCTGTACAAGATTACCAGAAATGTAATTGTTTACTCCTTTTTCAAATATTTCTTTAGTTATAATTCTGTTCTTTTTAATTTCAATATCATAAGAATCACTTACATCATATATATCTATAAATTTTTCTAAAGAACTATCATCTGTAAATCTTCCTATGTATCTAAAATTATATTTTTCTTTATTATTTATTTTATTGTATACTTCCCCTGTTATGACTAAATTCAATTTATTCTTTTGTATAAATTTATTGAGAAGATAAACAAAATTTTCACTATCAGATACTAATGTAACATCTAAACTTTGGTCATTTCCAACTACTCCCAGTACAGCCTGTTCATTTTGAATACTTATTCCCACTGCAATTTTTTCATTTTTAAGTTTTTCAACAATTTTAAGTGCTGTATCTAATACCGTATCCTCCTCTTTAGTATAGACTGCTCTAAGTCCATTTCCTTTAAATTGCTCAATTATACCACTGGACTGATTTATTTCCGTCACAATTCCGTCAAAAAACTTATTAATAAATTCAAACCTTTCATCTATATTTAGGCTTAAACTTTCAGAATTTTTAGCTGATACAGATATAATACTCATATTCCTTACTTTTTGGTCACCTAATTTCACTTCTAAAACATTTTCTTTTCCTAAAAGTTTAAAAAGCTCATTTGGTACAAATTTTTCATAAGCTTCATTCAATTTCACTATGGACTCTAAATATTTACTTATCCTATAAGACATTCTATTAAACGAATTACCTATGTCTTCTATCTCGTCATTAGTATTTATATCCACCGTAGTAGTCCACTTGCCATCTGTTAAAGCCACCACTCCTTTTTTGAGTGTTCTCAAACTCCTCAACGATTTTTGAAGTGTAAATAATATCAAAATCATTGCAACAAGTACCAAACATATTACAAATATGCTTACCTCTGCACATATTTTTTCTGCTTCTTTTTCAAATGAATACTTATCTAATCCTATTTCTAAATAACCAACTATATTGCTTTTATCATTTGTTATAATTCTTGCATAATAAAACCAATCATCTTTTCCGCCTACATTCACTAAAGTATGATTTTGTACATTTTTAAATTTATACCATTCATCATCAATAGATGCAAAAATTTCCTCTCTCATTCCATCCTGTTGTTCTTCCTCTTTATCTGCATAACTTTCCAAAGCTAAATAGGAATATCCATCTTTTATAAAATACATACTGTAATATAAATTTTTTTCTATTGAATCTGAAAAAATCTCTTCAAATTCTTCCATACTCAAATTAATACTTTCATTTATCTTTTTGTAATATTCACTATTTTTACGCTGCGGAAATTCCATAGTTTCAAATTCTTGTATATCAATATTTCTTATTGCTGAAGAAACCATTATATATAACTGTGAATATGCTTCATTTTCAATAAGACTAAATATTTTATTATTTAAACTATACAATATAACAACTGATATAATAATCGTCAAAGGAATTATTATTAAAACCTGTTTTACCATAAGACTTCTCAATCTTTTAACTGCATACATAATTAAATATATTGCCAAAAATACTGCACTTAAAACTATAAAAATGACTATCAGACATATTATTCCTTTTTTTATCAATTCTGTTTCTTTTACTATTTTATTTCTTATTACGATTTCATTTCCTTTTTCATCTATTGAAAGATAAAATGGTTCTATATCTTCAAATGCCGCAGTAAAAAGACTTGGACTTACTGCTGTAAGATTACCTCCTCTATACTCCAGTTTTCTTATATCATTAAATTTTATACTTGAAGATATTTTTTCTGTTCTTTCATAAACTTTCTGTATTTTTTTTGCATTTTTGTCATATTTATAAAATTCAAAATTATATCCGTCAGTAAAATATAAATTTCCGTCTTCATCTACTGAAATTCCAGTATCTATACATGGAATTATTTTTTCTCTATTCTCATATTTTAAATCAATTTTTTTATGTACATCGTTTTCTATGATATATAGTTGTGCCGCTTTATCAATATAATAAACACAATCACTTCCACCATACGTTATTTCCCTTATATCTGCAACATTTGAAAATTCATATATTGTTTCCGAAAAATCTTGTTTTGAAATATTGTATTTTAACAATTTAACTTCTTTTTCTTTACTATCATTAAATACAAATACACTTACAACACCATTATTATAGTCAATATCTCCAAATTTATCATTTTCATCATTTGCAATATATAATGTTTCCATTTGTTTTTCTGCTGCTCTATATATCTTTATACAATCTAAAGAGATATTATTT
>CAZQDT010000209.1:0-4382 GCA_964592005.1 uncultured Eubacteriales bacterium
TGATGAATGTAATGTGATAGGAGCAGAAGCACTTATAAGATGGGAAAGAAAAGATGGTAATTTACTTATTCCACCTGATTTTCTAAATCTTTTTGAAAAAAACGGTTTTATAGTTAAAATGGATTTGTTTATACTTGAGAAAGTTTGTCAGTATTTAGAACAATTTGGTAATTACAAAGATATGTATATATGTGTCAACATTTCTAAAATAACTATATTTCAGCCTGACTTTGTAAAAGTTTGTGTAAAAATTAAAGAAAAATATAATATTTCAGATGGTTATGTGGTACTTGAATTTGCAGAAAGAGCAGCGGCAGATAATCCAAGTGAATTGAAGAAAATTATACTGGAACTTAAAAAGTATGGTTTTGGGGTGGCTATGGACAATTTTGGCTCGGGTAAATCGAGTTTTGAATCATTGCGTTATTTTCCAGTGGATTATTTGAAATTAGATGCAGCTTTTTCTAAAAATGGAATGGATTATGAAACAGATAGAATAATTATGGCAAGTGTAATTTCTATGGCAAAAGTTTTAAAGATGAAACCAATAGCAACTCATGTAGAAGATGAAAAAGAAGTTGCATTTCTTCAAAAGATGGGTTGTGATTTGGTACAGGGGTATGTATTTGCAAAAGAAATGCCTATGGAAAATTTTGATTGTGATATAAGATATACATTTGAATTTCCCGATGTAAAAGAAGAAAAGTATATGAAAGATATAGAAGAGTATCAGCATTTAAATATGCCTTATATATTGGATATATATAGGGAAACTAAAGAAGAAAATGAAAGACTTCATAGTCAGTTTGCGTTATCTATCCGAAATCTCTATGATGAGATGTATGAACTAAATATAGAAAATGGGGAAACATATTCGTTAGTTATTAAACCTAATGGAATTGAAAGAAATTTTATTGAAAAAAGTTTTGAGAAGTTTATTGCAAAAGAAATTAATAATAAGGTATATAAAGAAGATGTAGATATTTTAAAAAATAGTATAGAACAAATAAAAAGTCACAAAAAATCAGAATGTACATTTGAAATCCGGAGGAAAATGGAAAATGGAGAATATGGGTGGTATTCAAATATTATCAGATATTCTGATTTGAGAAAAAATATTTGTTTAATATTTATGAAAAACATAGATGAAACTAAAAAAGAACAGGAAGAAATTCAGAGAAAACTTAAAACAGCACTTGAAATTGCAGAAAGTGCCAATACTGCTAAAACAGATTTTTTATCACGTATGTCACACGATATAAGGACACCTATGAATGCAATTATAGGAATGACTTCAATAGCAAAAACGATGATAGATGATAAACAAAAAGTGTTGGATTGTTTGGAAAAAATAAATTTATCTTCTGAATATTTACGTATGCTTATAAATGATATACTTGATATGTCAAAGATAGAAAAAGGAAAGATGATGCTTAAAGAAGAAAAATTTGATATTGAAGAATTTATTGAAAATATAAAGGAAGTTATATTGCCACAGGCAAAAGAAAAAGAACTAGTTTTTGAAGTAAGTACTTCAAAATTTAAGCATAAAATTTATTGGGCAGATAGATTGAGGTTAAATCAAATATTAATGAATTTGCTGTCAAATTCCCTTAAATTTACACCTCCAAATGGAAAAATAAGATTGGAGATTAAAGAAATTGAACAAAAAAGTGAATGTGAGATTTTTGAGTTTATGGTTTCTGATACAGGAATTGGAGTAAAAAAAGAATTTATAGATAAATTATATCAGCCTTTTGAGCAGGAAGAATCAGATGTTGCCAGAAATCAGACAGGGACAGGTTTAGGACTTTCTATTGTGAATAATCTGGTAAGTCTAATGCAGGGAAAAATTGATGTGAAAAGTGAACTTGGAAAGGGGACTTCTTTTTTTATTACAATTCCTATAAAATATTTTGAGCAATTTGAGGAGAATATTAAATACGATGTTGTAGAAATAGAAAAAGAAATAAGTATTTCTTCAAATAAATTAAAAGGTAAACATATACTTTTGGCAGAGGACAATGAAATAAATATGGAAATAGCTAAAACTTTGCTTGAAATAAATGGCATAAATGTGGAAACTGCTGTAAATGGTGCTGAAGCAATAGAAAAGTTTAAAATTTCAAAAGAAGGTCATTATTCTATGATACTTATGGATATAAGAATGCCTGTAATAGATGGAATAATGGCAACAAAAGAAATAAGAAAAATGGGCAGGTCAGATGCAAAGATTGTTAAAATTATAGCAATGAGTGCAAATGCTTTTATAGAAGATCAAAATAAAGCTTATAATGCAGGTATGAATGGTTATTTAATAAAACCTATTGAGCCTGAAAAATTAATTGAAACACTTGAAGGATATAGTAAATAAAGTTGTTGTTGTGTATTTCAAAAAATATTAGGTATAAAGAATTTCTGTATAAAAATAATGATAGTGTTAAAAATATAAACAAAGTAAATTTACTTTTAAATTTAGGAGGTTTTTGGTATGTCAGTAATAAACATAACATCAGATAATTTTGAAAAAGAAATACTTAACTCAGAAAAACCTGTTTTGGTAGATTTTTGGGCTGAATGGTGTACACCGTGTAAGATGTTATCTCCAGTAATAGATGAAATATCGGAAGAAGTAGAAAATGTAAAATTTGCCAAAATAAATGTGGATATGGAGCAAGGACTTGCAGTAAAATATAATGTAATGAATATACCTACTCTTATATTTTTTAAAGATGGTAAATCAGAAGAAGTTATGGTAGGAGTAAGGGAAAAAGAAGAAATATTGGAAATGATTAAATAATAAACTGGGTACTGTGTTTTAAAGCAGTACCCTTTAATATTATAAATTTTTAGTAATGCTTTTAGATAAACTACTGTTTTTGTATGCGGGATTATAAGTTATGTCTTCTCCAAACCATTCTGGAGGGATAAAATTATTGGCTTCTTCTTCGGTGTCAAATTCAACTTCTACTGTGCAAAGCTTATTTAGATACTTTTCATAAATATCCAGTTCAGCAGTAAAGCCATTTTCGATGGGTATAAAATATCTTCTTTTTGATATAGTATTACCTTCAATTTTTTTTAATAGGTTTAGGTATTGTTCTTCTGTCAAAGAAAGCTCAAATTCTTCTCTTGCTAAATAACCTTTAGATTTAATGGTGAGTACATATTTTTTATGGTCGATACTTCTTAATCTTATTACAGGATTTGTAGAAATATATGATTGTTCAAAGTCTGAAAATTTGTAATTGTTCAATTCAGGCATTTTTTTTACAAGGTATTTTCTTTCTATTTCCATAAGTAAAATTCCTTTCATTATAGTTTATTTATATCAAATTCGGGAATATAACAGTCACCCGCTGAAATGGGTTCTTGTATATATCCTTCTTCAAGACCACTATCAAATAAATATTGTTCAACTCTGTGATATTCTTTTTTTGTAAGTTTTCTGTTGATTTCAGGATATTTATCAGCATTTCCATAAGGAGTATATTGACTCATAAGACTGAATAAAACAGTACCTTCTGAAAAATTTTCTTTTATCCAATCAATTACTTTAAATGTATTTTCTATATTATTTGGTAGAATAAGGTGACGAATAATTACTCCCTTTTTTAACATTCCATTTTTATCAAATTCATATTTTCCGACTTGTCTATACATTTCAAATATAGCTTCTGTGGCTACTTCAAAATAATCTTTTACTTTTGAGTATTTCAAAGCAATAGAATTACCTGAATATTTTAAGTCAGGTAAATATATGTCTACTTTATTTTGCATAAGTTTTAAAGAATTTATACTCTCATAACCACTACTATTGTAAACAACAGGGACAGGTAAAGGTTTCTCTAAAGATTTTGCAATGCTTTTTACAAAATGTGTAGGATTTACCAAATTTATATTACAAGCTCCTTTATCAATAAGTTTTTGGTAAAGTTTCTCGAGTTCTTCAATAGAAATTTCTTTTCCATAATTTTCGCTGCTTATTTTAAAATTTTGACAAAATACACATTTGAGATTGCAGCCAGTGAAAAAAATTGTTCCGGAGCCTTTTTCACCGCTTATGCAGGGTTCTTCCCAATAGTGTAAGTCAGCACGAGCAACCACAGGAAGTTCTCCCATTTTACAAATTCCTTTATTATTGTCATTTATACTGTTTCCACGAAATGTATTACATTTCCTTGGACATAAATTGCATTCATTCATTTTAATCACCTTTGTATCAAGTTGTTAATTAAATAATCGTATTTCTATTTTTTGACCTTTTTTAGCACTAATTTTGATGCCACTATAAGGTTTAATTGTATATTCTTTCATAATTAATAAACTGCCACTCAAAATATGGACAAACATCCCCATATCGAGATATTGTAAGTTCTTAC
>CAZQDT010000210.1:0-4356 GCA_964592005.1 uncultured Eubacteriales bacterium
ATTTACCATAGATGTAAATAATTCCTGTAATGTAATCTTTGTATCATAGGTATTATTTGGGTCAAGTTTTAAAAGTAATACATTTGCCAATTCTTCTTCAAGTGCATTAAAAGCAGCTTCCTGCAAATCCCTGTCCATAGTCAAATAAATATCATTTCCCTGTACTGCTTCCTCCACATTTACAACACTTATTCTTCTTCCAAGGTTGTCTACTTCAACTTCCATTTTCCCATCTATACCATTAAGTTCCAATTCCATACTTTTTTCTATTCCTGTTTTTCCAACTATATCAGTAGAACTATACCCATACTCTTTATAAACTGCATATTCATCATCACTTATAGCTCTAATATACCCAAGTATATGTGAAAAAAGTCCTCCTTCTGGATAAACCCTCAATGACTGTGCTTCAACATAAACTCCGGGATATTTTTGATTTTTTTCTTCAAGTACTGCAACTGTTTCATCTGTAACTTCTGTTGCTACAGTTATTGGTTGATATTGCCTATATCTTTGTTCATAAATTGCATAACGAAGTGCTATAAGCTTTCTTGCATCTTCATCGCTAAGTTCTTCTGGTATTTTAAACAATTCCTCTCGCATATAACGCATTACTTCTTCTGCTGTTATTTCTGACAGATACTCTTTAAGTTCAGCTGTTGTCCAGTCTTCCTTAACTCCCTTTAAATAAGCTTCTTTTTTCCAGTTATATTCTCGATTTTCACTTCCATTAAATAAAAAAGTATATGGACGTGTCTGAGATATAGGAAAATTATCTATAACCTCATCACCATTTTTTTCTATTTCTCTTATCAATTCCATATACATTTCATTTTTGTAATCTGTATCTACTTCAATACTATTATCAATTTTTATCGAATATGCAACTTTATTTACAGCCAATGGTCTGCCATATCTATCATATATTTCTCCTCTAGATGCTTCTATTTTAAGACTTTTTACCTTACTTACAGTTATACCATCCTGGTAAGTCTCTCCATTTACTATCTGAAGCTGAAATAATCTTACTATCATTATAGCAAACAAAAAAGCAATTCCAACAACCAGTATAAAAAGACGGCT
The DNA here is from genome assembly GCA_964592005.1 of uncultured Eubacteriales bacterium. GTDB lineage: Bacteria > Bacillota > Clostridia > Lachnospirales > CAZQDT01 > CAZQDT01. The sequence goes on from CAZQDT010000210.1 coordinate 1,084, forward strand.
TGTTATAAATTCTAAAATTTTCTTAAAAATACGTTTTATAATTTTTAAGTATTTTTTCATTACTTCCTCCAAATATTAAAACCTTCTTGACTTTTCAAATTCCTCTAATTTACCATTTACAATATACAACAATTTATATACAAATATTGATACAAAAGAAGTATATACCATCTCCGGAAATATAATTGTATTAAAATAATACCAAAAATTTACTTTCCCTAACAGTAAAAAATTAAATATATACACTATAAATTCATAGCACAACACACTCAATATACATAAACCTAATTCCAAGAAGTAATTTTCACTATAAAAATCCTTATTGAGTTTTCCACAAAAATATCCTACATACATTCCAAGTAGTGCATTAAAACCTATATTACTGCCAAAAAGAATATCTTGAAGTAATCCTGCAAAAAATCCTATTACAGCTCCTTCTATACTTCCTCTCATAAGGGAAAATGCTACTATTATAATAATCGCAGTATTTGGTTTTACACCCAGTATCTGCATATGTTCAAAATATGTAGATTGAAGTATAATATTCATAAATAATATAAATACAACTACAAATATACGCATTACTCCTCTTCCTTTTCTTCAAGATACTCTAACTTTTTATCTATCACTAAAACAGTTTCTATATGTTTAAAATCAATCACTGGCTCTACCAATGCATATTGTGTAAGTCCATTTGGGTCTGCTTTAATTTCTTTAACATAACCTATCGTAATACCTGATGGATATATATCTCCAAGGTGTGATGTAACAATCTCATCTCCAACCATAATTTCAGCATTTGCATCTATATATTCCATTCTGCAAAGTCCATCTTTTCTTAAGGTTGAATCACCTTTTACTATTCCTATATCTCCTGTTCTAAGATTTTTAGCACTTACTGAACTACTATCATCTATTATGGTAATTACTTTTGAATAATTATAAGCTGTTTCTGTAATTCTTCCTGCAAGACCTTTCTGTGTAAGAACTACCATATCTGCACTTAATCCATCTTTTGTCCCTTTATCTATTGTAAAAATTTCATACCAATTTCCTGGATCTTTTCCTACAACCTCTGCACCAACCATAGGATAATCATAATATTTTTCTGTAAGCTCCAAAAGCTGAGAAAGTTTTTTATTTTCAGATTCATATAATTTAAGTTTACTGTTTTCAATCTCTAATTCTTCTATTTTAGCTTTTAACTCTTCATTTTCTTTTTCAAAATTCTGAATATTTTTCCAAAAATCGACTTTATCCTTAACCCATTTTTCTGAATTTTTTAATACCTTTTGTATAGGTACAACAATTAAACCAATTCCACTTTCTACAAAAGTAGCATTAGTTTTATAAAATCCCGTAAATACGGTTATAATTATCATAATTATCGTTATTGCTATAATTATCTTTTTTTTATGTTTTTCTATAAACTCCAACTTTCTTTCCCCTTATCACATTCTTAATTTTTGTGAAGAAATAAGTACATTTCTTAAAACATCTATATTTTCCAAAACTTTTCCTGTTCCAAGAGCAACACAATTAAGAGGTTCTTCTGCCTTTCTTGCTTTAACTCCTGTTTCATTTGTTATAAGGGTATCCAAACCTCTCAATAACGCTCCTCCGCCTGTCAAAACTATACCATTTTCAATGATATCTGATGAAAGTTCAGGAGGTGTTTTTTCAAGTGCAAACTTTATTGCATCAATTATAGCATTCACAGGTTCAGAAATAGCTCCTCTTATCTGTTCTGATGTAATAGTTATGGTTTTAGGAAGACCTGAAACCAAATCTCTTCCTTTTACATCAATGCTTTTTTCTTCCTCTAAAGGATATGCAGAACCTATAGAAATTTTTATTTCTTCTGCCGAACGTTCACCAATCATAAGATTATATTCTTTTTTTACATAAGAAACAATATAAGAATCTAATTCATCTCCTGCAATTCTCAATGACTTGCTTGTTACAATACCTCCAAGTGAAATAACTGCAACCTCACTTGTGCCTCCTCCTATATCCACTACCATACTTCCAACCGGCTCCTCTACTGGAAGTCCTGCTCCTATTGCTGCTGCCATTGGTTCTTCTATCAAATAGGCATCTTTTTCATGGGCACCAGCACTTATTGTTGCATTAATTACTGCTCTTTTCTCTACTTCTGTAACTCCTGATGGCACACATACCACTATTCTTGGTTTTTTAGAGAAAACTCCTTTTTTGTATGCTTTGCCTATAAAATATTTAAGCATTTCACTTGTAGTATCAAAATCTGCAATAACTCCATCTTTAAGTGGTCTTATTGCAACTATATTCCCAGGAGTACGTCCTATCATCTGCTTCGCTTCATTACCCACTGATAAAACTCTTTTTGTATCTGTATTTACAGCTACTACTGATGGTTCATTCACTGTTATTCCTTTATTTTTAACAAATGCCAATGTATTTGCTGTACCTAAATCTATCCCTATGTCTTTACTAAACATCTAAAATTCCTCCCAAGTCCAAAACTTTCCTTATAGTATTTACACATTTTTCAACTTAATATCATCTATTATAAATTTTATGTATCCTTCATAATATATTTTAATTTTTATTTAAATATGTCACCATTCCATAATATCATAACTCTATTTATGTTTTTTTTCAACAAAAAAATACTTATATATTCTACATTTTTCACAATTCCAAATAATTTTTTCAGTTAAACTAGACTACTTCACACATAAATATATACGCAAAATATTAAATTTCTATTGTAAATATATTAAAATATCCTTAAATTTTTTTATTTCTTTTAATCCCATAAAAAATCATAAACATAAAATTACCACAGAAAATTTATCAGAAAAACAAATTTCTAATAAATTCCCTGTGGTTAAAAAGTTTTTATATTATAAAGGGGATTATAATATCATTGTTGTAATATGTTGTTATCATAACTACTTTGCATCGTTGCTTCTATTTCTTCCATTGCTTCTTTAGGAGTTTTTTCAAATGTAAATTCTGTTGTATCAGATTGTTTTAATGTACTTCTTATAGCTGGAGGCAATGTCTTTCTCGCTTCAGTCAATTCACGAGAATAATCACACAACATATTATTATACATTAATTCTAACATTTCTGCTGAATCTTCATCAAATAATGTGCTCATAAGCTCCTGTTCAACTATTAAATCTACATCTTTAGATGTACGATTTGCCATTGCTACTAATACCGCTGCTACTTCTTGAGGTTTTTCAATTCCATTAAATATATGGAACATATCATCTGTATAAG
>CAZQDT010000211.1:0-4348 GCA_964592005.1 uncultured Eubacteriales bacterium
AAAGGCTAAAGCTATTGAAGCGGCTTGGGATATTGCAAATACATTAGTACCCAAAAAGGAAAAAGCTAATTCAGACCCTATTTGGGAAAACGGAGAACAGGCAATAATAGCTGCAACAATAATGCTTGTAGCTAATGAAGCAGATTTTACTTTTCAAAGACATATTTTTTCTGTCTACAATATAATTGCACAAATGGGTGCCCCTATTTATGACGAAAAGGGTAATGAAAGAGTACCATTAGTTGAGTATATATGTAAGTTAGACCGACAGCATCCGGCAAGATTGGCGTTTGCAGTAGCAAATATTTCTCCTAAAAAGATGCAGGCAACATTTTTTACTATTGCACTCACAGATTTAAGATTATTTTCAAGTGTTATGATGGCAGATATGACTGCAAGTTCAGATTACGATATGCAGCAGATAGGGCTACAAAAAACAGCAGTTTTTTTTATAATTCCTGATGATAGAAATACTAATAATGTAATAGCTTCGTTATACATAGACCAGTTATACAGCAAATTATCAGATATAGCAGATATAAATGGAGGAAGATTACCAATACGTGTAAATTTTCTTTTGGATGAATTTGGAAATTTGCCAGCTATAAATAATTTTGATACTAAAATCACAGTCGGAGGCGGTAAAGGAATGAGATTTGTACTTGCCATTCAAGATTTTCAGCAGTTAAAAAAATCTTATGGTGATAATGCTGCGACAATAATGGGTAACTGTCATAATCTTATATATCTTATTTCGGCAAACGAAGATGTAAATAAAAGTATTTCAGCACGACTAGGTAAATTTACAATTGAAACAGAAAGTTTAAATTCTTCAGTGCAAACATCAAGTAATAGTGGTGGTAGTTCAGGGAATAGCGTGTCGCTTACAGGAAGAGAGCTTATGACACCAGATGAATTAAGTCGTTTATCAATGGATGAATGCGTAGTAATAAGATTAAGAAATTATCCAGCAAAAAATCAACTAGCAGATTTAAGTAATTTGAAAGCTAATAAAGAATTTGGACTTACGGGAAATCGTAAAAAAGATGGAGAAATAATGAAAGAAAGAAGAGAGTCACGTCAAATGAGAGAAAATGTAGATTATCCTAAGACATGGTTACCACTGCATACAGAAACAGATGAAGAAGAAATTGAAGACTATGAAGAAGATGTAGATTTTTTATAATAAGGAGATGTTCAAAATGAAGATTGATAAAAGAAAATTAATACAGGTATTTTTAATAACAAGTATGTTTATGTTTGTATTTACAACTACGGTATTTGCGGATATTCAGATAACTGATACTGCAAGAAATCCAACAGTAAATCCATTTGAAAATAATGTTTTAGTAGAAGGCACAGTAAAACTCTTAGAAGATTTGACTAATATACTAATGTTTCCGATAGAGCCAGTGATTGCGGTATTTTTTATAATATTTAACTTAGTGAGAAAACAAATATCATCAGAGCCTTCAGAGGCTAAACAATACGATGATAAAAATAAAAAAGTAATTTTAATATTTTTTATAATAGAATTTTTTACCTTAATAGCAAACAGTGTGTTGACACATTACGGAAAAAATATAACGATGTAATAACAAATTAAAAATTAATAAATAAAATACGAAGATGGAGTGATTTTACGGATTTTTTAAACATTCCAAGTCTTATAGAAAATGCAATAATAAAATTTTGTAATTCAGTATTAAATGATGTTATTAATAAATTTTCAGAGATATTAAATAATGCTTTAGGGTTTGCATTTCAAGATTATTTTGAAGTTAGTTTTATAAAAGATATAATAGAATATGCTCAATTATTGGCATTAGCATTATTACTGATAAAAGTTTTAATAGATGGAGTATCTACGTATTACTTAGAAATATCTGGCGATTCAGAAGCGTCTGTAAGCTTACTTTTTAAAAAAGTATTTGTAACAATAATTACCATAATTTCAATTCCAACAGTTGTAAAAAAAATGTTTGAATTTGGACAACTCATTTGCAAGGACATAGAAGCAATAAATGTAAACTCTATAAAAGATTTTACACAGTCATTAAACTTATTAAAAAATGAAAGTGTTATTATATTAGGATTGTTAATATTAGCAGTTATTTTTGTTTTATGTATTACAATACAGTCTCTCATACGAGGAGCTGAGCTAATAAGAGGGATAGTGGTAGGACCTATACTAGCATTAAGCCTTATATCTAACAACCATCAGGCTTTTCAAACGTGGCTAAAACAAATAATAGTTATATGTTTAAGCCAAGCAATTCAGCTGTTTATGTTTAAGGCTTCAATGGCTTTATCTTTAGATAGTAATCCTATATCTATATTGATGTTTTTAGCATGGCTTATAGTTACAATCAAAACTCCTAAATGGCTAGAAGCTTATACATATTCTTCAGGTATGGGTTCTACAGTAGGTGGTGGAGCAAGACAGATGGGTTCTATGTATTTAATGCGAAAAATGATGAGGTGATAAAATGGGAGAAAATGTAACATATGAAGCGATAGATTATTTAACAAAATTATATAGTGATTTATCGGTTGTAGTAATTTCTTCCCTAATCTTTTTTGTAATATTAAATCTTGTGAGAAAAAATTTTAACTTGGATGATGGTAAAATAGATAAAGTAATTCAGAACTCAGTTGTATTTGCGATATTTGTAATAGGTTTAGAAAGCTTTGTTATTATAATCAGAAGTTATTTTGGATTTTGAGAGGTGAAAAAATGGAAAAATATGTAGTGCCGATAAATGTTAGAAAGGTGGCTTCATTTGGATTTTTTCTATTTGATGGAATGGAAAGGGAAGAGGTAATAATATCTATTGTGGGGATTATTGTAGGAATAATTGTATTTGCTATTTTAAAGCCATATTCAATGATAAAAGCATCCATTGCTATTATTGTAATTGTAGGTTTTATATTAATGATGATGAAACCAGAAAGATTAAATAATACCTCTCTTTACCGTGAAGCAAAACAATACCTTAAATACAAAAAAAGTCAAAAATTATATAAATATACACAATTATAATTAAGTTATAAGAAACTCTTTTAAAGGGTTTCTTATAATTTTAAAACGTAAAGGAAGAAGATGGATAAAATGGAATTAATTAAACTGTCAAAAAATATAGATTTAAGAAAAAAGACAGCACAAGTATGGCTACCTTTGTTAAATATAGAAAATAATAAGGTTTATTTAAAAAACAATGTCATATTTTCTATATTAAAAATAGAACCGGTAAATATATCACTTATGACAGATAAAGAAATAAAAGTTTTAATAGAAAATTTTTCAGCTGTTTTAAATGGTGTAAATGGCAATTATCAATTTTTTACGCTATCACGTCCTATAGAATTGGACAATTATATATTAAGTTTGAATGAACTTTTGAAAGAAGAAAAGAATTTTTTAAAGAAAAATTTAATTAAAGAATATATAAAAAATATATCTTCGGTTGCTGCATCTGGAGAACTTACAGAAAGAAGATACTATTTACTTTATACTTCTAACGCTGAAGGAGCTTTAGAATATGAAATTCAAAATTTAATAAATGCCCTAAATTCAATAGAAATGCGAGCGGAAGTGCTAAAAGATAATGAAATTCTAAACATATATTGTTTATTTTTCAACCCTGAAACGGCATATTTTGAAAAAAATGAGATAGATATGAGTATAGCAACAATAACAGGAGATGAGTAAATTGGAGATAAATAAAAATATAGTAAATTTAGTAACACCGAGTTTACAATTTTTACCTAATTATATAGAAATGAATAACTTATTTATAAGGGTGATGGCAATAACAAATTTTCCACCGGAAGTTTCAACGGCATGGTTATCGAAGTTAGCCAATATTCCTGATGTAGTCCTTACAATACACAACAATATAATTGATAATACCGATTTAATTAATAAAATGAACAAATCGGTAAGTGAATTAAAAACTAAGATAATTGATGAAAAAAGCAAAGCTGATACTGTCAATATGGCAAAACATGCTTTAGAAGATGTTGAAAAATTGCTAGACAGAATAAATGGAAAAAATGAAAAAATTGTAGATGTTACAGTACTTGTAATGGTAAAAGCAAAAGATTTAAAAGAGCTTGATATAAAAACCAAGCAAGTTCAAACAATCGCTGCAACCAATAATTTATCTATAAGAATAGCAATTTATAGACAAGAAGAAGGACTTAAATCAGTAGCACCATTTATGGATTATAATATAGAAATAAAAAATTTTGCAAGACGCAATATGCCAATATCTACGCTTGCAGCAAGTTTACCTTTTACTAATACAAATTTAAATGATAGAAATGGTTTTTTATTAGGTAGAGA
>CAZQDT010000212.1:0-4329 GCA_964592005.1 uncultured Eubacteriales bacterium
GGCTTCTTCTGCAACACGTTCACGTACAGAACATTGTTTTGCAACTTCAGGCATTTTCTTTTTTAGTGTTTCCTCACGTCTTTCTGTAAGTTTGTTATGAATGTTTTCTTTAATTATACGATGAATTTGCAAATCCGGATATCTTCTTATAGGTGATGTAAAATGGCAATAATATTGTGCTGCAAGTCCAAAATGACCATCATTTGTAGCTGTATATCTTGCCTGTTTCATTGCCCTTAAAACTACTCTGCTTATTATATGTTCCTCAGGTGTTCCCTCTATATCATGCAAAATTTTTTGAAGTGCTTTAGGGTGAACCTCGCTAGTTGAACCTTTTATAAAATATCCAAAATTTTCAATAAAATCTTCAAGTTTTTGTATTTTTTCATCACTTGGTATATCATGAGTACGATATACAAAAGGTTTTCCCTGCCAGTAATAATCTTCTGCTATGGTTTCATTACATATAAGCATAAACTCTTCTATTATCTTGGTAGCGATATTTCTTTCATAAGGTTTGATTTCTAGTGGGTTGCCCTTTTCATCAAGAATTATTTTAGCTTCAGGGAAATCAAAATCTATTGCTCCACGTTTCATACGTTTTTCTCTTAACAGAATACATAATTCTTCCATAGTTTTAAACATTTCCATAAATTCACTATGTTCTTGTATAAGTTCCTCATCTTGTTCTACTAAAATTTTTTTAAGAACACTATAAGACATTCTTCTATCAATATTTATAACTGTTTCCGCTATTTTATGAGAAATAACTTTTCCTTTTTTGTCAATTTCCATGATGCAACTGAGTGCAAGTCTGTCAGTATGTGCATTCAAAGAACATATACCATTTGAAAGCTTATGAGGTAACATTGGAATTACTCTATCTACAAGATATACACTTGTTCCTCTCTTGTAAGCTTCCTTATCAAGAGGAGAGTTTTCTTTTACATAATTGGTAACATCTGCTATATGAACTCCTAGTTTGTAATGTCCATTGGAAAGTTTTTCTATTGAAATAGCATCATCTAAATCTTTAGCATCTTCGCCATCGACTGTAACCATTTGTACATCTCTTAAATCAAGTCGGTCTTTCTTATCTTCCTCGGAAACTTCCTCCGGTATACTTTCTATCTGTTTATAAACTTCTTCCGGAAAATCGGTAGGAAGTTCAAATTGACGGATTATTGACAGAATATCAATACCCGGGTCGTTTATATGACCAAGTATTTCTATAACTGTACCTTCTGGATTTCTTCTGTCTTTAGGCCAATCTTTAATTTCTACTACTACTTTATGACCTGTAACAGCCCCTTTATTTTTTCCCTTAGGGATAAATATATCCTGTGCTACATTTTTTTCATCAGGTACAACAAAACCAAAACCTTTGCCTTCTGTATAAGTTCCCACAAGATTGTTTAATCCTTTTTTCAGAACCTGCATTACTTCTCCCTCTGCTCTGTGTCCTCTATCAGCAGGTCTTATTATTCTGCACATTACCTTATCTTTGTGCATTGCACCATTTAAATATTCAGGTGCAATAAATATATCATCTTTTTCAGTTTCATCAGGTATCACAAATGCAAAACCTTTTGAATTACTTTTAAGCGTTCCACAAATCATATTTAACTTTTCAGGAAGCATATATTTTTCCTTTTTAGTTTTAAAAAGCCTGCCATCATTAACCAAATCTTCAAGCATATTGAAAAATAAATCTCTATCTTGAACAGGTACTTCAAGCATTGTACACAATTCATGAAATTTCATAGGAATATACTCTTTTTCTCCTATAAAGCCAAGTATCTTTTCTCTTCTTTCAAGCATTAATTCATCATATTCCATAAAAATCACCTCGTTTTCTTACTTCTTATACAATTATAACATAAAAATTATAATAGTGATATATTTTTTTGTAATTTTTGTCAAAGTTTTTTTCTCCTTGCTATACATCTTACCATTATTATTTTTATTACTGCCGCAAAAGGTATTGCTAAAATCATTCCCACTATTCCAAACAATGCTCCTCCAGCACTTAAAGACGAAATTACAACTACCGGATTTAAATCGACTTGTTTTCCAAGTACCCTAGGAGAGATAAAAATACTATCTATCTGTTGTAATACAAGCATAATAATTATTACATATATGATTTTGGAAACAGAACCACTTATTAAAGCCGACAATACAGCAAGCAATAAACCAACTATTGCCCCTACATAAGGTATTACATTTGAAAAACCTGATATTACACCTATAACTACTGCAAAATCAATTTTTACAATCGTAAGACATATACTTATAAGACTTGCCATTATCACTGCATCTGTTAATTGACCTCTTATATATCCTGAAAATACTGCATCTATATCTTCCCACAAAATCCTTATCAATCTATTAAATTTGCCTGGAAAGACATTAGCTGAAAATTCTATAAAACCCGCCCTAAATCTATATTTATCCTTTAAAAAATAAAAAGCTATAACCATTCCAAGCATAAAATTTATAATATATCTCCAAATATCTTTAAAACCTATAATTATTTTGGGAGTAATATCCTTAATATTTTCTGCAAGTTTCTCTGATATATTATTTAAAAAATCATTGACTATTTTATTTACTCCATCTCCATCAATTTTATTAACAATATTTTTTAAAATTTCTTCTGTTCTGTTAATAAAAATATCAAATGAGTTTATTAATTCTGAAGTCTGAGATAAACTTTGCTTTAAAAACACAAATAATATGGCAACTGCAAAAATGGCAATAATATAAACAATAAAAGTCCCAATCGTTCTTGTACGAAATCTTTTTTCATTTTCTTTATAGTTTAAAATCTTTTCTACTTTTTCTGAAAGTTTAAAATTTTTCTTATAAAACTTTTCAAACAAATTTTGAAAATATTCCACTGCCGGGTCTAAAAGATAGGCAATTATAATCCCCACCCACAAAGGAGATAATACAGAAAAAACAGTTCCTATAATATACAGGAATGTATTTGTTATAGGAACTATATTTTTTAACAATATTGCTGCAAAATATACAAACACTAATGTTATCACAACGTGAAACGATATTTTTAGATATTCCTTATCAAAAGGCAATTTCAATCATTATCACCACATTTACTATTTTAATCTTTTTAATACTTCTTTTAAATAATCCCATGTTCTTTCGGTAGAAGATATACTAAGTCTTTCATCAGGAGTGTGGACATCATACATTTCAGGACCTATTGATACCATATCTACACCATCTATTTTTTTAGCAAACAATCCACATTCAAGTCCTGCATGAATAGCTTCAACACTTGCTTTTTTACCATATAAGTCAAAATATGTTTTTTCAAATATTGGTCTTAAAATAGAATTTGAATTGTATTCCCAGCCAGGATATTCGCCTTTTACAGTGAGTGTTCCTCCAGCTATTTCAGCTAGATGAGCAATGGTATTTTTCACTTCTTCTTTTTTGCTTTCAACAGAACTTCTCACTGCACTGGCAAAGTTCATTTCTTCATCTGTTGTAGCTACTATACCTATATTAGTCGAAGTTTCTACAAGCCCCTCTATATCGGTACTCATACCCTGTACTCCATTAGGAATGAGAATAAGTATATCTATTGCTTTTTTGGCAATATCTTTATCTATAACTTTATCAGCAGAAGTTTTATCCATTTGTATTATTATATCCCTATCAGAGTTCTTATATTCATTATTATATATTTTTTCAAGCTCTTTAAGCATTTTTCCAAGTGTCTCTGCTTTTTCTTCTTCTACAAATATTACACTTTGAGCCTCTCGTGGTATTGCATTATCTTTAGAACCACCATTTATTGAAACTATATCTATGTCAAAATTTTTATTAATACAGCTTAAAACCCTACCTATAAGTTTATTGGCATTAGCTCTCTCTTTATCTATATCTGTGCCGGAATGTCCACCTTTAAGACCTTTTATTTTTATTTCATAGGCTTTTTTATTTTCAGGTGCAGCTTTATAATTTAATTTTAAATGTATTGTAGCACGCATACCACCTGCACAGCTCACAAGTATTTTACCTTCTTCTTCAGAGTCAATGTTTATAAGTCTTTTACCTTTCAATATAGTACAATCTAAAGCTGATGCTCCCAACAGTCCTACTTCTTCATCTACTGTAATGATAGCTTCAATAGGAGGATGTGAGATATCTTCAGCCTCTAAAAGTGCCAGACAATATGCAACAGCTATTCCATTATCTGCTCCAAGAGTAGTTCCGTCAGCAGTAATAAAATCTCCATCTTTTATAAGTTTGATAGGGTCTTTTTCAAAATTATGCTCTACATCACCATTTTTTTCA
>CAZQDT010000213.1:0-588 GCA_964592005.1 uncultured Eubacteriales bacterium
AGGAGATTTTCATCTTCCTACATATTTTTATAGATGGAATCCGACTTGTCATCATATAGATAATTCGGTATAACTTGGAAAAAAATATCTTGAAGAAAAGCATTCAGGAGCATTGACTGTATTTTATATGTGGGGACATAGCCATAATTTTGATACAGAAAATAATTGGGAAGTTATAGAGGATTTTTGTAAACTTATGTCTTTTAAGCCTGATATATGGTATGTTACCAATGGAGAACTTGTAAGATATATAAAAGCTTTGAAAGCTCTTAAATTTTCAGCAGATAGAAAAATAGTTTATAATCCATCTGATGTAAAAGTTTGGTTTCATGCTAATGGAGAAATAGTGGAACTTGAAGCAGGCGAAAAGAGAAAACTTTCAGAATAGGAGTAAAATATGGCATATTGGAATACTAGAGGTCTTAGAGGAAGTACTCTTGAAGAACTTATAAATATGACAAAGCTTGCAAGAATAGATAGTTATTATGCCGATACATATGTAGAATGTGAAGTTCCTACAGCAGAAGAGGTAAACGCTTATCTTCAGGATGGTAATACTCTTATTATTTCGGCTGTAAGAAAAAACGG
>CAZQDT010000213.1:598-4323 GCA_964592005.1 uncultured Eubacteriales bacterium
AGGTATACAGACAGAAAAAATTGGCAATCATACAGAAGATACCTACGCCTATTAAACCTGTTGAAATAAATCAAAAAAATAGAACAATAACTTTAGCATATTTTGAACAGGTGAGTACCGTAGATTACATAGGAGCAGTACAGGGAATACCGATATGTTTTGATGCTAAAGAAACTACTCAAAAAAGTCTGCCTTTGCATAATATTCATTCTCATCAAATAATATTTATGAGTGAATTCCAGCAACAGGGGGGTATATCTTTTTTGTTGGTAAATTTTGTAGAGCATGATGAAGTTTATTACCTTCCTTTTGAAGTTTTGGAAAAATATTGGCAAGAGGCTCAAAGTGGAGGTCGGAAATCAATTCCCTATGCTGCTTTTGATAAAGAGTATATTGTTAAAAGCAAATCGGGAGCTGTTTTAAATTACCTTGAAGCTATAAATGTTTACTTGGAGAGAAAAAGTGTAATGAAAGAAGAAACTCCCGAAAAATGAAGGGAGTTTTTTTATGAAATATTTGTTGCAGATGCTTATAGTTATTGTTTTTTGTTTTTGCTTGGTGGTTACGGTAGAAGAAAGTTATCAGGAGGATATAAAAGCTGTTGTAAGTACAGTAATGAATAAGACAGAAAGCATAGAAAAATCAGAGAAAAAGCTGTATGTCAGTGGGGAAAATATACAGCTTGCAAAATATGAGCCTTTAGATGGCTGTTATTTGGGAGCTTATGTGCTTGCAAATAGTAATATAAATTATGATATGAAAGAATTTGAAAGACTTACCAGAATTGAACATACGATATATAATTATAACATAAAGATAGGAAAAAAATTTCCGCAGACATGGGTCTTGGAATGTATTGCTGGTATGAAAGTACCATGTATAAGTATATATCCATCAGAAGAATTTTATATATTTTCAGATGAAGTTGTTGAAAAAATGGCAAAGGATTTTTCAAAATTTAATGTGCCAATGTTTATAAATTTTTATCCTGACCCTGAAAAATATGGAGTGGAAGCAGAAGAATATAAAGAATTTTACAAGAAGGTAAGAAAAATATTTGACACATATGTACCTAATGCGGCATTTGTTTGGAGTGTAGACTATAAAAATGTCTATACAAGTGAGCTTTATTATCCTAAAGAATGTGATTGGGTGGGTATAGATTTATATGAAGATTTTGAAAGTGAAATTGCAGACAAAAATTTGGATATTTTTTACAATGAGTACAAATTTGAAAAACCTATAATGATAACGCAGCTTGGAATATCACATTATTCTGAAGAAAATCATAGTTATCACACGAATGAGGCGAAGAATAAAATTATTGAATTTTATGAAAATATAGAAGATAAGTATTCAAGAATAAAGGCTGTAAATTATATGGATATTAATTTGGAAAACAGATATAAAATTACAGAAAGCAGTGAACTTTTAGAGGGTTATAAATTTGTAGCAGATAAAGAATATTTTAAAAAATTCCCTCAAAAAGAAGAAAATAAATTGTATGTAAAAAGCAATCTTGATATATATAAATATAAAGATGAATTATATATTTCCAAAGAAAATTTTCAAAAAGAATTTGGGATAAATTTAAGTTGGAAAAAAGGTTTGGAAATTGGAAAAGACAACTGGTATCCTCTTGAAAATGTAAACAAATATACAAAATATAGTATTATTGTAAGGTAGACAGATTTTTTGTTAAAAATATAAAAACTTCTTTTTTAACTTATAGACAATATTATTTGCGTGTGGTAAAGTATAGAAAGGGTAATTTATAAGAAGGAGATAAATGTATATGTGTGGATTTGTAGGATTTGTAGGCTGTTGTCCGAACAGCCCTACGGTTTTAGATAATATGCTTAATAAAATAGTACATAGAGTTCCGGATTCACAGGATAAATATGTAGATGAAAAAGTGGCATTAGGCTTTAGAAGACTTAGTATTATTGACTTGGATAATGGTTCACAGCCTTTGTATAATGAAGATAATACAAAAATATTGTTATTTAATGGAGAAATTTACAATTATCAAATTTTAAGGGAAGAACTTGTAAATAAAGGTCATATATTCAAAACACATACTGATTCAGAGGTACTTCTTCATGGATATGAAGAATATGGAAAAGAACTTTTAAACAAACTTAGAGGAATGTTTGCTTTTGTTATATGGGATAAGACGGAGGAAAAACTTTTTGGAGCAAGAGATTTTTTTGGAATTAAACCTTTTTATTATGCAAAAATGAGAAAGAGTTTTATATTTGGTTCAGAGATAAAAAGCTTTTTGCCTCATCCAGATTTTAAAAGAGAGCTTAATGAAGAAAAACTTCCTGATTATTTGACTTTCAGTTGTGTTCCAGGATATGATACATTCTTTAAAAATGTATATAAACTTCCTCCAGCACATTATTTTGAATATATCAATGGAAAATTTGAAATGCAAAGATATTTTACGCCTGAATTTAATATAGATAATAGTAAAGATATGAATTATTTTGTAGATAAAATAGCGGATACTTTTACTAAATCAGTGAATGCACATAAAATAAGTGATGTAGAAGTAGGCTGTTTTTTGTCAAGTGGTGTAGATTCAAGCTATGTAGCGGCAAAAATGGCTAAAGTTTCTAAGATGAGGACTTATACAATAGGTTTTGCAGAAAAAGCATATAGTGAAGCTGAAAATGCTAAAGAACTTGCAGATGAATTAAGAGTGGAAAATTATCAAAAGATAGTTTCTTCAGAAGAATATTTTGCAAATGTTGGAAAAGTGCAATATCATTTAGATGAGCCTTTGGCAAATCCAAGTGCAAACCTGCTTTATTTTGTGTCACAAAGAGCAAGTGAGGATTTGAAAGTTGTACTCTCTGGTGAAGGTGCAGATGAAATGTTTGGAGGATACAATGTTTATAAAGAGCCTTTGGCACTTGAAAAGTATCAGAAAATTCCTGAATTTATAAGAAAAACTTTAGCAAAGATAGTAGAGCCGATGCCTGATTTTAAAGGAAGAAATTTTATTATAAGAGGAAGTAAAACAATAGAGGAAAGATATATTGGAAATAGCAATATTTTTGATTTGAAGCAAAGAGATAAGGTATTGAAAAACAAATATAACTCAAAATCTCCTCAGGAATATACAAGGCCTTTCTATGATAAAGTAAAGGATAAAGATGATATAACGAAAATGCAGTATATGGATATGCACGTATGGATGGTACAGGAAATATTGTTAAAAGCTGATAAAATGAGTATGGCAAATTCTTTAGAGCTTAGAGTTCCATTTTTGGATATAGAAATATTTAAACTTGCAAGTACAATACCTACAAAATATAAAGTAAGTAAACAAAATACAAAGCTTGCATTACGTCAGGCGGCTCACAGGGATATGAATGAAAGAAGTGCTGAACGAAAAAAAATGGCATTTCCATTACCGCTTCCTGATTGGCTTAGAGAAGACAGATATTATGAGATTATAAAGAAATATTTTAATAATGAAGTTTCTAAAAAATATTTTAATACAGAAGTAATTATGAAATATCTTGATGAACATAAAGCGGGAAAGAAAAATAATGCAAGAAAAATATGGGCAGTATTTACATTTTTGGTATGGTATGAGGAATTTTTTGAAAAAACTACAAGTGGTTCAATATAAAATTTTTATTGTACAGAGAAATTTAGAGTGTGATTTTTTAATAAATAAGGGTGAAAAATGGAGATAAAAGAAATGAATT
>CAZQDT010000214.1:0-4307 GCA_964592005.1 uncultured Eubacteriales bacterium
AAGTGACATAAATACGTATAGTATGGCAAGAGCTTTTCATGAAGCTTATGGTATAAAATCAAAGGTTATGGGTAAATATCCGACAGGTCCAAGTTATAATAGTAAGATAGTAGATTTTATGGCTGATGAAAATATAGATAAGCAGGAAACTTTTTTGAAAAAGGTAAATGCTTTTGCAAAAGAACATAAAAATAAAACAATTTTACTTATAGGTTGTGGTGACAGTTATGTAAGTTTAATAAGTCAGAATAAGGAAAGTTTGGAAGAAAATATAATTGCTCCATATATAGATTATTCGCTTATGGACGAGCTTATAAAAAAAGAGAACTTTTATAAAATGTGTGAAAAATATAATTTGGATTTTCCTAATACTTTTATTTATAAAAAGGAAATAGGAATGGATTTTGAACTTCCTTTTTCAGCCCCTTTTATATTGAAACCATCAAATAGCGTTGAATATTGGGAACATCCTTATGACGGTCAGAAAAAGGTTTATAAGCTTCCAAATAGAGAAGAACTTAATAAGGTAATAAAACAGATTTATGATGCCGGATATATGGATTCTCTAATTATACAAGATTTTATACCGGGTGATGATTCATATATGAGAGTACTTACTTCTTATTCTGGAAAAGATAGGAAAGTTAAACTTATGTCATTGGGTCATGTACTTCTTGAGGAACATACACCTCATGGTTTAGGAAATCATGCAGTTATAATAAATGAATATAATAAAGAACTTATGATAAAGATGAAGAATTTCCTTGAAGAGATAAATTATACAGGATTTTCTAATTTTGATATTAAATATGATGAAAGAGATGGAAAATTTAAGGTATTTGAGATAAATTTAAGACAGGGAAGAAGTAATTTTTATGTAACGGGCTCAGGCTATAATATTGCAAAGTGCTTGGTAGAGGATTACATAGAAAACAAAGAACTTAAATTTACTTTAGCAGATAATAAAAATCTTTGGATGGTAGTGCCAAAGCAGGTGGCATATAAATATGTTAAAAATGAAAAAGCTGTACATGAAATGAAAGAACTTATAAAACAGGGTAAGTATGTAAATCCATTATTTTATAAGGGAGATTTACAATTTAAACGTTTTAAAGCAATATTTAAAACACATTTAAGTCATTTTGTAAAATATAAAAAGTATATGTAATGAGGGAAATCAATGAAAAAACTTGGAATAATCGGAGGAATGGGACCTTTGGCAACTGCATATCTTTTCAACAGGATAGTTGAATTTACAGATGCTCAAAAAGACCAGGACCATATAGATATAGTTATTCTTAATCATGCTACTTTACCTGATAGAACAGAAGTTATAAAATCAGGTAATTATGAAAATTTTATATCATCAATTGTAAAAGATGGAAAAGAACTTGAAAAACTTGGAGTAAGTAATATAGCTATACCATGTAATACATCACATTTTTTTTATGATGAAATTCAGAAAAGGCTTGATGTAAATGTAATAAATATGGTAAAAGAAACAGTTTTATATATAAAAAATAATAAAACTGATATTAAAAAAGTGGGAATTATGGCAACAGATGGTACAATAAAAACTCAAACTTATGCAAAGGAATGTATTTTGCAAGGAATAGAGCCTGTTCTTCCATCAGAAAAAATGCAAAAAATTGTGATGAGTATTATATATGATGAAATAAAAAATGGTAAAAAAGGCAGTCTTGACAGGTTTATGGAAGTGGTAAATGAACTTAGGGAAAAAGAATGCGATATGGTTATACTTGCTTGTACAGAATTGTCATATTTTAAAGAATATCATAATATACCTGAATATTGTATAGATGCAATGGATGTATTGGTAAAGAAATCTATTGAATTATCAGGAAAAAAATGTAAAATGGTAATATGAGATAGTTTTAAGAATAAGAAAATGTTATCTATAAGCATATTTTAGAGGTGATTTTATGAATTTTTATGATTTGGAATTTTATTTGAGGGAATTAGAAAAAGAAAATTTGATACTGGAAGCTTTTACACCCGATATGGAAGAAAAAGTAAAATATCTCACATATAATTCAAAGGATATTGGGGAAAACTCTTTGTTTGTATGTAAAGGGGTTGCTTTTAAACAAGAATATCTTGAAATGGCAGTGAATGAGGGTATAATGGCATATGTAAGTGAGAAAAAGTATGATTTGAATAAAGAAATACCATATATAATAGTAAGTGATATAAGAAAAGCAATGCCAATATTAGCATTTATATATTACAATAATCCGGCTGAAAATTTTAAGCTTGTAGGTATAACTGGAACTAAAGGAAAATCGACTACGACTTATTATGTTAAATATATATTTGATGAATATTTGAAATCACAAGGGAAAAATCAAAGTGCGGTAATATCGGGCATAGATGTTTATGATGGAGTTATTAATGAGGAGTCGCATTTGACTACACCAGAGGCAATGGATTTATTTAAGCATTTTAAAAATGTAAAAGATACAGGTATAGAACTTCTTGAAATGGAAGTTTCAAGTCAAGCACTCAAATATAATCGTGTAGATAAAGTTATGTTTGATGTAGGAATATATCTTAATATTTCAGAGGACCATATAAGTCCGATAGAACACCCTGATTTTGAAGATTATTATAAAAGCAAGTTGAAAATTTTTGAGCATAGTAAAAATGCAGTGGTAAATTTAGATGCGGATTTTTTTGAAAGTGCTTTAAAAGCAGCCTCAATTTCACCTAATGTGGTTACTTTTAGTTTAAAAAATCCAAATGCAGATATATATGGCTATGACATTGTTAAAGAAGAAAATGATATATTATTTAAGGTTAGAACAGCTAAATTTGATAGACAATTTAAAATTACAATGAGTGGGCTTTTCAATGTAGAAAATGCTTTGGCTGCAATAGCAGCTGCATATGTACTTGAAATACCAGAAGAATTTATTTACAAAGGACTTGAAAAGGCACGTTCTAGTGGAAGAATGGAAGTTTATTCAAGTCAAGACAAAAGCATAATAGCCATAGTAGATTATGCACATAACAAATTAAGCTTTGAAAAGCTTTTTGAATCTACCATTAAAGAATATGCAGGCAGAGAGATTGTAAGTGTATTTGGCTGTCCGGGTAAAAAAGCATTACTTAGAAGAAGAGATTTAGGAACAATAGCGGGAAAATATTCTAAAAAAGTATATATTTGTGCAGAAGACCCCGGTTATGAGCCTGTGGAAGATATTTCAAAGGAAATAGCAGGATATGTAGAAGCACAGAACTGTAATTATGTAATGATAGAGGACAGAGGAGAGGCAATAAAAGCAGCCATTAATGAGGCAAATCCTAATACTGTAATTCTTATAACAGGAAAAGGAAATGAAACAAGACAAAAATATGGCTCGGAATATATACCTTGTCCGTCAGATGTAGAGTATACTGTGAAGTATTTGAAGGAATATGATGAAAGATAGGAGTTGTATTTGTTATGAAAGATTATTTTATTACAGATTTTTTAAACCCATTGTTTCAAAAAGCATTTAAAGAATATTTTGAAGAACTTGGTGTTAAAATTAAAAATTGGGATGGCTTGTTTGATGAATTGAATAATAGCGAGAAAACGGCAGCATATTTAAGGATTGATGAAAATCAAAAAGTTATTGGTTTTATTCTATTTGAAATTGCTGAAATGAAAAATTGGTTTTTTACTGAAAAAATTGGATTTATTCGAGAATTTTGGGTTTCTAATAATTTTCGTGATAAAGGATATGGAACGGAATTATTAAAACTTGCAGAAGATTATTTTTTAGAAAAAGAAATTTTTAAAACAATTTTGACAACAGACACTGTACCAGATTTTTATATTAAAAATGGATATATTAGAGATTATTCGTATTATGCCAAAAATAGAGATGATGTATTTATAAAAATGTTGAAATAGTAAGTTAAGTACATATATAAGGTGGGAAATTTTTATGGATATGCAGATTATGCAGAAGCTTGTATATCAGAATAAAATTGATAAAGGTTTTAATGTAACAGATGTCAATAAGGAATTTTGTCGATTGTACGGTGAAGTGGCAGAAGCCTATGAGGCTTGGCGTAAGAAAGAGGAAAGTGTAGGGGAAGAACTGGCTGATGTAGCTATTTTTTTGCTTGGCTTATCAGAAATATTGGGTATAGATTTAAAATCAGAGATCGAGAGAAAAATAGAAATAAATAGAAAGCGAAAGTATGAAATTGTTGACGGAGTGTTGAGGAAAGTTTAAGATAGAATGATTATTTTAAAGAAAATTTACCGATATATCATATAAAAAGATATGTAGAAG
>CAZQDT010000215.1:0-4283 GCA_964592005.1 uncultured Eubacteriales bacterium
GTCTTTTCTATTTCATCACAAAAATAAACCATCATTGGATATATTTCATTTTCTTCTCCATAAAAATATATATTTTCCATACTTTTGTATTGATTATTAAGGCAAATTTTTAACCTCTTTAATACATTTATCATCGTATTACAGCTCTCTGTCACATAATCATATGTCTTTTGGCTTTTTTCATTTATCCCCAATGGAGTAAGCATATACTTTACTTCCTTGGAATTAAATTTTTCTATATGTACAAACCCGCTGTTTATCATCTTTTTGAGCATAATATTTATATTACCCAAAGACACTCCTATTACTTCCGCCAATTCGCGCTGTGTTATATCCTCTTTTTCATTTATGTATGTCATCATTTCCAATTCTTTTTCCATAGGCATTTCCCTCTGCTTATATTTTTTATGATGAATAAAATAAAATTTTATGTTTATAATAATCATATAAAATCTTTGAAGTTGGTTTCGTAAAGTTATCTACTTTACGAAATAATTTCTATAAACCTTTTTATAAGGCAATTTTCAAAATTTTAGACCACATTTTCTGACGGTTTATAATTTAATTCATTCATATATTTTCTTTTCATTTCAAATGAAGAATGTACATAAGTCGAGAGTGTTATATTTACATTAGAATGTCCCAATATCTCACTTAAAGTCTTTATATCAAATCCTCTTTCCACAAATCGGGTTGCAAAAGTATGACGCAATGTATGAAAACTATAATTTTTTAAATTGCAATTTTTAATCACTTTGACAAAGTAGTATTGTAAAGTCCTGGGGTCTAAAGGTTTGTTATTTTTGTTTGAAAATATAAAATCTTCTTCTTTTTTACATTTTAATAGTTCTTTTATTAAAGGAATTATTTTTTCAGGAATTGGCAAAGTTCTTTCTGAATTAACTGTTTTAGGATTTACTGTTGTAAGACAGGTTTTATTTCCATTTCCAATTTGTTTTATTCTTTGAACAGTTTTACATACTGTAAATGTATTATTTAAAAAATCAAAATCTTTTTTCTGTAAACCACATACTTCTCCCAATCTTAAACCCGTATACAAACTCAATTTTATGGCACAACTGTAATTATCTACGTTATTATCAAGATAATTTTCTAATATCTCTTGTTCGTTCAAAGAGATAACTTCCTTTTGTTTCTTATTTTTAACACTTGTACTTATTAAATCTAAATTTACATTAAAAGAAATCCCCAAATTATTTGAAGAATATTTTATTACTGCTTTTAAAACTGCTAAAATATCACATACTGTTTTAGGTGAAAGTCCTCCTTTTTTATCTAGTCTGCCTTTTTTAAGTTTATATTTTTTAAAGTTTTCTATATAAATATTATTGATTTCGGAAATCTTTTTGTTTTTCATATATGGTAAAATATGTTTATTCACAATATTAAAATATATATAATAGGTAGATTTTTTTACATTTCCATTTATATATTCAAGCCATAACTGAAAAATTTCTTCAATACTAATGTTTTTTAGGGTACTTATAGGTTCAGGTTTTTTGCTGACAGCTTTAAGCTTTTCTTTGCATTCTTTATACGAATGTGCATATACTGACTTATATTTCATCTTCTGCATTTCACTACAATATACCTGATATCTGCCCTCCCATCTGCCATCTTTCCTTTTATAAATATTTTCTCCTCTTCTTGCCATAAATAGCTCTCCTTTTTGACCACTTTTTTGACTGCTAAAAAAATTTTTATTAATATAATTTGTGCGTTTTTCCTGCAAACTTTCTGCAATTTTTTTTGCTTTTCGTTGACATTTATTTTCAAATATGCTAACATAATAGCTGGAAATTATTTCGTAAAGTAGATAATTTTATGAAAAATATTGTACAATATTTAAACAATTACAGCATTAAATATGTCATAAAAGATAAATTTTGTCAAAAATGATTTAAAGACGATATAAAAGATTGTAGATTTTCATCTATTTTAAGGCAAAAATGTTACAATAAAAGGAAGTGATGTATACCACTTCCTTTTATTGTAACATTTTTAATTTTCTTTATTTTCTTTTTCATCTTCACAGCAACCGCAACAACAATCTTCATCCGATTTTTCTGTTTCGTCTGTTTCTTCTGATGTTTCATTAAATGTCTTTGAAAGACCGTCTACTGTGGCAACTGTGTTTTCAACTACAATCTGAGCTGCTTTTTTAATTTTGGGCTCTACATCTTTTGTAAGCTTATCAATCTTTTCAACAAATTCTTTAACTGCTGCATTTACTTTTTCATTGAAAGCAGATGTTTTTTCATTAATATCATCTACCATTTCTCTTGTCTTATCTGATTTAACATTTTTAGTAAATAATTCAAGTAATCTTTCTGCCTCATTTGCATCAATTTTACCCTCTTCCAACATCTGTAAAACTTTCATTCTTTCTTCTTTCATAATAAAAAGCCTCCTCATATTTTATTTTTAATTTAATTTCTTTTATTTACATAAGCAAATCATTTGCTTTGTTATTATTATATACGAAGCAATTAAAAATTAGTTTATTAATTTTTTCATTTTTAATTAAATTTATTTAAAAAATAATAACACAAAAGCAATTCAAAAAATGAATATATCATTAGATGAATTGCTTTTGCGTTTAATTAAATATTAGAAATAAATTCTTCTGATTTTTTTTCAGAAACTCCAAAATGATAAAGAATAGCATCAGTTATTCTTTCTGAAGCGTGTCCATCACCAAATGGATTTTTTGCTTCAGACATTTTTTTATACATTTCTTCATTTGTAAGAAGTTCTGTTGCAAGCTTGTATACCTGATTTTCGTCACTACCTGCAAGTTTTAAAGTACCTGCTGTTACACCTTCCGGTCTTTCAGTGACATTTCTCAATACCAAAACAGGTTTATTTAAAGATGGAGCTTCCTCTTGTATTCCACCTGAATCTGACATCACAAAATAAGAACGTTCCATAAGGTTGTGCATATCCTTCATATCCAAAGGCTCTATAAGATGTATTCTTTCATTGCCTGAAAGTATTTTATAAACTATTTCTCTTACTGCCGGATTTTTATGTACAGCATAAACTACTTCTACATCTGCATTTTCTTCTACAACTCTAAGCACAGCTCTACATATATTTTCAAGCGGCTCTCCTAAATTTTCTCTTCTATGAGCTGTCATGGAAATAACTCTATGGTTTTTATAATCTATATGGTTAAGTTCTTCTACTGTAAATTTGTAATCTTTTTCCACTGTCTGACCTAAAACATCTACTACCGTATTTCCTGTTACAAAGATTTTATCCTTTGAAATATTTTCTTTCAACAAATATTCTTCTGAAAGCTGTGTAGGTGCAAAACACAAATCTGATATATCATCTGTAAGCACTCTATTCATTTCTTCTGGAAAAGGTTCATATTTATTATAAGTCCTAAGACCAGCTTCTACATGACCTACTTGAACTTTATTGTAATAAGCTGCCAATGCTCCTGCAAAAGTTGTGCTTGTATCTCCATGTACCAAAACTATATCCGGTTTAGCCTCTTGAATGACTTTATCAAGTCCCTCTAATACTCTTGTCGTAATTCCTACAAGTGTCTGTCTGTCTTTCATTATATCCAAATCATAATCTGGTTTAATGTCAAAAAGCTCCAGTACTTGGTCAAGCATCTGTCTGTGCTGTGCTGTTACGCATATAACACTTTTAATATTTTCACGTTTTTCTAATTCTTTAATAAGTGGTGCCATCTTTATAGCTTCAGGTCTTGTACCAAAAATACTCATTACAGTTATTTTTTTCAAAACAATCTCCTCCATATTAAAATCTTTTAAATCACAAAGATATTTTATCATAAATACAAAAAAAGGAAACAAGCCTCTGTTGTTTCCTTAATGACCCGTAAGGGAATCGAACCCTTGATTTAGCCGTGAGAGGGCTACGTCTTAGCCGCTTGACCAACGGGCCAAAATAGCGGAAATAGGATTTGAACCTACGACACTTCGGGTATGAACCGAATGCTCTAGCCAACTGAGCTATTCCGCCATATAAAATATCAACTTCCAACTGTCACTGACAGTTTTAAATTATATACCATTTTTTTTAATTTGTCAACTATTTTTTTCATTTTTTATTATTTCTAAAAATGTCAATATTAAATGCGAAAATTTTTTGAAATTTTTTAATTTTAAATTTTTCGCATAAATAAAGGCTTTCTTTAAACAGTTTTTTAAGTCCTCCTAAAAACTTCAGGTAAAAAATAACCTGAAGTTTTTAAATGCTATTTTTTGTAAATTACTTTAAAT
>CAZQDT010000216.1:0-4277 GCA_964592005.1 uncultured Eubacteriales bacterium
AAGTATTTTTGTAGAGGAATTGCTTTTTGGAAAACTTGTAGATGGTGGCAGTGCCAAAGTATATATTAAAAATGATAAGTTGGCGGTGCAGGCAAGAAAAAGCAGAGGCAGCAAAAAAAGTATAGAATAAATAAATTTTAGGAGAATAATAATGTACGAATTAAAAAAATTACTAGAGCAGTCAGTTTTATGTGATGAAATAATAGAAATAATTTTAAGCAATTTAAAAGTCAAAAAGCTTGAGGGTTATAATAAAATAGTAGTAAAACCTGTTGTTTTAAAAGAAAAATTGTATTATCAGTTTAGTATGTATTATGAAAAGAAAGTTTTACATGAAAATGTTGAAGCAGAATTTTTAATAGAAAAATTTTTGAATTTTATGGAAAATGAATTTAAGCAAGCGGTAATTTTTACAGTAAAAGAAGATATACAGGTGCTTACAAATAAAAAAGGAAAAGTAAGTATACTAAAAAAGAAAGCGACTAAAAAGAAAGGTTCAGTAGAACACAATAAAATTAAAAATTATATACTTAAAGAAGGAGCGAAGATTGATTTTCTTATTGCACTAGGAGTTATGAACGCAGATGGGAAGGTTTTAGCTCCTAAATATGATAAATTTAGGCAAATAAATCGTTTTCTTGAAATGATTGAAGATATAGTTCCTAATTTAGATACAAGTAAAGAACTTAATATAATAGATTTTGGCTGTGGAAAATCATATCTTACATTTGCACTTTATTATTATTTAAAAAAGATAAAAGGACTTAGTATAAATGTTGTAGGTCTTGACTTAAAAAAAGATGTGATAGAGAATTGTAATAAGCTTGCTAAAGATTTAAAGTGGGAAAAATTAAATTTTTCAGTAGGAGATATAGCAGGTTATATACCCCAAAATGATATTGATTTAATGGTTACACTTCATGCCTGTGATACGGCAACAGATGCAGCGTTGGAAAAAGCTGTAAGGTGGAATACAAAAGTAATTCTTTCAGTGCCTTGCTGTCAGCATGAATTAAACTCAAAGTTAAAAAATGAAACTTTAAATTCTATGCTTAAATATGGTATTTTAAGGGAAAGATTTTCGGCACTTGCAACAGATGCAATAAGGGCAAATATACTTGAACAGCTTGGATATAATGTCCAGCTTCTTGAATTTATTGATATGGAACATACACCTAAAAATATACTTATAAGAGCCGTAAAGGATAAAAATGGAAAAATTAAAAGTAATGAAGAATATAAAAAATTTAAAACCTTTTTAAATTCAGATATATATGTTGAAAGAGTTTTAGAAGATTTGCTAAATTAACTTAATAAAATTAAGTTGAAATAAATTGTCAATTTAAAATTAGGTTTTTTACTTTAACAAATTAAATTTTTATCAAATTTACTTGAATAAATTGGGACTTTATAGTATTATAGTAGCTGTTAATGATGATACGGATTTACTATAAGAAGGAATCATTATTAAAATATTTTTTAGGAGGCAAAGATTAATATGTCATACGTTGATAATGTTTTAGAAAATGTAATCAAAAGAAATCCTGGAGAGAAAGAGTTCCATCAAGCTGTAAAGGAAGTATTGGAAACCCTTGCTCCTGTTGTAGATGCTAATCCAGCATATCAAAAAGCAGGTCTTTTAGAGAGAATAGTAGAACCTGAAAGACAGGTTATGTTTAGAGTACCTTGGGTAGATGATAATGGCGTTGTACAGGTTAATCGTGGTTTCCGTGTACAATTTAACAGTGCTATTGGACCTTATAAGGGTGGTTTAAGATTTCATCCATCAGTAAATTTAGGAATTATAAAATTCTTGGGATTTGAACAGATTTTTAAAAATTCTCTTACAGGTTTACCTATTGGTGGAGGTAAAGGTGGTTCAGATTTTGACCCTAAGGGAAAATCAGATATGGAAGTAATGAGATTTTGCCAAAGCTTTATGACAGAATTGTATAAATATATCGGAGCAGATGAAGATGTTCCAGCAGGAGATATTGGTGTAGGAGCAAGAGAAATAGGTTATTTATACGGACAGTACAAACGTATTACAAACTTATATGAGGGTGTTTTGACAGGAAAAGGTTTGACATATGGCGGTTCTTTAGCTCGTAAAGAAGCTACTGGATATGGTTTAGTATATTTAACAGAAGAAATGCTTAAAGCAAAAGGAAATTCATTTGAAGGTAAAACAGTTGTTATTTCTGGTTCAGGTAATGTAGCTATATATGCTGCTGAGAAAGCTCAGACATTAGGTGCAAAAGTTGTAACTATGAGTGATTCAACTGGCTGGATTTATGATAAAGATGGTATTGACCTTGCAGCTGTTAAAGAAATTAAAGAAGTTAAACGTGGTCGTATCAAAGATTATCTTAACTATAAATCAACAGCAGAATATCATGATGGCAGAGGAGTATGGAATGTTAAATGCGATATAGCTTTACCATGTGCTACTCAGAATGAATTGAATGTAGAAGATGCTAAAGCTTTAGTAGCAAATGGTGTTACAGCAGTAGGTGAAGGTGCTAATATGCCTTCTACACCAGAAGCAGTAGAAGTATTCCAGAATGCTAAGATTTTATTTGCTCCTGCTAAAGCAGCTAATGCCGGTGGTGTTGCTACATCAGCTCTTGAAATGAGCCAGAACAGCCAAAGATTAAGCTGGACATTTGATGAAGTAGATGCTAAACTTAAAAACATTATGGTTGGTATTTACAACAATATCGACTCAGCTTCAAGAGAATACAATATGGCTGACAACTTTGTTGCAGGTGCTAATATCGCAGGCTTCAAGAAAGTTGCAGATGCTATGATGGCTCAAGGTATCGTATAAAAATTTTATAAGAAATATAAAAAATAAAAAATGTTGGGTAGACCTTTCGGCGGCGAAGCCGCCGAGAGGTCTACCCTAAAGTTATGTCCTGTGAACTTAATTGTTTATGGGACTTTTTCTTTATGTAGTGATATAACTTGTTGTGACGTATGAAGTGGAAATTTCAGTGAAATATGTTAGCTTAATTTATAGGAAAATTGAAATGTGATAAAATCTTTATTTTATAATATATGGTTTTATCTAATTTTTAAATAGGACAATGAGTTAAATTATTTTGTTTGAAGTAGGGGAAAAACGCTCGCTAAAATTAAAAAGATATATGGTATGCAGTAATCTTAAAAAATATATAGAAAAGATATTGGAAATATAGATTTTCTGAAAATTAAAAATTATAAAAAGTTTGGTTGAGCCGCCGATGTCCCTCTTTTAATGCTTTTATGGAATACAGAAAATAGCATGTTTAGAGTTAAGGATTATTTTGTAACTAAGTAATGCTATTTTGCAGCTCGGTTATTAGGGGGTTGAAATAAGGTAAGTAACTAGATATGATACATATAGGAGGTGACACTATGAAACTAATTCTTAAGGAAAATCCAGATATTGAATTAACAGTTACAGTGGAATATCCCAAACAAAATAGTCAGGTATTACGTATAATCAAAAAGCTCAAATCAGAAGAACAGTTTTTAATTGGAAGTGAGAATGGAAGAGATTACAAAGTTTTGATGCCGGAAATTTATTATGTAGAAAGTGTAGATAAACGTACCTTTATATACACAAAAGATATGGTATTTAGAAGTGAAAAACGTTTATATCAGCTAGAGAAAGAACTAAAAGAATATGAGTTTGTAAAAGTAAGCAGAAATTTTTTGGTTAATATAAATGAGATTGTACATATAGCAACGCTGCCTAATAGTAGATTGGAAGCGGTGCTTACAAATGGAGAAAAAATAATTGTTTCAAGGGCTTATATTTCGGAAATAAAGAGAATGCTGTTTAAGGAGGGTTAGAGATGAAAAAGTATATTCAAAAATCCTTAATATTGTCGGCTGTAATATTAATAATTGTGACATTAGTTTCCTCTTTGTGTTTTGAATACAGGGCAGAGATGAAACTAAATTTTTTAATTGTACTTATGGGGTTTTTCAGTATGGGAATTCATTATTTTACAATATACTTATTTTATGATTCTTTTTTAAAAGAAATAATCTGTAAATATGTTTTAGTAGAGATTATGCTTCTGGTAATTGGAATATTTAGTAACTGGTTTGATAAATCAAATTGGTGGATGTCTTTTGTGTATGTGACACCTGTTTTTATATTGGCTTATTTATTAGGAATTACACAAATAAAAAAAGATATTCAAACTATCAATCAAAAACTTGCAGAAAAGGGTAGTGTCAAGTGATTTATGAAAAAACAGTTAAGAAAAAAAGATTGAAATAGT
>CAZQDT010000217.1:0-4264 GCA_964592005.1 uncultured Eubacteriales bacterium
ATAGAAAAGAAAAACTATGTAGAGGCAATACAGGAAGAAGTGATAAATGAAATCTGTCTGTATGCGATTTCCTGTTTTAACAAGAAATGTAAAGTGGAAATGAAAAGGCTATCAAAATAGGAAAGGGAATATATAAAATGAAAAAATTTTTAAGTTTATACATTCATATACCATTTTGTAAGGCAAAATGTAATTATTGTGATTTTGCATCATATCCGCATAAAGAATATATTTATGAAGAATATATTTCAGCACTTTTAGAGGAGATAAAGACTGTTTCACAACGATATACAGATTATTGTGTAAAGACGGTTTTTATAGGAGGAGGGACACCTACGGTTCTTTCAGAGAATAATTTAGTAAATATAATGAAGTGTTTGAAAAAATATTTTAATATAGAGGGAAAGGCAGAAATAACTATTGAAAGTAATCCTAAAACGATAGAGTATTCAAAGCTTATAGCACTTAAGCAGGCGGGGGTAAACAGATTAAGTATTGGCTTGCAGGCATGGCAAAATAGACTTTTAAAGAAGCTAGGGCGTATTTATACCATAGATGATTTTAAAGAAAGTTTTAATTTGGCGAGAAAGGCAGGATTTAATAATATTAATCTTGATTTAATGTTTACTTTACCAAGTCAGACTTTAGAAGATTGGGAGGAAACTTTAAAAGAAACACTTAAATTAAATCCTGAGCATATTTCAGCTTATAGCCTTATTGTAGAAGAGGGGACACCTTTTGGTGATATGTACAATCAAGGGAAATTGGAAATACCAGATGAAGAAATTGACCGCAAAATGTATTATAGAACAATAGAAGTTTTAAAAGAAAATGGTTATAGGCATTATGAAATTTCAAATTTTGCTAAAAAAGGTTTTGAAAGTAGACATAATATAGTTTATTGGAAGAAAGAAGAATATGTAGGTATGGGATTGGGAGCTCATTCTTATGTAGCACAAAAAAGATATCATAATACTTATGACCTTCAAAAATATATTTCTGAAACTAATAAGAACAATATTGTTGAAGATGTAGAGATAAATTCTATAAATGATGAATATGCTGAATTTATGTTTTTAGGACTAAGGCTTATTGAGGGTATTTCAGTAAAAGATTTTGAAATGAGGTTCAATAAGGATATTTATGATATATATGAAAAACAAATAGAAGAATGTGTTGAATATGGACTTTTATACCAAAACAAAGATAAAATTGCACTTACCTTAAGGGGAATAGATGTGTCTAATGTGGTATTTGAGAAATTTTTAATATAGTTTATTTGAGGTGTTTATTATGGATTTAATTAAAAATAATGATAAAATAAAATGTAATTTTCAGTTATCTTCATTTGTTCTTCATATTATTGCGATGATTTTTATGTTATGTGACCATTTATGGGGAACTATTTTAATTGATTATGACTGGCTTACCAATATAGGAAGACTGGCATTTCCAATATTTGCATTTTTGACAGTTGAAGGTTTTTTTCATACTAGAAATTTAAAAAAATATATTGTAAGATTATTTATATTTGCGTTAATTTCTGAAATCCCATTTAATTTGATGATGGGAAGCAGAGTGTTTTATCCTTTACATCAAAATGTTTTGTGGACTTTTTTAATAGCTATTGTAGCTTTGGTTATATTTGAGAAATTGAAAAATAAGAATTTTTTATTCAAGATAGTTGTTTATTCATTGGTAATATTTGTATTTTATTTGTTGGGAATAGTGACTTTTGTAGATTATTATGGTTATGGTGTACTGACAGTAATTTTATTTTATTTTACTCATAAAAAAGAAAATGATACAAAATTAGAAAAAATATTAAAAATATTAGTGCAAATTTTAGGAATGTATTGGATAAATTGTGAAATGTTAAAAGGTTTGGTGATACCTATAAATTTGTTTGGCAGAACTTTTGAAATATATCAGCAAGGGTTAGCTATGTTTTCCTTAATATTTATTTGGCTTTATAAAGGCAAACAGGGATTATATAACAAATATATAAAATATTTCTATTATTGGTTTTATCCTTTACATATTTTGATTTTAGATTTAATTGTTTTGGTATATAGATAGTATAAAAATAAATAAAAAATTTAAACTATTAGTTGTTGAAATGTCAATTAAGTACAAAGTTTTATAAAAAATAAAAAATTTAAAAAAAACACTTGACAATATTGCTGTTGAGTGTTATTTTAAGAACATAAATTAGCACTCAACGTTGACGAGTGCTAACAAAATAAAATGGTAGTAGTAAGGAAGTGAGACTAATGCAGTTAAATGAAAGAAAAGTTAAGATTTTACAGGCTATTATCAATGATTATATTGAAACAGCAGAACCTGTTGGCTCACGTACTATTGCTAAGAAGTACAATTTGGGTATAAGTTCAGCTACCATAAGAAATGAAATGGCAGATTTAGAAGAATTAGGACTTATAGTTCAGCCACATTCTTCAGCAGGAAGAGTTCCATCTGACAAAGGTTACAGATTATATGTCGATGAACTTATGCAGTATAAGGAATTAGATGCTTATAAGAGAAAAGTGCTTGAAGAAGTTATTGAAAAAAGTGTAAATAAGATAGATTATCTTATGAATGAAACAGCAAAAGCAGTTGCACTTTTGACAAATTATACTGCCATAGTTTCTAAGCCAAGTGTTAAGAAGATTAAAATAAAACACGTTCAGCTTGTTCCTTTAGATGATAAGTCGATAATATTTGTTTCAGCGACAGATACTAACAGAGTTCAGAATTATATATTAAATTTGAAGGAAGTACCTGATGAGCAGATACTTTGGCAACTTTCAAATGTATTGAATGAAAAATTGGTAGGACTTACACTTGAACAGATTAATTTACCACTTATTCAACAGTTAAAAGCAGAGATGGGAGATTTTAATGAAATAGTTAATCCTATTCTTGATTATATAACTGATACTGTGAAAAAAGATGATTATCAAGAGATAAGTTTTTCGGGAGCTAAAAATATTTTAGAGTTTCCTGAATTTAATGACATAGAAAAAGCTAAAGAATTATTTGAAGCTTTTGAAGAAAAGAAAACTTTGACAGAAATTGTAAACAAAGAAAATGACAGTACAATCCAAGTTATCATAGGCGATGAAAATGATAAAATAAAAGATTGTTCTTTGGTTAAAACTACATATAAAGTAGGTGACCAAGAAGTGGGAACAATCGGTATTATAGGACCTACAAGAATGGATTATGCACAAGTAGTATCAATGCTTGCTTATGTAAGTAAAAATATAGATGAAGTTCTCCAGCGTATAGCAGGGAGCTGAGAAAGGTGAAAATAATGAATGAAAAAGAAAAACAGTTAGAAGAATTAGAAGAAGGAATGGAAGAAACAGAAAAAATTGAAGAAGCAGAAGAAGCAGAGAAAACAGAAGAAAAGATAGAAACAGAAAAAGATCCTATCGAAGCTATGAAGGAAGAAATAGCAGCATTAGATGATAAATATAAAAGAACTCTTGCAGATTTTGATAATTTCAGAAGAAGAACTGTTAAAGAAAAATCAGGTATGTATGATGATGGTGTAAAATCTGCCATAGAAAAAATACTTCCTGTTTTAGACAATTTTGAAAGAGCAGCAATGTCAAGTAAAGAAGATACTCCTTTGAAACAGGGGGTTGATATGGTTTTGAAGCAGTTTATTGATATACTTTCAGCTATGGGAGTAAGTGAAATAGAGGCACAAGACCAACAGTTTGACCCAAATCTTCATTTGGCAGTAATGCACATAGAAGATGAAAATTATGGAGAAAATACGATAGTTGAAGTTCTTCAAAAAGGTTATATGTATAAAGAAAAGGTAATAAGATACAGCACCGTAAAAGTTGCTAATTAATAATAAAAATATTAAAAATTATGTATTTATATTTAGGAGGAATATATTATGGCAAAGATAATAGGTATTGACTTAGGAACAACAAATTCATGTGTATCAGTTATGGAAGGTGGACAGCCGGTTGTTATAGCTAATAGTGAGGGAATTAGAACTACACCTTCAATAGTGGCATTCTCAAAAACAGGAGAACGTTTAGTAGGTGAAACAGCTAAACGTCAGGCAGTAACAAATCCTGAAAGAACAATAAGTTCTATTAAACGTCATATGGGTTCAGATTATAAAGTAACAATAGATGATAAAAAATATTCTCCACAGGAAATTTCTGCAATGATACTTCAAAAGTTGAAAGCAGATGCAGAAGGATATTTAGGCGAGCCTGTTACACAAGCAGTTATT
>CAZQDT010000218.1:0-4250 GCA_964592005.1 uncultured Eubacteriales bacterium
ACTCTTCAAGTGCTTTAGATTATAAAACAGATTCTTTACTTCGAGGAGAAATCAACAAAAATTTCAGTGATACTACAAAAATAATTATTGCACAAAGAATAAGTTCTATAATGAACCTTGACCATATACTCGTTCTTGAAGACGGAAAGATTATAGGTTATGGAAAACATAACGACCTTATTGAAACTTGTGATATTTATAAAGAAATAAGCAAATCTCAAATGGGAGGTGAAAAATAATGGCAGGATTTAATCCAATGGGAAAATCAAAAAGAGGCATAAGTGAAAAAACCGATAAACCTCAAGACAGAAAATATGTATTTATGAGATTAGGAAAATATTTGTACAGATATAAAGTCCTTCTTGCCATTGCAATAACTTTAACAATTTTAAGTAATATTTTTGCTTTAATTGGTCCTCAGCTTTCAGGATATGCAATTGATGCAATCGAGTTTGGGACGGGCAAAGTCGATTTTGATAAAGTATTTTATTATGCCGGATTAATGGTATTATTTTACATAGGTTCAGCACTTCTCTCTTATATTTTATCGGTACTTATGATTCACATAAGTCAAAAAATTGTCTTTCAAATGAGAGAAGATGTATTCAATAAACTTATAGAACTTCCAGTGGGATATTTTGATAAATATCAGACAGGTGATATCATCAGTAAATTTTCTTATGACATAGATACAATAAATACTTCACTATCAAACGATTTAGTTCAGATATGTGCAAGTATAATTACAATAATAGGCTCATTTATTATGATGATTAAAATATCCCCTTTACTGGTTTTAATATTTGTATTTACAATTCCTCTTTCAATATGTCTTACTAAATATATGACAGGAAAGACAAGACCTCTTTTCAGGACACGTTCTGCTAAATTAGGCATATTAAATGGATTTGTCGAAGAAATGGTTTCAGGTCAGAAAACTTTAAAAGCCTATAATCAGGAAGAAAATACAATTCAAAAATTTGATGTAAAAAATGAAGATGCTGTTGAGGCTTATTATCGTGCTGAATATTATGGAGCTATGGTAGGTCCATCGGTAAACTTTATAAACAATCTCTCTTTATCACTTATAAGCGTTTTAGGAGCTATACTTTATTTAAAAAATTTAATTACACTTGGAGATATTTCTTCTTTCGTTTTATATTCAAGAAAATTTTCAGGTCCGATAAATGAAACAGCTAATATAATGAGTGAATTACAGTCAGCAGCGGCAGCAGCAGAAAGAGTATTCCAACTTATAGATGAATTACCCGAAATTGGAGATTTACCTAATGCTAAAGTTTTAAAAACTGTTTATGGAAATGTAGAACTTAAAAACATAAATTTCGGTTATATACCAGAAAGAGAAATAATTCACAATCTTAGTTTTAAAGCTAAAAAAGGAAGTCTTACAGCTATCGTAGGTCCTACTGGTTCAGGAAAAACTACACTTATAAACTTATTAATGCGTTTTTATGACCCAAATTCAGGAGAAATATCTGTTGATGATACAAACATTAAAAATATAACCAGAAAAAGTCTTAGAAAAGCTTATGCTATGGTACTTCAAGATACATGGTTATTTAATGGAACCATTTTTGAAAATATTGCATATGGTAAAGAAAATGCAACTATGGAAGAGGTAATCGAAGCTGCTAAAGCCGCTAAAATCCATTCTTACATAACCAAATTACCTGATGGTTATAATACAATTTTAAGTGAGGACGGAATAAATATTTCAAAAGGTCAAAAACAGCTTCTTACAATTGCAAGAGCAATGTTACTAGATGCTAAGATGCTGATACTTGATGAAGCTACTTCTAATGTAGATACCCGTACGGAAATTCAAATTCAACAGGCAATGCGTAAACTTATGAAAGACAAAACCTGCTTTGTAATTGCTCATCGTCTTTCGACAATACAAAATGCAGATTTAATTTTAGTGGTAAAAGATGGAAATATCATAGAACAGGGAACACATAATGAACTTATGAAAAATAAAGGATTTTATTCACAGCTTTACTGTTCACAATTTAACTAGATATATAAAAAGCGACTGCCTTAAATTTATCATGCAGCCGCTTTTTATTATTTTATTATCTCACCTATAACAACACTTTTTTGACTTATCTGTTCTTTACCTAAATCTATATTCGTTTCTTCAATATTTTCTGCCAAAGAAATATCTGTTGTTTCTTCATCATTTCCTTTCGATATCAACATAATTTCTGTAGGATTTGACATAGCAGGAATACTCATTGTAACAAAATCAAACCAAACTAATATTGTATCACCTTCAGAAATATCACAAGCCTTTATAATATTTCTCGTTTTATAAGGAATCAGCCTTGTATGAGGATTTACAACAAATTTATACATTCTATCAGCAGTAAATATTTCTATGTTTCCATATTCATCTTTAGCCACTTCTGAAACAGTAGTATATAAAGGACTTGCTTTAGTTTCATCATTATTTACTATAATACTATATGTATTTGTCTGAGCTGGTATGCTCCTTGTCATCATTTTACTATGTACAACTTTAATTTTATCTCCAAGCTTTAAGTCTTTTAAATTAACTCCTATCCCTTCTTGATTTACAACAAGAGTAGTATCTGATATCAATAAAACTAAATTTCTTCCACTGTTCAAATCTTTTACTATAATCTGATTTGACATTTCATCTGTACCTATTTCTAAAATTTCTGCATCTAAATTTACAAAATCTATATCTGCTTTTTCCTGCATTGAAACCACTAACCCTTCCTGTAAATCGAATTTTTCATCTTCTGCTGCTACAACTGTGTTACTTAATACTAAAGCTGCCACCATAACAGATATCAAAAATTTTCTCATTAGAATTACTCCCTTCTTTAATAAAATATAAATATCCTAATTATTATATTTAACGTAAATTTTTTAAAAAAGTTCCAGTCAAATTTAATTTTAACAAAAAACTTTAAGCTGTATCAATCTAAATATGAGTAGAAAGGTACAGCTTTTATTATTTATCAAACTTTTCTATAAACTAATTTTTATCATCCCGAAAGTCTTGTAAAGATTTCAGTTCACGTATTTGATTAAGCAGATAACGTTTTAACGGAGGGGTAAGAGAATCATATATTTCTAATAATTCAGTGATATCCTCATCTTTTCCTTGTATAAATATTTCTCCTGTTCCAAATTTCAGCCAATTTTCATTTACATTATAAGTTTGACAAATTAATTTAATATATGTTTCTTTAAGTTCTCTGTTTCCTGTTTCAAATGAGGCATATGTGGATTGTTTCATTCCTATTTTTTTACAAAAAGCACGTTGACTTAAATTGAGAATTTTCCTAAGTTGCTTAAGCCTTTCTTTCAAAAAATTCACCTCCATACTAAAAAATATAACATTAATTTTATTACATTGCAATCAAAAATAAAAGAGTAAATAAATAATTAATTTTTATAAATTGTTTTATAGTTTTAACTAAAAACATAATAATCTAAAAAAAGTATATTATTAATTTCTTATTGACAAAAAGAACTCACAGTATTATTATCTAAATGTAAATAGAATACATTGTAGTCAAAAGGAGAGGTTTATTGTGGATGCTAACAGAAATGTCATTTTAACTGATAAAGAAAAGGAGGAATTAATCAATACATATAAACTTTTAGATGAAAATTCAAAAAAAAAATTATATTTATTGCTAAAGCTCTAAAGGAAAAAGAAGATAATTTATCAAAAAATAAATAATTTCTGCTAAAAAAGAGATTTTTAAAAAATATATTTTTAAAGGGTTGAATTGTATATGCTAAAAGAAAAGATTTACGAAAAATTATATATACTATTAATAATATTTGGAATTTTGATATTTATATCCTTTGAAAATTATTTTAATCAAAATATATCAAATAATATAAAAACTATCAAAAATGATATTATTGATTATATATCTGAACAAATTATAATAAAAGAAATAGAAGTAATACACGAAATAGAAGTTGAACCTAAAGTAATTGAAGTCAAGAAATTTGTTAATAACAAAAACCCAAACAATTATTCAAACATTAAATTAAATATAGATAATATTTTACAAAATCCAGAATTACCAAATGGCTGTGAAGTAACATCATTAGCCATTGTTTTAAATTATTTAGGTTATAATGTAGATAAATGTTGGTTGTCCGACAATTTTCTTCCACAAGCTGAATATGGGGAACTTAATCCCGATATTACTTTTATTGGAAATCCAAGAAACAAAAAC
>CAZQDT010000219.1:0-4229 GCA_964592005.1 uncultured Eubacteriales bacterium
CTGATTAAAAGTATAAGTATGAACATTGAATATATTTTTTTATAGTGTTAAAATAATGTCATAATATGTGAGAAGGGAATGATGATTATGCCACCAATGGGAGGACCGGGCGGACCACCGCCAAGAGGAATGAGAAATTTTTTAACAGAAGAGGAAAAAGCAAATAAACCTAAAGTTACAAAAGCTATGATAATAAGAATTTTATCTTATTTAAAACCTTATTGGCTTCAGTTTATTTTTGTATTTATAATGATTTTTCTTTCTTCAGTAGTAGGATTGCTTCCTTCAATAATTACAGGAAAGATAGTTGATGAGGCTCTTTACGGAAAAGATATGCAGCTTCTTTTGATATTGTCAGGAGCATCTTTTGGAACATTATTATTATCAAGAGTTATAACTGTTCTTGAAAGTTATGTAAATCCTTGGATTTCACAGCAAATTATATATGATATGAAAAATCAGATGTATGACCATTTACAGCATATGTCACATAGATTTTTTTCCACAGAAAAACAAGGTGAAATTATTACTAGAATGAACGGTGATATAAATGGTGTCCGTTCAGTAATAAGTGGTACACTTACAAGTATAGTAAATAATATTTTAGTTATAATTACTACTTTAGCAGCTTTATTTGGTATGAACTGGAAACTTGCAATAGTGAGTATGTTTATACTTCCATTTTTAATTTTACCTACACGCCAGGCAGGTCATAAAAGATGGACTATTCTTAGAGAAACACAAAGTAAGCATGATAAAATGAATCAGCTTGTAAATGAAACTTTAAGTGTTAGTGGTTCAATGTTGGTAAAACTTTTTACAAGAGAAGAAAAGGAATATAAAAAATTTGAAGAAGTAAATAAAGAAGTTACAAAGCTTTCTATGAAAGAACATGTAGCAGGTCAGTGGTTTAGAATGGTTATGGGCATTTTTACCAATATAGGACCTATTTTAATCTATCTTGTTGGAGGCTATATTCTTATAAAAGATGCAAATGCAGGAGTAGAAAATCCTCTTACAGTAGGTACAATTACAGCTGTGGTTGCATTGGTAAACCGTTTATATTCTCCTGTTTCATCGCTTTTAAATCTTGAAGTAGATTTTGTTCGTTCTTTGGCATTGTTTGAAAGAATATTTGATTATTATGACAGACCATTTGAAATAGTAAATGCTTCTAATGCTGTTAAAAAAGATGAAGTCAATGGAGACATTTCTTTTGAAAAAGTATTTTTTGAATATGAGGCAGGACAGACTATTTTGAAAAATATAAATTTTACAATACCTAAAGGTAAAATGTATGCTTTGGTAGGACCATCAGGTTCAGGAAAATCTACTATTACAAATTTAATTCCAAGACTTTATGATGTTTCTATGGGAAAGGTAAGTATAGATGGAATTAATGTAAAAGATTATGATTTGGCTTCTTTGCGTAAATCCATAGGTGTTGTTACACAGGATACATATTTATTTAATGGCACAATTAAAGAAAATCTTCTTTATGCAAAAGATGATGCGACTGACAAAGAAATTATTGAAGCTTGTAAAGCAGCTAATATACATAATTTTATAATGTCTTTACCTAATGGTTATGACAGTATTGTTGGAAATAGAGGATTGAAGCTTTCAGGAGGAGAAAAACAGCGTATTTCAATAGCAAGAGTTATTCTTAAAAATCCTGCAATATTGATACTTGATGAGGCGACATCTTCTTTGGACTCTATTTCAGAAAGCTCTATACAAGATGCTATTGAACCACTTTTAAAGGGACGTACAAGCCTTGTTATAGCACATAGACTTTCTACTATTCTTTATGCAGATAGAATTTTAGTAATAAAAAATGGTGAAATTGTTGAAAATGGTACACACGAAGAATTAGTTGAGAATAATGGAGTATATAAGGAATTGTATGAAACACAGTTTAGGGTAGTTTTAGATGAAGCAGCGGCAGCAGATGTAAAAAAAGAACTAAAACCACCTATGAATGAAAAATTCAAAGAATTTCCAGCAATGAAAGAATAAAATAAAACAAACCTTTTTGTCTACATTTTAATAAAAACAAATATTTAAAGTAGCAAAAACTTTTTATTTGAATTTGTTTTATTTTAATAAAAGCAAATGTTTACGGTGGCCAAAATTTTTACCTAAAACCATTGTAAAAAGTTTTGGCTTTTTATCTGAATTTGTTTTATTTAAAAAAGAGGTTTTATTTTAATTGATATTGTAAATTTTTTAATAAACAATTATAATTAATTTAAACAATTCCTATACTCATATTTTTATATAAAAACATACATAATTTAACAAAAATGTAAGTAACATTTTAAAATACAAAATCTTCTGCGAGTTGAGGTGAAAATATGAATTTACAAGAAATAAAACAAAAACTAAAGTGAAGAATATTTATTTTTAAAAGAAAACGAACATTTAGGAAAAAATATAATTCTTTTGGGACTTAGTGGAAGTTATGGCTACGGTATAAATAAAGAAACTTCAGATTTAGATATCAGAGGAATTACATTAAATACCAAAAGAGAAATTCTGACAGGTGAAAAGTTTGAACAATTTGTGGAAGAAACTACTGATACTACAATATATTCATTTAATAAAATTATTAAACTTTTAACCAATTGTAACCCTAATACAATTGAAATTTTAGGTTTAAAACCTGAACATTACTTATATCTTTCTTCGATTGGAAAAGAATTGTTAGAAAATAAAAATTTGTTTTTGTCTAAATTGGCTGTAAATTCTTTTGCAGGATATGCAACAGCACAACTCAGAAGATTAGACAATAAAGCAGTAAGAGATGTTAATCAGGAACAAAGAGAAATACATATATTAAATAGCATTAAAAATGCGTCATTTAATTTTAAAGAAAAATATTTTTATTTTGATGATGATAATATAAAACTATATATTGATAAAGCTATTCAAGAGGAATATGATACAGAAATTTTTATGGATATCAATTTAAAACATTATCCTCTGAGAGATTATAAATCTATGTGGTCAGAAATGAGTAATATTGTAAAAGATTATGGAAAGATAGGCAAACGTAATTCTAATGCAGCAGAGCATAATAAACTTGGTAAACATATGGCACATTTGATTAGACTTTATTATATGTGTTTTGATATTTTGGAAAAAAAGGAAATAATAACTTATAGAGAAAAAGAAAGAGATTTATTACTTGAAATAAGAAATGGTAAATTTCTTGATAATAATAAACAGCCACTCCCAGAGTTTTATGATTTTTTAACGGAGCTTGAAAAAAGATTAGAATATGATAAGGAGAATACCGATTTACCTGAATTGCCTGATTATGAAAGAATAAAAGATTTTGTTTCAGATGTAAATGAGAGAATTATATACCAAGAAATTGATAATTAAATAAATTGTGTGAGGTGTTTTACGTGAATAAAAAAATGATATCAGTAGGTATAAGCAATTTTGAGAAATTAATTTCAGATGGCTGCTACTATATAGATAAAACTATGTTTATATCTGATTTAATAAATAATTATTCAGAAGTAACTTTGATAACCCGACCAAGAAGATTTGGTAAAACTTTAAATATGAGTATGTTGGATGAATTTTTAAATATCCAGAAAAATAGTAAAGAATTATTTAAAAATCTTAATATTGAAAAGGAAATTGCTATTTGTGAAAAATGGCAAAATAAATATCCGGTAATATTTCTTTCTTTTAAGAAAATAGAGGGATTAAAATTTGAATATGCTTATGATAGTTTAAAAGAACTTTTGGCAGATTTATTCAGAAATTTTAGTTATATAGAAGAAAGTGAAAAAATTAATAAAAGAGATTTGAAAGATTTTGCAAAAATAGAAGATTGTGAAAGCAGTTTATCAGTAATAAAGAGCAGTTTGCGTTTATTAACAAAATTACTTTATCAACATTATAATCAAAAAGTTATTATATTGTTAGATGAATATGATGTCCCATTACAAAAAGCAAGTATCAATGGTTATTATGAGGAAATGCTGGATATAATTAGAGCTATGATGAATGATTCGCTAAAAGATAACCCTTATTTACAATTTGGAGTATTGACAGGTTGTTTAAGAGTGTCTAAGGAAAGTATATTTACAGGATTTAACAATCTACGAGTATGCACTGTTTCAGATGCAGACTTTTCACAGTATTTTGGATTTACGGAAGAAGAAATATATTCAATGTTGAAATATTATAATTTAGAGAGCAAAATGTCT
>CAZQDT010000220.1:0-4210 GCA_964592005.1 uncultured Eubacteriales bacterium
GTTATTCATGACACCGGAGCACATGGCTTTTCAATGGGTTATAATTATAATGGAAAACTTCGTTCAGCCGAAATTCTTCTTAAAGAAGATGGTACAACACAACTTATACGACGTGCCGAAACTCCTGCTGACTATTTTGCTACATTCGATTTCACTGGCTGGTTTGACAGCTACAAATAATAAAAGGCGGTTTTTTAACCGCCTTTTATTATTTGTCCCAATCTCAGCCATTCCAAATTTACACATAGTTAAACAGTTCTAATTTCCAATCAATTCCATTGCCTCTTAAAACCGTAACACTTCCATTAAAAATTTTAGTTTCATTTGGATTAAATTTTTCATCTGTAAGTTTTTGCATTATGGAATTTATTATTCCACCATGAGTAACTACAATAATTTTCTTATTGGTATACTTGTTATGTAAATCAGCCATTGCTTTAAAAACTCGTTTTCTCAATTCTAACTTTGGTTCTGCGTCTGCAATAAATCCATCAGGAAAACGTTTTTTTCTTTCTTCTGGTAAAAGTCCCGATGCTGAACCCAAATCCCTTTCAATAAAATCCTTAACAATCTCTATTTTTTCAATTCCAATATTTTTTCCTATAATCTCTGCTGTATCTTTTGCTCTGGACAATGGACTGCTCACTATAACATCACAATTCTGCTTGTTTAAATATTTCGTTGATAAAAGGGCTTGTTTTCTCCCTGTTTCATTCAAAGGGATATCTTCCAATCCTTGAAATTTTCCCTGTGTATTCCAATCTGTTTCTCCATGCCTCACAATATATAAGGTAGTCATATTAATTTTCTCCATATCCATTAGGATTATTACTCTGCCATCTCCATGAATCCTCACACATTCTCTCTATTCCATACTGTGCTTCCCAGCCAAGTTCAGCTTTTGCTTTAGATGAATCAGCATAACAAGCTGCAATATCACCACTTCTTCTTGGTTTTATTTCATATTTTAACGTTTTACCACAAGCTTTTTCAAAAGCTCTTATAACCTGCATAACCGAATAACCTTTACCAGTTCCAAGATTATAAATCAATACTCCTTTATTTTCTTTTAATTTCTCAATTGCTTTTACATGACCAAGTGCTAAATCTACCACATGAATATAATCTCTTACTCCTGTTCCATCAGGTGTGTTGTAATCATTTCCAAATACGCCAATACTTTCAAGTTCTCCTACTGCTACTTTTGCCACATATGGAAGTAAATTATTAGGTATACCCTTTGGATCTTCTCCTATTTTTCCAGATATATGTGCTCCTATCGGATTAAAATATCTAAGCAAAATTACATTCCATTCATTATCTGATACATAAATATCTGTAAGTATCTGTTCTAACATAGATTTTGTCTGTCCATAAGGATTTGTAATTTTACCTTTAGGGCAATCCTCCGTAATCGGTAGAAACGCTGGTTCTCCATAAACAGTTGCAGAAGAACTAAAAACAATGTTTTTTACATTATATTTTTTCATAACTTCACATAAAATAAGTGTCCCCGTAATATTGTTATGATAATATTCCATAGGCTTTACAACTGACTCTCCGACTGCTTTCAAACCTGCAAAATGAATTACTGAATTTATATTCTCATTTTTGAATACTTCTTCAACTGCTTCTTTATCTAATAAATCCGCTTTATAAAAAGTCAGTTTCTTTCCTGTTATCTCTTCCACTCTTTCAAGTGATTTACTGCTTGAATTACTTAAATTATCTATAACTACAACCTCATATCCCTGATTAAGTAACTCTAAGCAAGTATGACTGCCTATATAACCTGCTCCTCCTGTAACTAAAATAGCCATATTTTCTCCTCCAATTTTTATTTAATAATATTTTATTTATATAGACAATTTTATACTAAACAATGCAATTAATCAAGCAATCTTAATACAAGAAAATATTTTCTATTATTTGTTATAATTTTCACTAAATTTAATATATATTTCCTATCTTTGTTCCCTCATAATAATGTGTCAAAATCTGCTCATAATTCATACCCATATCAGACATTGTTTTTACTCCATTTTGGCTCATTCCAACACCATGTCCATTTCCTCCGCCATAGAAAGTTATACTTTCGAGTTTTCCATTTTCTCCAAAAATTTTATCCATTGTAAAAAATGCACTTGGCATAAGACTGTAATTTGTCATACTTGAACCATTATTTAAATTCAATATTATTTTTCCATCCGTATCAGCAGGTTTTAACAAAACTCTTACATTGTATTCAGTAAGTACTTTAACTGTATGCTCACTTCCTACAAGTATCATTTCCACTATATTTCCACCTTCACCTCGTTTAGTTATCTCTATATCTTCTAGCATTCCAATACTTTCAATTTCCCTGCTTCTGTAAACTCCGTCTATAAGTGTCTTTATTGCCCACTTATTAGCTGTATATCTGCTTTTAAGCATACTATTTATAGAATTAGAAAGCTGCTCTGCTGTCATAGATACATTCCATCTAAACCACGAAAATTGGCTATCATAACTCTCCACATTTACATTTTTTAAAAAAACATCTGCATTTTCCTCTTTGGATAAATCTCCATAGCTTCCAGATATATACTGTTTTTGACTTTTAAGATATTTAGATGTTGCTGTCGGAAATTCCTTAGTAGCAGTATTCATCCAAACTTCGCCACTATTAGCTGTCATTCCTGCCGAGGTTGAAAAGAAATTCGCACTTATAACCGCACCATTATAACTCAATACTTTTCCTTTCGTTTCATTTACTGCTCTTGTAGAAATTTCACTTTCTATCGTATTATTATAAACCTGACTTTGAACACTATCATCTACATTTGCACCATATCTATAATATTTATTTGAAAATATCTGATTATAGGCATAACTTCTTGCTGTAACCGCCTGTACTTTCGCCGCTTCTAATCCATAAGAAGAAGGCATTTCACTCGGTACTACATAGTAAAGATATTCTTCAATCCCCAATTCATTTACAATAGAATATCCATCTTCCTGTCTTGCTATTTCTAAATTACCTCTATA
Source organism: uncultured Eubacteriales bacterium (assembly GCA_964592005.1). Lineage (GTDB taxonomy): Bacteria > Bacillota > Clostridia > Lachnospirales > CAZQDT01 > CAZQDT01. The sequence goes on from CAZQDT010000220.1 coordinate 3,028, forward strand.
ACTTGGTACTCCCTGTCCTCTGCTTACACTTTGAAGTTCAACCTTTCCATTTTCATCTGTACTATATAAATAAATTCTATCTGCATTTTCAAAATATTGTATATCATTTTCAGTATTTATTTCTATTACTTCGCCTGCTTTTAAAGTCTTTTCAGTATCACCATATTTCATTATATAATCTGCATTTACTTTAAATTTAATATTTTTATGCACCAATTCAGTAAAACCTGTATTTCCTATTAAAACTCTTATTTTTTTAGGTTCATAATCCTCCACTATAACTGCCGCACAAATTTTTCCATTTTTCAAATAATATTCTCCTATATCCGTTCCCACTATAAAGTTTTTTATATTTTTCGCACTTAATTTTCCATCTATATATGAATAAAATTTTATATCTTGCTCTGCTTCTGTTATTCCGCTTTCAAGTTCAATATATTCTTTATCAGCTCTTAAAATTTTTTCTCCCGAAATTTTTTCTGTAATTGTTCTTACTTCAAGTATATTTCCCTGATTTATCCTTAAATCTATAATAGGTGATGTAAAAGAATTAATATCTAATACCATATTTTCTTTTGTAGTATAAATTCTTTCCGCACCATTTACAAATATTTTCACATAATTTTCACCATACTCTTGCAGATATGCTCCTGTAATTATCGGCTCTGTTTCCACAACCTTAGAAAAAGCAATAATATCACCTTCTTTTATATAAACTTCTATCCTGCAATCTATATAAGTATCAAGCATTAGTCCATCAAAAGAATATGTACCTTTATCTGAAATAAGTGTCCACTCTGCACAATTAGTATCATTTGCCGGTGTTGAAAGAATTACAATTTCCTCCTTTATAACATCTTTCTCCTCCATTACATCAAGTGTCTGCATATACAAATTAAGCCATAATTCATAAGAAATAGGCTTGTCTGCTATATCTTCAGTAATTTTTATTTTTATTTTATTGTTCGGATTTATTTTATTCAATAAAATTTGTGCTTCTTGTATTGTTAAAGGCTCTTCGGGTCTGAATTTTTCTTCTGCACCTACCATATATCCCTGCATATAAACCATATTTATATACGGTGCATACCACATTTCTTGCGAAACATCTTTAAATTTCATCTCAATTTCAGTTTTCTTTACCGTTATATTATCATTAAAAGCAAGTGCTATCATTTTAGCA
>CAZQDT010000221.1:0-503 GCA_964592005.1 uncultured Eubacteriales bacterium
AAATTTTGCTTGACTCGCAAAAGTTTTTGTATTTGAATTAAATTGAATTATATTATATAAATCAATATTAAACGTAACAAAAATTTTGCTTAACTCGCAAAAGTTTTTGTATTTGAATTAAATTGAATTATATTATATAAAATATTATAATATAAAATTACATTTTTCGCAATACTTTTTTAACTTAAGAAATAATTTAAAATTTTTTATCTATTTCTGTCTATTAGTAATTGAAGCAACTCTTCATAAGAACAACCTATTTGTATATCATAATAACCTGCTCTTATTTCCTTAGTCTTATTTTGTGAAATCACATATTCATTAAAAGCCTCTACATTATCTATTACTCCTGCATCATAAAGAATTTGAATAGCTTTATATGCTGTACTTCCTCCCGGAATATGTACACTCACTACTCCTTTTACTTGTCCATCTGTATAATATGTACTACTTTGTTCTACTATTATTTCCACTTCTGAAGGTTCGGTTTGTTTCTCTGTCGG
>CAZQDT010000221.1:603-2956 GCA_964592005.1 uncultured Eubacteriales bacterium
TTTTTGTGTCTGACTTTCTATCTGTTTCTCCGTTGGTTTTTGTGTCTGACTTTCTATCTGTTTCTCCGTTGGTTTTTGTGTCTGACTTTCTGCTTGTTTTTCTGTCGGGTTCTCTGTCTGACTTTCTGTTTGTTTCTCATCTTCAAATATCATTCCTAAATTTTTAGCCTGTAAAATTATTTCATCTTTTGTCAGATTGTCATTTTTTGGCAATTCGGGTTGATTTACTTTTATCACTATAAAAAATATAAACGATGATATTATTAATCCTAAACCTACTCCTAAAAATAAACCTTTTTTATTCATTGTTTACTTTTTCACCTCTTTTTTTAAAATCCAAAATTAAACCAACTTCTCCCTGACCCATATTTAACTTTCTGGCTATTTCAACAATACTTAATCCCTGCCTGCTAAGTTCAAATATCTCATCATATTTTGATATAATTTCATTAATATTCTTATCTGACTTTTTTTCTGATTTTTTCTCAATAATATTTTCTTTGAGCTCCAATATATCTTGTTCTTCAATTTCTTTATCTAACTTTACTGCAATATTTTCTTTATTTTTTAAACTAGCTTCTGATATATCCGACAATTCTTTCTTCTTTTGTTCTATAATTTCATATAAATACAATAATTCCTGATATTTTTCTTCTTGTTGCAAAAAAATTTGCTTACTTATATCATTTAACTGTTCTATCGCATCATCTGCTTCATTTATTGTCTTAATAAGATTATCCTCTTTTTTTTCTAATAATTCTTCATGTGATTTTGTTATCTCTATTTCTTCTTTTGTTTTTTCTTTAGGCAGTAATAAAGAAATTATCACACAAATTACTCCTACAATAAGCATAATCCCTAAAATAAATTCCATTTTTTTCACTCTTTTCATAAAAATACTATTTTTTACTCTGCATAATATAAAAGTCCGCTATTAACGGACTTTTAATATCAAGTTAAATCTTTACATCAAATATACTGGTACTTCCAATAGGTTTTTTATTTTCTTTTTTGTCCTGTTCTTTTTTCTTCTTTCTTTTTTCAGCTTCTCTTTTGTTTCTTCCTTCTCTATCCCTTATTGCCCCTTTTTCAGATTTATCACTTTGCATTACCTGTTGTTGGTTTTGAATAGTCTGCTGTTCCAATTGATTAGCAAAAAGCTGTTGTTCCTGTATAGGCTTTTGATTTTCTGCCTGAGGAATTTTACTCACTTCTGTTGATTTAGGAATTATCACCTGCATATCTATTGGGCGTATAGACATAATAACCCTTCCTTTCCATTACGAATAGCTATGAAATCTTATCTCTGCAAACTCAGAAACCATTTTACAGAATTTTTTCTCTTCTCGCACATTCGTAAATACATTTCCTATCTTAACCCTTACTCCTGGATAAACTACATTATATGCTTTAACATAACCACCTTTTATATCTTCTATATTCTTTTCCAACTCATCTATTTCTATTTCACATTCATTAATCCTTTCCTGATACTCCTTTGTAGCACTTGTCATTTTTTCATAAAGCTGTGCTTTATCAGGCGTAAGTTTATTATTTTCTTTGAATTTTATAAGAATATCTATTGTCTGATTAGTTTTTAGTAAGTTGGACTTAAGTCCCACAAATTCCTCTTTAAGAGATTTAAGCCTTTCTATTAATGTTGGGTCCACTCCCACTTCAATATCTGTAATAGTTGCCATAGGTGAACCAATAGTTTTCGCATTAACAAAACTTTTGGCTTCCAAAGTTCCTCCTACTATAAGTCCTCTTTTTCCATCTGCCGATATTGAACCGCCAGATTTGACATTACTGTGCATTATTGCACTTGCTGTTACATCGCCTTTAGCCTCTATTATACTATTTTCTATATACTTAGCAGTTATACTTCCACCCGACTTTAAACTTCCTCTCGCCATTCCCTGCATACCACGATATAAAATTATATCTCCATATGCTTCTATATTCGCACCTTCAACTACTCCATAAACTTCAACATTTCCACCTGCTTTAATCGAAAATCCTGTAAGTACATTACCCCTTACTACAACATTTCCTATAAAATCTATATTACCAGTCGAATTGTCCACATTAGCAGGCACTTCATATGATGCAAATACATTCAATCTTCCTTCCATATAACTTATCTGACCATCTATTTCAGAAATTAAACTATTTCCATCATCTGATATTTTCACATTTTTTCCTTTAGGTAAAATAGCTTCTTTAGGTTTATATTCCTCTACTGTTTTTCCATATACATTTTTTCCTGGAGTACCCGGAACAGATGAAACCCTTGAAACCAATACCGTTCCAGCTTTTGTCATCTCTATAAGGTCCAAATTCTTAAAATCTA
>CAZQDT010000221.1:2966-4186 GCA_964592005.1 uncultured Eubacteriales bacterium
TGGTTCCATCTTCAGACACTTTAGGCTTTATACTTCTTTTTTCTGTATCAAAGTGATAGTTCAAATAACCATTTTTTCCATGAACAGGTTCAAGTCCTCTTGCAATAAGATATTTATAATTATATTTTTTATCGGTTACTATTTCTTCTAATACTGACTCCTCCACAATACCATAAACTATTCCTGCCTTTCTCAATTCATTAGATATATAATCTTTATCTATTATCCTATTTTCTGCATCTGTTTCAAAAAATGTAATAACTGCAAACATTTTATTTTTTGAAACTTCAATCACCATTTTTTCACCCATAATATACCCCCTACTTTAATCTATTAACCTTATATACTATATAATACTCCTTTATATTTTCCAAGTTTCATTCTCAATCTTGATACAGCTTTAGTATGAAGCTGTGAAACTCTAGATTCAGATATCTTCATAATTAAACTTATTTCTTTTAATGTAAGTCCTTCAAAATAATATAATGATATCACCATTTTCTCTTTCTCTGAAAGTTTATCTATTTCTTCTGATAACTTCTCTTTCAACTCTTTTTTTTCTACAACCTGCTCCGGCTCATCTTTAGATGATTTTCTTACATCAATAAGTCCTATTTCGTAATTTTGCTCTACATACTCATCCAACGAAACCAGTGAAGCTATATTATTTTTACTTAAAAATTCTTGAAGTTCGTTTATAGAAATATTTAATTTATTTGCAATCTCTTCATCTGTTGGAAATCTTCCCAATTCATTTTCAAGTTCAGAACAAACCTGCTCAAACTGCTTTTGCTTTTGTCTTAAAGTTCTTGGAACCCAATCAAGTTTTCTTATATTGTCTAACATAGCACCTCTTATCCTTAAAGAAGCATATGTTTCAAATTTAACCCCTTTTTCCACATCAAATTTATCTATTGCATCTATAAGACCAAATATCCCATAACTAATTAAATCTTCAAGTTCTATATGCTGTCCTAAATAAGCATTCATTCTTCCTGCAACAAATTTAACTAACCTTGAATATTCTATAATTAAAACTTCTTTTATTTTGGCATCTTTAGTTTTAGAATAATCATTCCATAACTTCCCCAATTCTTTTTCTGTCATACCACACCTCCTGCAGTGGCTTAACATTTTAGCCATCTAATTATTTTGCTGTTACCGTTTCCATTTTTTCTTCTTCTTTTTCTTCTATAAATGTATCATGTATCTCTAAACCA
>CAZQDT010000222.1:0-4148 GCA_964592005.1 uncultured Eubacteriales bacterium
ATGAAAACATACACGTTGAAGTAGGAATGAAACATAAAAGTTTATAACTTTTTATGAGTTTTCAGTAACGGCATAAAAATGGCATTATTAGAAGTTAAAAATTTGGGGATTTCTTTTGGCGGACTTAGGGCAGTTGATGATGTAAATATCACTATTAAAAAAGGGCAGCTTTATGGACTTATAGGACCTAATGGAGCAGGAAAGACTACTATATTTAATATGCTTACTGGAGTATATAAGCCAACAGCAGGTTCATTTTTATTAGATGGAGAAAATCTTACGGGTAAGTCTACCATTGAAATAAATAAAAAAGGAATAGCCAGAACTTTCCAAAACATAAGATTATTTTCAAATATGACAGTTGCAGACAATGTAAAAGTTGGTTTAAATAATCAAAAAAAATATTCAATAATGGAAGGACTTTTCAGACTTCCAAGATATTTTAAAGAAGAGAAAGAAATGACGAAAGAAGCCATAGAACTTTTGAAAGTTTTTGATTTAGATAAGGAAGCAAATGTACTTGCTTCAAATTTGCCTTATGGAAAACAAAGAAAACTTGAAATAGCAAGAGGGTTAGCGACTAATCCTAAGCTTATGCTTTTAGATGAGCCTGCCGCAGGTATGAATCCTAATGAAACGGCTGAACTTATGGAAACAATAAAATTTGTAAGAGATAATTTTGATATGACAGTTCTTCTTATAGAACATGATATGAAACTTGTAGCAGGTATATGTGATGAAATTACGGTACTCAATTTTGGAAGAGAGCTTGCACAAGGTACACCTGAAAAGGTTCTTAATGACCCACAAGTTATTACAGCATATTTAGGAGAATAGGAGGAACAGTTATGGCAATGCTGAAAGTAGAAAATTTGGAAGTATACTATGGTGTTATAAGAGCTTTAAAAGGAATTTCTTTTGAAGTAAATCAAGGAGAAATAATAGCACTTATAGGTGCAAATGGAGCAGGAAAAACTACAATACTGCATACAATAACAGGACTTTTGAATGCGAAATCAGGTTCTATAAATTTTGAAGGAAAAGACCTGACAAAAGTACCTGCACATAAAATAGTTTCTATGGGTATGGCTCATGTACCAGAAGGAAGAAGGATTTTTCAAGAGCTGACAGTTTATGAAAATCTTCAATTGGGAGCTTATACCAGAAATGACAAAAAAGAGTTTGATGAAACTTTAAAGATGGTTTACAATAGATTTCCAAGACTTGAGGAGAGAAAAACTCAGATAGCAGGTACTTTAAGTGGTGGTGAACAGCAAATGCTTGCTATGGGAAGAGCACTTATGTCTCACCCTAAGATTATACTTATGGATGAACCATCAATGGGACTTTCTCCCTTGTATGTTTCGGAAATATTTGATATAATAAAAGAAATAAATGCAGGAGGCACTACGGTTTTACTGGTAGAGCAGAATGCCAAAAAAGCTTTGTCCATAGCAGATAGAGCATATGTACTTGAAACGGGAAACATTGTTCTTACAGGTGATGCTAAAGAACTTATGAATGATGTTTCCATAAAGAAAGCTTATTTAGGTGAATAATTTTTTGAGGGGGCGGTATTATGGATAACTATGTAATTACTATTGCCAGAGGTTTTGGAAGTGGAGGAAGGACAATAGGTAAAATGCTTTCAGAAAGTTTAGGAATTGCTTATTATGACAAAGACTTGATTAAGCTTGCTTCAGAAGAAAGTGGAATAAATGAAAGTTTATTTGGTGAAGCAGATGAAAAAGTTAAAAATACTTTGTTTAAAAAACGTTCTATATATAAAAATGCTATTATACCTCCTGACAGCAGTGATTTTGTATCAAATGATAATTTATTTAATTTTCAGGCTAAAATTATAAAGGATTTAGCAGATAAAGAGTCTTGTGTTATAGTTGGACGATGTGCAGATTATGTTCTCAGAGAAAGAAAAAATGTCATAAAAGTTTTTGTATATGCAGATGTAAAAGCATGTATAAGAAATGTAATGGAAATTTATTCTTGTGAAGAAAGAGAAGCTATGCGACTTATAGAGAAAATTGATAAGACTAGAAGTGCTTATTATAAATATTATGTAGGTAGAGAATGGGATAATGCACGTAATTATGATTTGTCACTTAATAGCAGTGATTTAGGTTTTGAAAAATGTGTAGAAATAATTAAAGATTATATAAAAATAAAAAATAACTAATAATTAATAGTGTTTTTTATTTAAAATATAAAAAAATTAAGGGGGGAATTTTTATGCAAAAGACAAAATTAGGTATTTCCGTAGGTTTACTAGCGGCAGCGGTTTATTTTATGGCTTTTTTTAACAGCACCGTTATGGCACTTATGGTAGGCTATATATTATTGTTTGAAAGTGACGAATGGTTGAGAAAGTCAGCAGTAAAAGCAGTAGTTATTGTTTTAGTGTGTGCAGTTGTAACATCAGGAGTAGGAGCATTAGGAAATGTGTTTGATGCCTTAAGTTCACTTTTAAATGGTTTTGGCATTATAGTAAGAATAAGTTTTCCATTTAATTTGGATACAGTGATTTCTTATTTAGTATCCATAATCAAAGTGATACTTTTAATTGCACTTGGTTTTGCAGCAATGTCACAGGGCAGTGTTAAAATTGGTTTTATAGATAAAATAGTAGACAAAGAGATGGAATAAAGGGGAATGTTAAATATGGGATTTTTGGATAAATTTGGTGAAAAAGTTTCGAGTACAAGTAAAGAAGTTTCTAAGAAAGCTAAAGATTTAGCAAATATTGCAAGTTTAAATTCTAAGATAACGACTGAAGAAGATAGTATTAAAAAAGCTTATACAAAAATAGGTCAGCTTTTCTATGAAACTAATAAAGATTTTGAAGTTGATGAAGTTTTTACAGAATATTTTACAGCAATAAAGGCTTCTGAAGAAAGTATTTCAGAATTGAAGAGTGAAATAAATAAGATAAAAGGTGTAGTTATTTGTAAAGAGTGTGGAGCAGAAATTGCAAATGATGTAGCATTTTGTTCAAAATGTGGAGCAAAGGTAGAACAGGCAAAAGAAGAAGAGCCTGTTACAGAAGAAAAGGCAGGTATAATTACTTGTACTAACTGTGGTGCAGAACTTGAAGAAGGTGTAGCATTTTGTACAAAATGTGGTACAAAAGTAGAAAATCCGACTGATGAAGCAGTGGAAGAAGCAGCGGTTAGTGAAGATACTAAAGAAGTTTCAGACGAAACAGTTTAAGTTTTAGATTTTTGGAGGACATTTTTAGATTGCTAAGAATGTCCTGTATTTTTATTAAGGAGGATTTTTATGAGTAAATTACTTTGGAAGCCGGGAACTATGGTATATCCTGTTCCTCCTGTTATGGTTTCGTGTGGTGACAATGAAGAAAATTATAATATTTTAACAATAGCATGGACAGGTACAATAAATACTTCTCCGGCAATGACTTATATATCAGTAAGACCTGAAAGACATTCATATGAATTGATAAAGAGAACGGGTGAATTTGTAATAAATCTTACAACGGAAAATTTAGTAAAAGAAACAGATTACTGTGGTGTAAAATCAGGTAGAGATGTAAATAAATTCAAAGAAACTAAACTTACTCCTGAAAAAGCATCGATAGTTAAATCACCCCTTATAGCTGAAAGTCCTGTAAATATAGAATGTAAAGTAACTCAAATAATTCCGCTTGGTACACATCATATGTTTATGGCTGAAGTAGCAGCAGTAAATGTAGATGAAAAATATATGGACGAAACAGGTAAGTTTTGCTTAGAAAAAGCAAAACCAATCTGTTACAGTCATGGACAATATTATGGACTTACAGAAAGTCTGGGGCATTTTGGTTATTCAATAAGAAAAAATAAGAAGAAAACTAAATAATTTTTATGGGTGTAAAATTCACATAATCGGCTGATACAAGGGAATATTCAATATTGTTGTATATCCCTTTAAGACTTGTATTAAAAGAATTTTCTCCATGGAGATGACCATATAATACTTTTTTTACATTATAAGAGCCGATTATGTCGGTAAAGGCAGAAGGCTCTTTTTTATCATTAGTAGGTGGATAGTGCATAATTACGATAAATTCTTTAAACCCATCTGCACTTGCCATTTCAAATGACATAAGAAGTCTTTGTCTTTCACGTTCATAC
>CAZQDT010000223.1:0-4136 GCA_964592005.1 uncultured Eubacteriales bacterium
TTTTATAATCTAAAGCACTTGAAGAGTCATCAAGTACAAGTATTTCAGGTTTTCCAGCTAAAGCTCTCGAAATAAGTACACGCTGTTTTTGACCACCGCTTAAATTTGCACCTTTAATTTCAAGATTGTGTTCAAGCCCTGTTTCTAAGTTGTCAATAAATTCCTTTGCCTGTGCATAACTTATGGCATTTTTAATATCTTCTTCCGATAAATTACGTCCAAAGTTTATATTTTCTTTTAGAGTATCTGCAAAAAGAATATCATTTTGGAATACAATACCAAATTTTTGCCTTAAAATATTTTTATCCATTCCTTTTATATTTTGACCATTTATTTTGATTTCTCCGCTGTCAGCATCATAAAATCTTATTAATAGGTTTATGATTGTAGATTTTCCTGAACCAGTAGAGCCGATAATTCCTAACGATTCACCACGTTTAAGTTTGAAATTTATATCTGTAAGATTATTTTCTTTTTTGTTATAAGAAAAGTTTACATGATTAAATTCTATATGATAATCTGATTGTTCGGTTTCGTAAAGTTGCACTACTATGTCTTCAGGTGCATCGAGAACTGCTGAAATACGTTTTGCAGAAGCACTTGCACGTGATATATTTACAAAAATTCTTGTAATTGACATCATAGCATTTAGTATTATCGTAAAATAACTAAGAAAAGCTACTATTTTACCGGGTTTAGTAACTCCTGAATTTACAAGATATGCCCCTAAAATAATTATACCAACAAGCCCCATATTTAACAGTAAATTCATCATCGGATTGATGATTGACATTGTTATTCCTGCTTTTTTTTCTTTATTTACGACAGCTGAATTTACTTTATAAAAACGTTCTTTTTCATATTCACCTTTAGATAAAGCTTTTATAACTCTTACACCAGTGATATTTTCACGTACAGTACGGACAAGATTGTCAAGGGCATCTTGAAGTTCAGTATATAGAGGTATTCCTTTTTTGGACACACAATAAACTAATATGGCTAAAAATGGCAAAGTTGCAATAAGCACCAAAGTTAGAACAGGTTCTAAGGTAAGAGTAACAATTATTCCGCCTATAAGTAAGATAGGAGCACGTACTCCAAGGCGTTGAATCATACCAACTGCTTGATGAATGTTATATGTATCAGTAGTCATTCTTGATACCAATGAAGGAATGGTAAAAGTATCTATCTGTTTGCAGGAAAGATATGAAATTTTATGAAATAAATCATGTCTTAGATTTCTTGTAGTATCTCTTGCAACAGATGATGCCATACGATTTGCAGTTATATTGAAGCTTACAGCAAAGAAAGAGCAGATAAACATAATAAAACCCCACAAAAGAATAAGAGAAATATCATTTAAAGGAATTATATCATCTATTATATATGCTAAAATCCAAGGAATAAATAAATCCATTATTGTTCCAATAAATTTGACTATAAATCCTAAACTCATTCTTGGAATATAAGGCTTTAAATAGTAAAAAATTTTTTTCATATTAGACCTTCTTTCATTATTTAATTGTATCTTATTTTAAGAGTTTCAGTTTCTGAAGTAAATGGAGATTATTATATAAATTATTACAGTATTAAACTCCGTTGCTAAGAAATAGTTAAATTTTTTGAATTTGTAATAACTATTTCTTGACGCATACTTGCTATCAATAGAAAGACTTTTATTAAAAATTAATGGGAAAAAGTCTTTCTATATTAAGTACGATGTTTTTTAAGATTTCTTACAGAATGTACAAAAACTTACTAAATTTATATTGAATTTTTGTTTATGCGTTTTTCATGCCATTATATAAAATTTTAATTTACATTTCTCATTGGCTTGAATTATATTAATATTTTAATTATTTAAAAAAAATTATATGTATAGTATAATAAAAAAGTAGAATTTTTGCATAATAAAAAAGGAGTGCTGATATAATGAAATCTATAATATTAGATGAAGAATTGGAATTTGAAACGGATACTAGACTTTTTTCACCTCAAGCAATAGATAAAGGAACTTTAGCAATGCTTTCGGTGGTTGAATTTGACAAAAATGATAAAATTTTGGATTTGGGTTGTGGTTATGGTATAGTGGGAATATATGCTGCTAAAAAATTGGGAGCTGAAAATATTGTGATGGTAGATAATAATGAACTTGCAGTGGAATTTGCAAAGAAAAATGCTATAAAAAATGGTGTTTTGGGTATAAAAATAGTGGCAAGTGATGCGTATGATAATTTAAATGATAAAGATTTCACTAAAATACTTTCAAATCCGCCATATCATACGGATTTTTCAGTTGCTAAAAAATTTATAGAAAAAGGTTTTAACAGACTTGTTTTGGGTGGCAAGATGTATATGGTTACAAAACGTAAAGATTGGTATAAAAATAAACTTACAGCTATATTTGGTGGTGTGAAAATATGGGAAATAGACGGATATTACATATTTATGTCTACGAAAAAAAGTGTAAGTTATGCGAATAAGAAGAAATAAAATAGGCGGCAATGACCGCTTTTTTTATGAATAATAAATTTAATTATGCTTATACTAAATATAGCCAAATTAAATATTTTTGACTGGAGGAATTTGTATGGCACATAAAAAAGAAAAAACGATGACAGAGCAGGATTTATTAAAGTATGAAATTGCTGAAGAATTAGGTCTTTTAGATAAAGTCAAAGAAAACGGATGGAAAAGCTTGACATCTAAAGAAAGTGGAAAAATAGGTGGAATTATGACTAAAAGGAAAAGAGAGGCAAACAATAAGAAGAATTAAATCAATTATTGTTTTTTTAAGATATATGTTTTATAATAAGATATTATGTTCAATAATTTAACCGAATCAAGCAAGTCCCTAACTTTAATTTTGAGGATTAATAAGTAGTGAGTTGGACTTGCTTATCAGGGGGCGTATAAGTCCGTTTTTAAGGAAGTAAAACTTATACTAGAGGGGGTGAAAATTTGGAAGTTTATAATGATTTTGCAGAAGTTTATGATTTATTTATGGAAGACATAGAATATGACACATGGGTAAATTATCTTGAAAATATATGGGATAAATTCAATATTAAGCCAAATCTTATAGCGGAATTGGGATGTGGAACGGGTAATATAACTCAAAGGCTTGCACAAAAAGGTTATGATATGATAGGTATAGATATTTCAGATACAATGCTTTTAAAAGCTAAAGAAAAAGCAATGGAAGATAATCTTGAAATACTTTATTTGATGCAGGATATGAGAGAGTTTGAACTTTATGGAACGGTAGATTGTATAATAAGTCTTTGTGATAGTTTGAACTATATTACTGAAGAAGAAGATTTGTTAGAAGTATTTAAATTAGTAAATAATTACCTTGAACCCAAAGGATTATTTATATTTGATATGAATACTGAATATAAATTTAAAAATATTTTGGGAGATAATGTATTTGCTGAAACAGAAGAGAGTGCTGCATATATATGGGAAAATTTTTATGACGAAGAAGAAAAAATGAATGAATATTATGTAAATTTTTTTGTGAAAGAGGAAAAATCTCAGTTATACAGAAGATTTGAAGAAGAGCATTATGAAAAGGCATATGACATAGAAACTGTAAAAAGATTGATTGAAAAAGCGGGATTAAAAATTTTGGCAGTATATGATGCGTTTACATTTGAAGCTCCAAAATCTGATAGTGAAAGAATATATTTTGTTGTGCAGGAGATAATGAAATAAGATTACTTGAATTTGGGACAAAATAGTAACGGAGGGAAAAATATGCAGGATTATATAATAAGAGCAACAGCTGCTGATGGTCAGATAAGAGCATTTGTGGCATATACAAAAGGTTTAACAGAAACTGCAAGAAAAATACATAATACTTCACCTGTTGCGAGTGCAGCATTAGGAAGAACTTTGACAGCAGGGGCTATGATGGGACTTATGCTTAAAGGAGAAAAGGACCTTTTAACATTGCAGTTAAGAGGTGACGGACCATTAAAAGGTATAGTAGTAACGGCTGATAGCAAAGCTAATGTAAAAGGATATGTATATGAGCCTAATGTAGATATACCTCTTAAACCTTCAGGAAAACTTGATGTAGGAGGAGCAATAGGACAGGGAAGTTTGAGTATTTTAAGAGATACAGGACTAAA
>CAZQDT010000224.1:0-4127 GCA_964592005.1 uncultured Eubacteriales bacterium
AAAAAGTTATAAGAATTGCTACACAAGAATATGTTGAGCAAAATGAAGAAAATAAGGAAAAAGAAAAAGAAGCTTTTGATATATGTGTGGAAAAAATAGCAAAACATGGTTTGGATATGAAACTTGTAGACGTGGAATATACTTTTGACCATAATAAAATAATATTTTATTTTACTTCAGATGGAAGAGTGGATTTTAGAGAGCTTGTTAAAGAATTGGCAGCTATATTGCGAACAAGAATTGAACTTCGTCAAATCGGTGTAAGAGATGAGGCAAAAATGTTAAATGGAATAGGGGTTTGTGGCAGAACTTTATGTTGTGCAACATTTTTAGGTGATTTTCAGCCTGTATCCATAAAGATGGCTAAAGAGCAGAATTTATCCCTTAATCCTACAAAGATTTCAGGAATTTGCGGCAGACTTATGTGTTGTCTTAAATATGAAGAGGAAACATATGAAGAACTCAACCGAAAAGCTCCTAATTTGGGAGATGTTGTAAGGACACCTGACGGAGATGGTGAAGTTCTTACAGTTAATGTATTAAGACAGCTTGTAAAGGTTGGAGTTAAAAAGAAAGATAATGATGTACTTTTGAATTATTATTCGGTAGATGAAATAAAAGTGCTTAAAAGAAATTTAAAAGATGACAAAAAACAAGATATGGAAATAAGTGCAGAAGAACTTAGATCATTAGAGTATATGTTATTATATGAAACAGTTAGAAGTAAAACCATATGAAAGAGTAGACGACCTTCATAGAAATGGTTATATGATTATTCAGGACCCTGAACGTTTCTGTTTTGGAGTAGATGCGGTACTTCTTACAGGTTTTGTACAAGTAAAAAAAGGTGAAACTGTTCTTGATTTGGGTACAGGTACGGGAGTAATTCCTATATTATTGGAAGCAAAGACGCAAGGAGAACATTTTATAGGACTTGAAATTCAGTCTGAAAGTGTTGAAATGGCAAGAAGAAGTGTTCAGATGAATGAACTTGAAAGTAAAATAGAAATACATGAGGGAGATATTAAAAATCTTGAAAATTTGTATAAACTTTCAAGTTTTGATGTAATAACGACTAATCCACCTTATATGAATGAGGGCGGTGGACTTGTAAATGATTACAGTCCAAAAGCTATTGCAAGGCATGAATTGCTTTGTAATCTAGAAGATGTTATTTATGGGGCATCAAGACTTCTCAGACCTATGGGTCGTTTCTATATGATACACAGACCTCATAGACTTATTGATATAATTACTCTTTTGAGAAAGTATAAGCTAGAGCCTAAAAGATTGAGATTTATTCATTCAAGGGTAGAAAAAGAACCTACGATGGTGCTTGTAGAAGCGGTACGAGGCGGAAAGCCGATGCTTAAAGTTGAGCCGCCTTTAGTTATTTATAAGGAAAACGGAGAATATACCGACGAAATAATAAAAATATATTACAAATAAGGAAGATGTAAAATGGCAGGAATATTATATCTTTGTGCAACACCAATAGGAAATCTTGAAGATATGAGTTTCAGAGCAGTTAGAATGTTAAAAGAAGCCGATTTAATTGCAGCAGAGGATACAAGAAATACTTTAAAACTTTTAAATCACTTTGAAATATCAACACCTATTACAAGTTATCATGAACATAATAAATTTACAAAAGGTCCTATACTTATCCAAAAACTTTTGGAAGGTCAAAATATAGTTTTAGTTACTGATGCAGGAACACCGGGGATTTCAGACCCCGGAGAAGATTTAGCAAGACTTGCTTTAGAAAATGATATACAGGTAACATCTATACCGGGGGCGGTAGCTTTCGTTACAGCACTTATTATATCTGGTATGCCTACAAGAAGATTTGTGTTTGAAGGATTTTTACCATCTGATAAAAAAGAAAGAAAAGTAGCACTTGCAAGACTTGAAAAAGAAACCAGAACTGCAATAATTTATGAAGCACCCCATAGACTTATGGATACACTTGAAGAATTATATAAAAATTTAGGTGATAGGAATATTGCAACAGCTAGAGAACTTACTAAAAAATTTGAAGAAGTAAAGAAAGGTACTTTAAGTGAACTTTTGGAATTTTATAAAGAAAATGAGCCGAAAGGCGAGTTTGTAATTATAATAGAAGGGATTTCAGAAGAAAGCTTAAAACAAGAAGAAATTGCGTCTTGGGAGAGCATAAGCTTAGAAGAACATATGCAAAAGTATCTCTCACAGGGAATGTCGGATAAAGATGCTATGAAACAGGTGGCAAAGGATAGAGGAGTGTCTAAAAGAGATATATATAAGGCATTGCTGGAAAGAGAATAATTTATGTGAATTAATAAAAGGCTGTTGTATAAAAATGATGCAACAGCCTTTTTAAATAAGTATAATCAATATTTTTAAACAACTTTTTTATTTATCCATTTATTGCTGAAAAGTCTGTAACCAAAGAAAATTCCTCTAAAAATCCAGTCTATAAACATCGCAAGCCATACACCTAAAGCACCGAGTTGCATTTGTATTGCAAGAATGTAGCCAATACCTACTCTGAATACCCACATACAGCCTATGGAAACTTTCATTGTATAATTTGCATCACCGCTTGCACGAAGGGCATTTGGTATTACAAATGCAGGTGACCAGAAGAAGGTTTGGGCAAATGCTGCAAAAAATATAATTGATTTGGCAACGAGTACTGCTTCGGGTATTGTATCATATAATGAAAGAGCAAAATCGGCATTTAGGTAAAGAGTGATATTTGTAAAAGCAAGGACTACGGAAGATAATGCCCAAAGCTTTATTACATAACTTTTGGCTTCTTTGTAACGTTCTGCTCCTACACATTGACCGACTATTGTAACGATTGCAAGATTTAAGGCAGAACCAGGCATATTTGTAAGATTGAATAAGTTTCCACAAATAGTATTTGCTGACATATGAGGAGTGCCAAAGCCTGTGATATATCCTTGAGTTAAAACTTTTCCAAAACGGAATATAAGAGTTTCTGTTCCAGCGGGAATACCTATTGAAAAAATTTTTCTTAAAATATCAAAATCAAATTTTAGAGGGAAAAAGTTTCTAAGATTTACTACACTTTTAGGATTTAAAAGTAAGGTTATCATTATAACTGCCCCAACAATTCTTGATATTAAGGTGGCAATGGCAGCACCAGCAACCCCCATATTTAAGCCGAATATAAAGAAAGCATTTCCGCATATATTTATTAAATTCATAAGCAGAGAAACATACATTGTTACTTTTGATTTTCTTATTGAACGGAAAATAGCAGAACAGGTAGTCTGTACTGCCAGAAATAAATATGAAATTGCGACTATTTTTAAATATATTGCTGCATTATCAAGTATAATCTGTTCACTTTTTCCAAATAGTAATATTAAAAGATTATT
Organism: uncultured Eubacteriales bacterium; assembly: GCA_964592005.1. Classification (GTDB taxonomy): domain Bacteria; phylum Bacillota; class Clostridia; order Lachnospirales; family CAZQDT01; genus CAZQDT01. The sequence goes on from CAZQDT010000224.1 coordinate 3,390, forward strand.
ACCACCTAAAAGGCATATCAAAGTAATTATAACGGAAACTATTATGGCGGCTAGAAGTGACTGATTAGCGGCATTATTGGCATTCTCTTTATCTTTTGAGCCTATGTACTGGGAAACGACAACGGAAACACCGGTAGCGATAGCAGAAAAAAGGCTTATCAAAAGCATACTTAATGAGTCTACTAAACCTACCGCTGAAACGACTTCAGCTCCGACATTTGAAACCATTATTGTATCAGCCATACCTATTGTGGTAGACAATAACTGTTCTATAAACAATGGGACAATCAAAGCAATTAAATCTTTTTTAGTAAATAAGGGACTTGAAATTTCATTAGTCATATTATTTTAACCACACTTTCTTAAATTTTGTTATTAACCAGAAATAGTATATTACTTTTTTTGATTTTTTGCCATTGAATTTCTGATATAGATTAGTATAAGATTGTCTAAATAATGAGAGTGCTTTTTAATGAAATAAAGCACAAAATTAATTGCTTTTACAAATTCTTTATGATATCATTATATATTAATAAAGGAAGTGTAAGAGGTAAATAAATTTGAATTTGTGAGGAATGAATATGTTATCTATGAAATTGATTGGCAATACACTGGAGGAACTGAAAAAAGCCAAAGCACTGTATTATCGCACCTTTCCGAAGAATGAGCGCAGGTCGTTTCCGGAGCTGGTAGAAAACCGCCTCGGCAGCACCGAAGTTTTTTGTTTCTATGACGAAG
>CAZQDT010000225.1:0-4117 GCA_964592005.1 uncultured Eubacteriales bacterium
ATCTTGCAATCAGCTTTAAACCAATAGCAAAAAGAAATGAAACAAGCGTAACATATTTCAAAACAGAAGATGAATATGCAGAAATCTTTAAATACTATTTGCCGGAAACAGCAAGAGATGATATTTATGTGGAGAATAGGAATTAGAAAATATTTTTATATTTGTATATATTTTGAGGTTATGTAAAAAAATTTAATAAAAGTATTGACAAAAGGTAAAAAAATGATAATATAATTACTGTAAATAATTTTTGAATTTTTACATTTACAATTTAATATATTTTTATTAGAAGTATTAATTGTTTTTTGAGCCTTAGGCCTAAGACAGAGGAAACTATAAAAGTTTCTGCTGTCTTAGGCTTTTTGTGTTTTTTAGAAGCTTTTTAAGGAGGTGATACAAAAATGGAAGACGAAAAAGCAATTCAAAAAAGTATAAGTTTACGAGAAAGGGAATGGGAAAAAATAAGGCAAATAGGATTTTATACTAAAGACAGAAATAGAAATCAGACATTGCAAAGATTAATAAGAATAGGAATAAAAATGGAGGAAGAAAAACTAAAGAATGAAATTAAAATTTGAAATAAAAAATAAGAAAGCTTTAAAAGTAGGTTTAATAACTTCAGCTGCATGGCTTGGAGTTATTGGAGGAATGTTGGCAGTATATTTAAATAATCCTGAAAGGGAATGGCTTTATATAGACCCCAATAATTATACAACCATTACAGTAGCGGCAGAAGAAATAAAGAAAGGAGAAATAATAAGTGAATTAAATATAATTCAGAAAACAGTAAATTCAAACTATGTTGGAAATGCTACTGTGGATTATAGCAAAGCCCTAGGCAAAAAAGCACTTACAGATTTGGTGATTGGAGAAAGTATTTATTCTAAAGATTTATTGGATATAAATACAGAGTATGAGGGAATGATACCATTTCCTGTTGAAATTGGAGTTTTTTCAACTATCGCAAATATGGTTGAAATAGGAGATTATGTAGATATTAATGTTACAAACGGAAAGATAGACGAGCTTGATGAAAGACTTTTGTACAATCCTGAAGGTGAAATCATTTATAGTAACAATTTCTTTAGAGTATCGCCTAAAAAACGTATAGATGATTTAAGAACTTCTGATGGTGAGAGTATAACAGAAATAAAAGAAGAAATATTACCTAAATATGCGATTATATATTTTACTGAAGATGAACTTAATGAATACTTGGAAGCGAGAAATGTAGGAACAATGTTTTTTGGCTTATATAAAGACCCAACAGAAGAAGCAAGAGAAAAAACTTATTTTTATAATCAGATAGTATTTCCTAAAAAAGAAGGTGATACTAATGAGTAAAGTTATTAGTTGTTGGTCTAATAAAGGACATCAAACTGGAGTAACAACACATACAGCTTTAATTGCTTATATGTTTGCAAAAGAGTACAAAGATAAAACAATCTTAACTCTTGATATGGGTATCGAATACAATGAACTTGAAAAAATACTTAATGCAGAGCATGAAAAAGGGTTGAATTTAGATAGCTTAAAAAATAAGCTGACATCTAAAAAAATAGATAAAAATGTATTTTGTGAAAGTTGTGTAGCTGTTGAAAAAAATTTATATAATCTTAACTCTGGAAGTAATTTTTTGTTTGATTTTTTAAATGACAGAGAAAATATAAAAAAATGTTTGCAGATAATAGATATTGCGGCAGAAATATTTGATATTGTAATTATTGATAACCAAGTGGGATATTCAGCTCTTACAAATGCAATAAATAACAGGGCAAATATGGTCTTAAACTTTATCAAACAAAATAGTTTGCGTTTAGAAAAAGTATCTGAAAATTATAAAGAAAAGATAATAACTATTGTAAATGAATATTCAGAAAATAAATCAATAGATTTAAAAGAGTTAAAAGAATATGATTTCAAACCTGTTTATTTATTAAACTATTGTGAGGAAATAACTTATTTTGAAAATAAAAAAGAGCTTAAAAAAACTTTTGAAAATGAGTCAGGAAACGAAGTAACTCAAAAATATTTGACTCAGCTTGATAAAATTTTTAATGTAATTGCAGAGAAAGTAGAACTAAAACAAGCAATAGAAAAGAAAGAAAGCATATTTATAAAATTTTTGAAAAAGGGAGAGAAATAGATGAGGGTGCTGGGTGGTAAGTCTGAAGAAAAGTCAAATTATGAAAAGCTTGTACTAAAAGGCATAGACATAACCCTAGAACAAATAATACAAATAGTAAAAGATGAATTTGAATCAGAGTATATAAAAGAAGCAATAGAAGGTGATATAGGGTGTAAAAAAGCTTTAAAAAACGAACTGGTTGAATTTTTAAACAAAGTATATACAGTTGATTTTTTTAAAGAAAATAATCGAATTGATAAAGTTATAAATCAATATCACCTTGATTACAGTAAAAATATGTATCTTGATGAAATACCGGAAGATGAAGTACATAAAAAAATATACCAATATTTTGAAAAATTTATACTTGGTGAACACAGCTCCTTTGAAGATAAGTATAGAAGATTAATAAATATAATATATCAGGAAAACTATGGACTTAGTGTTATTGATGAAATGGCAGATGATTATGAAAACATTAACGAACTATGGACAAATAGCAAAGATGATATTTATATTCAGTTTCATGGTGTAAAGGTTAAGTTAAGAAATTGCTATTTTAAAGATATTACTTCATATGAAAATGTAATTAAAAATTCAACAGCATTTGATGCAGCATTTGATATATCACAATCTGACCCAATAGTATTTTGTTCAAGAAAAAATGGCAGTAGGGTAACAGCAATATTTCCACCAGTAAATGTAAAACCATGCCTTAATATAAGAAACTTTAATGAAAGTATAAGTTCTCTTGAAAACCTTGTTGAATTAAATACTATAAATCAAGATATTAAAAATTTTTTAGAAATTTTAATAAAAGGTAGACCTAATTTTTCTATTATTGGGGCAATGGGAAGTGGAAAAACAACGTTTTTAAGGGCATTAATGAGTATATATGACCCACAGCTAAGTTATCTTACAATCGAACCATCAGATGAGCTTAGACTTTATAGATTTTTAAAGGACTTTGACATACGTTCACATATATATTCTAAAAAAAATCCTCCTGATATATGCTTGGAAGCAAGTTATAGAGAAAATAGAGATATTATAATACAAGGAGAAATACGAACATCAACAGAAGCTTATAATGCTATTTATGTAAAAAATAAGGTAGCAAAAGGCTCGGGAGATACTTACCATGCAAACGGATTTGAAGAATATATGATAACACGAAGAAATCTTCTTATGGAAACCGGAAAATATCAGAATTATCATCAGGCTGAAATAGATTTAGCATATAGTGAAGATATAATCTATATTTTTAAATATAATCCTAAAACAGGTTATAGATACTTGGATAGAATATCTGAGCTAGAAATATTAAAAGCTGAAGATGATTATAGGGAAAGAGTACTTATAAGATATGATGAAAATGATAAATGTTGGTATAGCGAAGAAACTATTTCTGAACAGCTTGCAGAAAGGCTTTTGTATGAACAAAGCTTTACTCGAAAAGATTTGTCTAAGCTAAATAAAATTTTAGCAGATATGAAGAAAGCAGGCTGATGCAATGATAAAAATTTTAAATTTAATTTTAAGGTACATATATATAATTCCAATAATGATTGCTGTATTGTTTATATTTCTATTTTTTAGGGTTGGAAGAAATTCAGGTAGGGTAAAATACCGACATAAGAAAATAAAGAATATTGATATAAATAAGTTCTCAGAGTATATAAGAAAAAATATAGTAACCAGATTTTTAATAGGAAATATGGCTGATAGTATCAGCTTTATTACAGGCATGAATATTGTAATGGCAGATTTATTGGCAATAATATTGATAGTTATATATATATTAAGCAGTTTTGTAATTTACAATAGTTTAAATAAATATGCGTTGTTATGGTATAACAAAGCGATAAATTTACTGACAGCAATACTTGTTCCGGGAATAATTTATAGTATGATAAAAAGCTTTTCACAAAACAAGTTATATGCACAACTACCAGTAGCTTTTGCAGAAGTATCTTCAGCTTATCGTTC
>CAZQDT010000226.1:0-4102 GCA_964592005.1 uncultured Eubacteriales bacterium
AATGGAGTGCCATCACATGATACAATACAAAGAGTAATGGGAATGATTTCGCCAAATTATTTTAAACAAATTCAAGATAAGTGGCATGAATTGTTTAAACAGAATAAACAAACTTGTGATAAACGGGTGTATGGAAAAATATGGAGAAACTTATGGATTTACCGAAAAAGGAATAGAATTACTATCAAAGCCTATAAATCCTGATTTTAGTCTATATGATATTAATGAAGTACTTAAAACAATGGATAAAAAAACTGGAATATTAGACATAAATAAATTAAAAGAAAGCTTTACAAAACTTGATAAAAAAGAGTTTGAATATAAATGGAATTATATAGAAGAACGACTGGAATATTTAACACAAGAGAATATTTTGCAATTAACAGACAAAATATAATATTTCAAAAAGTGTCAGAAAGTATTTGCAATTATTTGAATTTTATGGTATACTTTTTAAAAGTGTAAATTATTTTTCTTTTGTTTTTCTATGCTTTTAAAGCAAAATCCATTTATTATTTTAAATAGAAAATTTTATATAACTCTTTTTTATAGTAACTACACTTTATATAATTAAAAAGAGTAAGAAAGTTGTTTAATTTTAAGGAGGTTTTATTTTTGATATCTATGGTTTTAAGTTCGGCATTATATGGTATAGAGGGGCATACAGTATATGTTGAAACAGATTTAGGAGAGGGTTTACCAGCCTTTAATTTGGTAGGTTTACCCGATTCCTCCGTAAAAGAATCGAAAGACAGAGTACAGACAGCAATAAAAAATACAGGTTATTATTTTCCAGTCAAAAAAATAACAATAAATCTTGCACCTGCAGATATAAGAAAGGAGGGAGCTTCATTTGATTTACCGATAGCAGTGGGTATTTTGAGCTGTATGGGTATTATAGAGCAGGAGAAGATTAAAGATACTTTAATAATAGGCGAGCTTTCTTTAAACGGAGCAGTCAAGCCTGTAAATGGTGTACTGCCTATGATTTACAGTGCTTACAAGGCTGGTATACATAAATGTATAATTCCTGCTGATAATGCAGAAGAAGCGGCAATAGTAGAAAATATGGAGATTATCGCAGTAAATTCTTTGAGAGATATAATCAATCATCTTAACAATTCAAAACCTATTACACCTTTCAAATCAAATTTGTCTAAATTTTCAGATACAACAAATCCTTACAAGCTTGATTTTTCAGACGTAAAAGGGCAGGAAAGTATAAAAAGAGCTATTGAGGTAGCGGCAGCAGGAATGCACAATTTTCTAATGATAGGACCACCCGGCTCAGGTAAAACAATGCTTGCAAAGCGTGTTCCAACAATTTTACCACCACTTACCTTTGATGAAAGTATTGAAGTTACCAAAATTCATAGTGTTTCAGGATTACTCAAAAATAAAGGAACTTTAATAACTCAAAGACCTTTCCGTTCTCCCCATCACTCAATATCATCATCTGCACTTATCGGCGGAGGAAGAATACCAAAGCCAGGAGAAATAAGTCTTGCACATAACGGAATACTTTTTTTAGATGAATTTGCAGAGTTTAACAAAAATACACTTGAAGTAATGCGTCAGCCATTGGAAAACGGAGAAGTTACTATTTCAAGGGTAAATGGAACTATTACATATCCTTCAAGATTTATGCTGATTGGGGCTTTAAATCCATGTCCGTGCGGAAACTATCCTGATACTGAAAAATGCCATTGTACACCAAAAGAAATAAAAAAATATTTGGGTAAAATTTCAAAGCCTTTACTGGATAGAATTGATATTCAGCAAGAAGTTTTAGCAGTAAATTATTCAGAACTTAACAGTAGAAGTAAGGCTGAAAGTTCAGAAGAAATAAGGAAACGAGTAGCAGCAGCTCACATTTTACAACAGAAACGATATGAAAACGAAAATATAATTTTTAATTCGCAGATGTCCTCCTCACAGGTAGAAAAATACTGTATTCTTGCAGAGGGCGGAGAAAGTTTGCTTAAAAATGCTTTTGATAAGTTACAGCTGAGTGCAAGAGCATATCATAGAATATTAAAAGTGGCAAGAACGATTGCAGATTTAGAGGGCAGTGAAAAAATAGAAATCTGTCATTTGGCAGAAGCAATACAGTACAGAAATCTTGACAGAAAATTTTTTTAGGAGGTCTTTAATGGATAAAGAATTATATTGGCTTTGGATATCAAGTCTTGATATTTTTAACAGAAAAAATTTAGAAAGATTAACGAACTATTTTTCTGAACCAGAAGAAATTTGGAAAGCGTCATCTAAAATTTTACATTCAGTTAAAGGAATATCCGAAAAATACATAGAAAGAATATTGATTTCAAGAAATCAGGCATATATAGAAAAAATGCTTTCTATTTTAGAAAAAAGCAATATCAGATTCATTTCTGCTGACAATACTCAATATCCCCAAAAACTTAAAAATATATATGATTTTCCATATGTTTTATATTTGAAAGGTAAAAAATTTGATTTAAATAAAAATTCAATAGCTATTGTAGGGGCAAGAAAATGCAGTCAATATGGTGTAAATTCCGCTAAAACTTTAAGTAAAAATCTTGCAGAAGAAAATATAGCAATTATTAGCGGAATGGCAAAAGGAATTGACAGTGCAGCTCATGAGGGAGCATTAAGTTCTTCAAAAGAAAATGCTACAATAGCTGTATTGGGCTGTGGTCTAAATTGTTGTTATCCTATTGAAAATAGAGAGCTTATGGAAAGAATAATTTTAAATGGTATGATTATCTCTGAATATCCTCCCAACATCAAACCAAATCCGGCATTTTTTCCAAAAAGAAATCGAATAATAAGCGGTCTTAGCAATGGTGTTATCATCGTAGAGGCTGAAAAGAAAAGTGGTTCACTGATTACAGCAGATTTAGCACTTGAGCAGGGTAGAGATGTTTTTTCTGTTCCGGGAAATATCACAAGCAAACTCAGTGAGGGTACGAACAATTTAATCAAACAGGGGGCAATTTTAGTAAGTTCTTACGAAGATGTTTTGAAAGAGTTGGATTGGAACTGCACTAAAAGTACAAAAAATAAAGAACAGGAAAAGCAAAAAGACTTTTCTTTTACATCTGACGAAAAAATGGTTTATGATTGTATTAATAATGAACCGCAAAGCAGTGATACTATTTTAAATAAACTTGAAATATCAGTAAATATTTTACAGTACCTTCTGGCAGTTCTGGAACTTAAAGGAGCAATTCAGAAAGTGCCGCAGGGATATGTGAGAAATGAAAATATTTGAAAATATTAATAAAGCTATGTAAAACACACCCTCAACTAAGCAATATAAGTGAAGTTGAGGGTGTGTTAATGTAGATAAATATTTTGGATTTCTCTTAAAAAAATAGATTTTTGAAAAAATTAATAGTAGCTTTTATAAATACTTGTAATTATTCTGCTGCAATAAGAGCTAGATTTGATACCCTTTTCTTCAGGTAAATTTATCTATCCAACACTGAACAAATGTATTACTGTTCGGGAAGTGGCAAGATTACAAGCATTTCCAGATGATTTTATTTTTTATGGAAATAAATCATCATAAATGAAACAAGTTGGAAATGCTGTTCTCCCTTTGTTAGGCAAAGCTGTTGCAGAGATAATAATAAATGATTTTGAAAATGATAGATGTAAATAAAAAATATAAATTTAAAAGGTAATAAACTCAATTTTTATAGTTTTGGAAATAGGAAAATTAAGTTTATTTATTAAAAGTTAAATTTCTATGGTTTATGTAACTTTTGGATATAATGTGAAAATAATTAAACAGCTTTAAAGAATAAAAATTTTACACATTAGGAGTATTTACTATGAAAAAAGCAAAATATTGGAAAAGAAAATCACAGAAAAGAAAAATTGAACAACAAAGCAATAGACTAATTGATTTCATCAAAATTATAAATCACTTTTTTAAAGATTTTTCAACTTGGATAAATGAAATGTCAGATGGTCGTCATCAGTCTTATATTAAATATTCACAAACTGATTATTTGTATATGGCAATAATGAAAATATAAAGAAAGACTTTTGGACAAATATTGGAAAGTAATAATAGATGGAACAGGATTGTTTAGTTTTAAAGAAAAAC
>CAZQDT010000227.1:0-4093 GCA_964592005.1 uncultured Eubacteriales bacterium
GCATTTAAGAAGATGATTCAAAACATATGATTTCTGTACTTAGAATGAAAAAAAATGATAAGGTTTTAGTTTGTGATGGACAAAACACTGACTATGAATGTATAATAAAAAATATAGGTAAAGATGTTGTAGAACTTGAAATTGAGAAAATTATGGAAAGTAAAACAGAGTCGCATATTAAAGTGACTTTATATCAAGGATTACCTAAAGCCGATAAAATGGAACTTATAATTCAAAAATGTGTAGAATTGGGAGTAAGTAAAATAGTGCCTATGGCTACTGATAGGGCAATTGTTAAGTTAGAAGATGGTAAAAAGAGTGAAAAGAAAATAGAACGTTGGAATAAAATATCAGAGTCTGCTGCAAAACAAAGTCAAAGGAGTAAAATTCCTGAAGTTACTGAAGTTGTGCAATTTTCTAAAGCTCTTGAACAGGCATTGAATGAAAATGACAGTGTTATAATTCCGTATGAAAATGAAGAGGGATTTAGTTTAAGACAATTTTTGACTAATTTTGAAGGAAATTCAATAGCAGTTTTTATAGGTCCAGAAGGCGGTTTTGCAGATAAAGAAATAGAGCTTGCAAAACAAAAAGGAATAAATACTGTAACATTAGGTAATAGAATTTTAAGAACAGAAACAGCTGGTCTTGTGACCATTGCTAATATAATGTATGAAAAAGAATTGTAAATTTAAGAAAGGGGAAAATATAAATGGCAACATCAGTTTTAGTAGTAGACGATGCAATGTTTATGCGTACAGTTTTGAAAAAAATGCTTATAGAAGAAGGTTTAGATGTAGTAGGAGAAGGAACAAATGGTGATGAAGCTATAAAGCTTGCAGAGCATTTACAACCAGATGTAATTACAATGGATATTACGATGCCTGAACGTGATGGTATAAGTGCAATAGAAGATGTTTTGAAAGTCAGTCCTAGGTCAAAAATAATTATGTGTTCAGCGATGGGACAGCAGGCAATGGTAGTAGAGGCAATAAAGAAAGGTGCAAGAGATTTTATTGTTAAACCATTTGAAAAGACAAGAGTAATTCAAGCAATAAATAATGTAATGAAATAAAAATTGAGAGATTGGTGGATATATAGTCCACCAATTTTAGTGTGTAAAAGGGTGAAAAGTATGGAAATATATTTTGATAATGCAGCAACTACAAAAATGTCTGATTTAGCTGTTGAAAAAATGTTATATATGATAAAAGAAAATTATGCAAATCCATCATCATTGCATGGAATGGGCTTTAAAGCCGAAAAAGAAATTAGACAAGCTTCAAATGTATTGGCTGGCATACTTGGAGCTTTACCAGAAGATATATATTTTGTTTCAGGAGCAACAGAAGCAAATAATACAGCGATTTTGGGGGCGGCAAAAGGTTATTTTAGAAGTGGAAAGCATATGATAACTTCATCTATTGAGCATCCATCTGTTTTACAGGTATTTGCAGAACTTGAAAAACAAGGCTTTGAAGTAACATATTTGAAAGTTGATAGCAAAGGTTATATTGATTTAGAACAGTTAAAAAATTCTATAAGACCGGATACTATACTTGTAAGTACAATGTATGTAAATAATGAAACAGGAGTAGTACAAAATATAGGAAAAATTGGTAAAATTATAAAAGAGATTAATCCAGATACATTATTTCATGTAGATGCAGTACAGGCTTTTGGAAAATATAAAATTTCAGTGCAGAGAGAAAATATAGATTTATTGAGTATAAGTGGTCATAAATTTCATGCTCCCAAAGGTATAGGAATGCTGTATATGAAAAAAAATCTTAAAGTTAAACCTTTATTATATGGAGGCGGGCAGCAGAAAAATATGCGTTCTGGTACTGAAAATACACCAGCAATAGCCGCGATGGCTGTTGCTGCTAATGAAATGTATGAAAAACTGAATGAAAATTTTGAATATGTGAACGAGATAAAAAAGACGTTGGCTGATGGTATAGTTCAGAATATAGAAAATGTAGTTATAAATAGTGATGAAAATACAAGTCCATATATATTGAATGTTTCATTTGAAGGTTTAAGAGCAGAAGTTCTTCTTCATTCACTTGAAAATGAAGGGATAAATATTTCGGCAGGTTCAGCTTGTTCAAGTCATAAAAAGCAAGCAAGTTATGTACTTACAGCGATAGGATTAGAACCATCTTTAATAGAAGGAACAGTAAGATTTAGCTTTTCAAAATATAATACATTGGAAGAAGCGAAGCAATGTGTGGAAGTTTTGGAGAAAATTGTACCACTTCTCAGAAGATTTAAAAGACATTAGGAGATGAGATTATGAAAAAAGTGTTATTGGTAAAATATGGAGAAATAGCTCTTCGAGGAAATAATCGTTATATATTTGAAGACCATATAAGAAGTGCTATAAGAAAAAGGATTAAACCTTTTGGGAATTTTTATGTGCCTAGAGAACAAGGACGTATACTTATAGAAGCAAAAGAGGGAGATGTAGATTATGAAAAAATAATTCCTCTGGTTACTAAAATATTTGGTATAGTAGGAGTGTGTCCTTGTATTAAAACAGAAAATTCTGAACTTTTAAATATTCAGAAACTTGCACTTGAACATATGGAAGAAGAGTATGGAGAAAAACAACTTACATTTAAAGTAGAAACTAAGCGTTCAGATAAAAAATATCCCATGGAGTCAAGAAAAGTTTCTGCTGAAGTAGGAGGATATATTTTAGAAAATATGTCTAATACAAAAGTAGATGTCCATAATCCTGATGTGGTTCTGAATGTGGAAATCAGAAATTCAGTTTATATTTTTTCAAAGATAATAAAAGGCTGTGGGGGACTTCCTTCAACAGGAAATGGAAAAGCAATACTTTTACTTTCGGGAGGAATTGACAGTCCCGTAGCAGGCTGGAGTATTGCAAAACGTGGAGTTGAAATAGAAGCGGTATATTTCCATAGCCCTCCATATACAAGCGAAAGAGCCAAAGAAAAGGTAGTGGATTTGGCAAGAATAATTTCAGGATATACTGGAGGAATTAAGCTCCATATAGTACCATTTACGGAAATTCAGCTTTATCTTTGCGAGCATACCCCACCTGAAAAACTCACAATATTACTTAAAAGATGTATGTTAAAAGTAGCTGAAAGAATTGCTAAACAATCAGAAGCACAGGCACTTATTACAGGTGACAGCATTGGACAAGTGGCAAGTCAGACAATGAAAAGTATTGAAGCTGTAAGTTCGGCAGTAACAACTACAATATTTAGACCTTTGTGTGGTATGGATAAGCAGGAAATAGTGGATATAGCACAGAAAATAGGAACATTTGAAACTTCAATACAACCATATGAGGATTGTTGTACAATATTTGTTGCAAAACATCCTGAAACTAATCCTAAAAAAGAAATAATAGAAAGTATTGAAAGCAATATGACAGAACTTGAAACAATGATAGATGAGGTTTTACCTAAGATAGAATTGATAGAATTATAATAAAAAAACACGCAAAGCGTGTTTTTTTATTATAATTAATTAAACGATGTAATCTTTAAGTTCTGCTATTACTTCGTCAGCATTAGCATTATCATGTATGTTAAGTTGAATTGGCTGTGCCAAATCTAAACTGAAAATTCCCATAATTGATTTTGCATCAATTACATATCTTCCAGAAACTAAATCAAAATCTCCTTCTTGTTTTCCCATAATGTTTACAAATGCTTTAACTTTATCAACTGAATTTAATGAAATATTTATTGATTTCATATAATACCCTCCTACATATTTATTTTTAATTGGTTTTGCTTATATCTTTAAAACCTATAAATATAGTAATATTAAAAAAGATTTTTGTCAATACATGTTTAGTTAAATTTATGTTAATTGTATAAAAACTTATTATTTTAACTAAAATTTTATATAAAACTGGGATAAAAATTGGTAAAATTTATTATAATCTATAAATGTTTTATAGGTATTAAGTTTATGTAAAAGTATTGTTCAATATTTATACAATGCTTTTACATAAATTTATCTACTTTATGAAAAAATCATTGTAAAGCTTTTTATAAGGCGGTTTTCAAAATTTTAGACCACATTTTCTGACGGTTTATAATTT
>CAZQDT010000228.1:0-4043 GCA_964592005.1 uncultured Eubacteriales bacterium
CCGCAGTTATACTAATTTTAACTTTCTTACCTTTCAATAATTTTCCAAGTCTGTCTATTGCCTTTTGTGATATTTGTATCGCCATATTATTATCTATACCATTAAATATGACTATTTCATCTAAACGATTTCTAAATTCTGGAGAAAATACTTTTTCTACTTCTTTTTCTATAACACTATTATTTTCAATCTTTTCTTCAAATCCAATAATTCTTTTTCCGATATCCTTTGCTCCTGCATTTGAAGTCATTATTAAAATTACATTTGAAAAATCAGCTTTATTACCGTTATTATCCGTCAATGTAGCATAATCCATCATTTGAAGTAAAATATTCATTATATCAGGATGTGCCTTTTCTATTTCATCAAGTAATAAAACACAATGGGGTGTCTTTCGTATTTGTTCTGTAAGCAAACCACCTTCCTCATATCCCACATATCCCGGAGGTGCTCCTATAAGACGTGCCACTGAATGCTTTTCCTGATATTCACTCATATCATATCTTTGAAGTGAAACCCCAAGTTTTAATGCAAGCTGCCTTGCAAGCTCTGTCTTTCCAACACCTGTCGGTCCTACAAATAACAATGACGCAACCGTTTTATTGCTTTCATTAAGTCCAGCCCTTGATTTTCTTATTGCTCCTACAACTGTATCTATCGCTTTATCCTGACCAAATATTTCATTTTTCAGTTCTATATCCAGATTTCTCAACTTCTCCATATCACTTTGCGAAACTGTAACTTCAGGAATTTTAGCCATCAATGCTACTATTTTTTCAATATCTTTACATTCTATATTTAATTCTTGATCTTCATTTTTGCAATTCATTCTTGCATTTGAACCCACTTCATCTATAACATCTATTGCCTTATCTGGTAAAAAACGGTCTTGAATATATTTGTCACTTAATTCTACCGCAGCTATGATTGCTTCTTTAGAATATTTAACTCTATGATATTGTTCATAATATTGCTTCAAACCATTCAGAATATTTATACTTTCTTTTACGCTTGGTTCAAATATATCAATCTTTTGAAATCTTCTCGAAAGTGCCTTATCTTTACTAAAAATCTTTTTATATTCATCAAATGTTGTAGAACCTATAAATCTTAAATTTCCTTTAGTAAGGTAAGGTTTTAATATATTTGAAGCATCCATTGTACCGCTTGAAGTACCACCAGCTCCAACTATATTGTGTATTTCATCAATATAAATTATTATATTTTTCTGATTAGCTATAAAATCCAATATCGCCTTTAATTTCTCTTCAAATTCACCTCTATATTTTGTACCTGAAATTACTGCTCCCATATCCAAAGAAAATATTTTAAAATCTTTAAGTTTATTAGGTACTTTTCCACTTACAATTTTTTGTGCTAAACCTTCTACTATAGCTGTTTTTCCTACTCCCGGGTCCCCCACATGTATTGGATTATTTTTCTGTCTTCGGCAAAGTACCTGTAAAGTTCTCTCTATTATATCATCTCTGCCTACCAAAGGGTCTAATTTATTCTGCTTTGCTTCCCAAGTCAAATCTGTTACAAAATTTGCCAAATTCAAAACCTGTCTGTTCTGTTGCCTATTCTCTTTGTTATTATTTGGAGTATCCTGTGGCTTTTCTTTAAACTCTCTTACATAAGTCAAAAGAATTTCTCTATTTACTCCATTCATATCCATTATATATGCTGCGTAACATTCTGGAATTAAATACATTGTAGCTAATAAATCCACAATATTTACTTCATTTCTACCATTATCATTTGCATATTGTGCAGCTAAATCAAATAAATTTCTTAACCCTATGGTTTCTGCTGGTTCTAAAGATTTTTTATCAAGAGGAACATTTTTTCCAAAAAATTCCTGTAAATCTTGATTTATTCCATCAATATCTCCTTTTGCATTCACTATCAAATCTTTACCCAAATCAAAGAATACTATTGCCTGCAAAATATGCTCTATCATAATATAAGCGTGTTTTCGTAGTTTAGCTTCATTCAAAGCTATAACATAAACCTGTCTTGTTATAATATCCAGCTTCATATTTTTCCTCCTAGCCCAAATATAAAAACACTTGGGATTTTTATGTTGAATAATCACAACGTATTTATTATATCCCAAGTGCTTTATTATAGCAAATAATTTTTAGCGTTTTTTCATAAAAACATATAAATGCAATTTTAAAATCAAATTTTACATTAATTCTTTTAATATCAACTATTTGTCTAATAAAACCTAAATCCATTTAATAATATTTAACTCACAAGTGGAATTCTTGAATTTGCCCACCATAAGTAGGTCGGATCATTATATTCATTTACCACTCTTTCATAACATTGTTTTGCATAAGCGTTATCACCTAAAATTTCTGCACATCTTCCTAAATGATAAAGCCCAATAACTGAAAAAGTTTCTGTACTTGAATAATCCAGAGATTTTTCAAAATCAACTTTTGCACCTTCATAATCTCCAGCATAGAACTTATTTATTCCTTCATAATGATATGTAGTTGCAAGTTCAGGTAATATTTTCTGCTTTTGTGAATCATAAATAGATTTTACTTCTGATGGAAGTTCTGCTTCATTAATAGATTTCAGAATACTTGCAGCTTCTTCTTTATCTCCATTATTATAAAGTATTGAAACCTGCTGTACTTGTTGAATTTTTTCATTTTTTTCTAACTCTAAATTCAAATTTTTATTTTTTTGTGTTAGTTGGTTCACTTTATCTTCCAACTCTTCAATTTTACTCTCATTTTGAGAAATTATACTTTCATTTTCCTTTATTTTCTGTTCAAATTTATCATAATTTTTTTCATAACTTTCTTGTGCAATTATTATTTCCTGCTTATAATTTTCTTTCAAATCATTGAGAACTAACACTTTCATAAAAATCCATACGCAGACAGCACCCAAAATAAAGCCCGATATTTCATTAAAAAATATATTTCTCTTTTTAGGCAACGGTTTTTGAATTGTACTTTTAGTTACTGTTTTAGAAATATTTTTTTCGTTTTTTGAAGGCTTTGAATAAAATTTTTTTATTTCAATATAATATTTCATTGCTGTTTCATTTGAAATATCCAATGCTAAAACTTTTTCATTATATACCAATGCTTTATCATAATTTTTTTCATTTATATAACATAATGTTATAAGATTAGCCGCCTCTATAAAATTAGGATTTAAATCAACCGCTTTTTTTAATTGAATAATTGCCATATCTTCACTTTTCTGACTTAAATATTCAAGTGCTTTATTATACATTTTTATAGAATTATTATATTTTTCAAGCTTTCTTTGGTCTGCTTGAAGTATATCTATATAACCTTTTGAAAATTTGTCTTCTGAATTTATAGATGTACTTATTATCCACTGTTTCAAAGCTTCCCCTATTTGTCCTATTTCAAAATAAATAAGCCCAAGAAGATTTCTTGCCATATAATTATTTTTATTTATATTTATACCCAAATTTAATTTGTTTACAGCTTTTGAAAGTTCTTCCTTTTTAGCATACTGTAACGCTTCATTATATAATTTATTTGAAATATTTTCTGTTTTCTGATAAAACTCAAGGTCTGTACCACAATTCAAGCACTTGTCCTTATGCTCAGTTTCATTACCACATATTGGACATATCATATTTTTCTACTCCTCATCATTTTCAATTTTCTTAACTAATTTTTGTAGTAACTGCTGTATATCCTGTATATCATCTTGTTTTACAGCCTGCTCTACATCATCAAGACCTAAAACAGGAGTATATTTTTTCAACTCTTCTTTAAAATCTATCATAAAAACATCCCTCCATAATACAAAACGATGTCAAATATCCTAAAATCTCTAAATATTTTGACATAAAATCACATCAAAAATTTTACATAATAAATTCTAACATAATATCTTATTTTTTTCAATATCTTTACCACATTTATCAGCTTTAAAGAATAAAAATTTTTCGCACAAAAAACAAAATATTGGAAAAGAAAATCACAGAAAAATGTACAAGGGGAAAGTGTAACTATTGCCTGTGGATAAGTATGAAA
>CAZQDT010000229.1:0-4042 GCA_964592005.1 uncultured Eubacteriales bacterium
TCGCCTTTTTGAATTGTTGGTATATCGCTCATTATTTCCTCCTATTGATCGTGAAATTACAATTTATTACAATTATTTTTGATTCATTTCTCGCTTTAAACTTTCTATCTCTACTTGTAAAGTATTTACGACGTTTTCCAAAGCGCCTATTTTCGACTGCAATTTCTGAATCATGTGAGTGTTTAAAGCTATAAATTCATTATATCTGAGAGCATATTTTTCTTTATCTCTACAGAACCCCGCAAAATCCATATCCGTTAAACCGTTGTCACTCATCGCTTTTTCTACGTCTTGAGAAATAAATCCCACATGTATTCTATCGCCCTCTTTAAACTTATAAGAAACTGGTCGTAACGATGTAAACATATTTTCATAACTATCTGATATTAAGTTAATGTCTTTTTTTACATTTTTATCAGAAGTTTGTATCAGTCCATTGTAACTATAAATATTCTCCCATAGTTGTTCTGGTGAACCAATATTTTGATCGTTGGCACTGCTTACAGCAGGTAGGACAGAAGATAAAACTTCTAAACCTTCGCCTTCTCCGTTTCCAATAAGTTGTCCCAAAGCCAAAAAGGGTACTCCGTTTCTACTATTAATTCCGATACCAATGAGTTCAGTAGCATCCACAGCTTCACGATGGGTATATTTTAATGAAAATCCTTGTGACGAAGACATTCCAAAACTATATCTACAATTTAAATCGCCATTAGGATCTTCCGTATCAATAAACAACTCGTCTAAATAAGCCTTTCTGAGATCTCCTCTCGTTCCCACATCAGTGAAAACAGATAACCCAGCCGATGGAGTGTAGGTTAGCTTGCCTCCTGCAAAACTGAAACTTCCATCTTCTAAATTAATATAGGAACCAGATGGTGCCCCGTCATTTTTTTCGCCATTTTCATCTCTGGTATTTTCGGTTTTATAGTTTTTAGAATAAATTTCGCCCCCTATGATTTGACTACCGTTAACAACGCCAGACGTAACAAATTCTGTTGTAACACCATAACCTTCATGTTTATCCCAGCAATTATTTTTGCTATCATACGCCTTATAAGAATGTTCTCCAATAACACTTTTAGTGGTATTCCAGTTATCGTTAGTAAATGCCATAATATTATGAGTAATTCTAAACTGTTTAGGATCATAGGCATCTGTAATATCATCATAGGAACGACATAGTAATCCGTTTTTTCCGTAAATCACTTCTTCTCGGTCATTATTTTTAATTTTGACGGTGCCGCTATTTAACCCGTCTTTCAACCATTCCGAAACAGTTGTGCCTGTGGTTTTACTAGCTTCAGCTTGCTTTGCTACCGTGTTATAACTTTTAGACATGGAAGTAACGGCTGAAATTATCTGATTTCTTTGGATTGAAGGATTAAAAATTTTTGTTGCATTTGAAAATTCTACTTCGATTGTATTTAAATCGTCAAAGTCAATCGTGTAAG
Source organism: uncultured Eubacteriales bacterium (assembly GCA_964592005.1). Lineage (GTDB taxonomy): Bacteria > Bacillota > Clostridia > Lachnospirales > CAZQDT01 > CAZQDT01. Next base: position 1,455 of record CAZQDT010000229.1, read on the forward strand.
ACATTAAACGTAGGCGGTAAACAATATCGTCAATTTTGATTCTCAACCAATTTCCCACTTCAAAATAATTCACAATTGGCTCAAATTCTTTCATAGCCAATAAATTATAAAGAGTGGAAGATATGGTGTGTTGTTGCTCACAGGATTTCACGAGTTCCTGCTTTGCTAATTCAATAAATTCATTTGCTCTTTTCAGCAAGGCTGCGTTATCACTCTCTAATCCATCGGAAATATAATTCTGATTACTGTATTTATCTTCTCGCTTATATGTGCAGTATATAGGATATAATGAACCAAGATAAGATTCCATATCTAATTCCTTTTGGATTTTGGCTATATTATCTTCCAATACAGAAATTTCTTTCTTTATACTCTCAATTGTTTTGCTTCTTTTTTCTATTTCTGTGTCGCAAGCCTTGAGTTTATTATAATACGGGTCATAAATTTTTTTCTTCATATCCTTATTTTCCAAAGAGACGGTAGAAGAATAAACGGTTAAGGCACTATCCAACGCATCTCTAAACGACTGAAGACTGTTTAAATTATATTTTGTAATGACTTTTTCGAAAGAAGATAGATTTTCTATGCTCAATACATTATAAATAGAAATATTATTTTGAGAATCGTCATCATCCGAACTTGAAAAAATATCCTTCGCAATTTTTTGTTTAACAAAATATTCATAATCATCTGTGATTTTTGCAGTAATCACTTGCGATGCTACGTCTTCTGGATCTGAATAATTAGTAATTTTAATCTTACCTTTCCACGTACACGCATTGTGTCCATCTTCTTCGTGTAGACCATATATTTCCGACTCAATAGAATCGTCAATTTCTACTTTTACAAATCCAGACAAAACTAATAGTTTAATATAATTTTTCACGGCATTTGTCGCAGACGTGAGTGAGTGTTCAAGGGAAAGCGTTGTAGAAATAGCCACACCAACCCCGTTTAATGCTGATGGAGGATTTGTATTTATAACCTTGTCTAACTCATGCTTTGCATCAATAAATTCGTCCGGGAATAAATCTGGAAAATCGTCTCTTTTAGGAAACATTGTATGTTCGTATTTGCCTTTTTCATCCGTTTTGTCATATAAATCTTTAACAAATCCTTGATATAATTCAGTTTTTGAATTATAAAGGTTTTCATAGTCGGTTAATTTAGCCACTAGATTTTCTGGCATCATCTGTTTTTGCCATTCAGGAAGATAGCGTACGTAGCCATCACCGCCTTGCAATAAAGTTCTTACGGTTGCGGTCATAAGCTCATCGCCAGCCTCTAGTTTAAAAGTGTTTTTAATACTACCAACATCTGTCGTAAAATTAATAGAGTCCGTCAAATTGGTCTTATCTATGTAAATTGTGGTATCCTGACCGTAGCCATAATGAAGTAGATTCTTGCTACCGCAGTATTCGCAAGTATCTGTGTCATCGAACCTTTTGCCACAGTCCATACAGTAAGACGCATATAGATCGTACGCAGAAATTGTTCTCTTAGTTGAATCGAATATAAAAATACAATTAAATTGTTCAGCGCAATCGCCCGTCATAAAGTCATAAATGGAAGTTCCGTCGATACTAAACGTTCGTTGAACATTCATTAAGCTCTTATCGACATGTGCAAGAGTATACATTGGAACTTTCTCTAATATGCGATGAAGAAGAGAAGAGGACTTCAATATTTTTTTTCGCTTTTCTATTGTGGCGACCTCATCTTTTACTTTTTTATTGTTTACTATCTTATAAACCGTGTAAGAGTCTTTATTAGGATCGTCTGCATTATCCCAGTCGTAATCATCGACTCTATCAGGATTTCTGTAAAATACAGTTGGGAAGTAAGAATAATAATCCGAACGTTTAATGTCGGATTCACTATTTATTTCTGTAGTATACAGGTTGATATTTGATAACTCTGACTCACACAAAGATTTGCCGGTAACATTTTTGGTCGTGCCGGTTGCCGTATCATCAATCGCTGTTTCGATTTGGAAATACTCGTCCAATTCTTTTATCCATATAAGCATTAAATTGTTTAATCGACACCAAATATATTCTTGGTATTTCTTTAAATTCTCACAATAATTTGCCGTAAGCAATTTTTTATGAACGGTAAACGAAACCTCGTCTGCTCCATTAACATTTTGAATGTATTTTACGTGTTCAATGCCAGTTAATGAACCTAGATGTTCATATTGATTATTCGCAAGAACAATTGTAAATTCCTGCGGCTTTCCGTTAATTATCTCTAATTTATTCATTAAAACGCACCAACCTTTCTTATTGGCTCGTATTCAATAGTGATATCATAGTATGGTGTTATTAGAAAATAATTTTCACCACTTTCTAATCGCAAGTATCCATAATCAAAATCATTGTATAGAGTCCTCTGATGCTCCTCATTGTCTGTATATATCACTTTGTTTGCGCAATCTATAGTTATGGTTTCTCCTATGACGCAATTTGATATGTTAAAAATTGGCTCATTTATACTATTTTTATATATAGTAAACTTATCATATAAATTGCTTTGCTCATCTGAACCAACGTAATTTAATTTTATTACTGGAAAAATTACAGATTCTT
>CAZQDT010000230.1:0-3920 GCA_964592005.1 uncultured Eubacteriales bacterium
AAATAAAGTAAAGTAACTTTAAGAAGTGGGTGTTTGTGAATAGGAGGGGAAAAGATGACAATTTATAATAATATGTTTTCTCAGATCAATGTTTTACAAAAAGCAGCAGAAGCATCTGCTCTGAGGAATGAAGCATATACCAACAATATAGCTAATTCTGATACACCAGGATATAAAAGACAGACTGTAGAGTTTGAGTCATATCTTAGTAATGAATTGGATAAAAATGGTTACAGATCTTCGGATATTGATTTGGAAAATTTGAAGCCAAGTACAGTAACTGAAAATTCACAATATAGTATGAGATATGATGAAAGTAATATAGACGTAGAAGTAGAAATGACAGAACGTTCAAAAAATTCGTTAGTGTATTCTACACTTACTGAAAGTATTACAAATAGTTTTAAAAATTTGGAGATTGTATTAAATAGTATGAAATAATATTAATTTGGAGGGGTATTAATGTCTTTTTTTAACTCAATGGATATAAGTGCAACAGGATTGACAGTACAAAGACTTAGAATGGATATTATATCGCAAAATATTGCAAATGTTGATACAACTAGAACGGAAGACGGAGGACCTTACAAGAGAAAGACAATTCTTGTACAGGAAAAACAGGAACAGCAAAGTTTTGCATCTTATTTGGCGAATAAAGTAAATCCAGTTTCTGTAGGAAGTACCACGATAGGAAGTGGAGTTAAGGCTGTAAGGATTGTTGAAGATGAAACAGAGGGAACAAAAACGTATGACCCGACTCATCCTGATGCTGACGAAGATGGTTATGTAACTATGCCTAATGTAAATACTGTTACGGAAATGGTAAATATGATTTCTGCTAACAGAGCATATGAGGCTAATATTACAGCATTAAATACAACTGTTGATATGATAAATAAGGCACTATCAATAGGTAAATAATTAGGTGAATCGGGGGAGAAAATATGAGTATTAATGTTAGCGGTATTTCTTTAAATACACAAAATACTAATTCTATACTTGAAAGTGTAGAAAAACAAAATGGTACGATATTTGAAGAATTTTATAATGCGGCAATAGGATTGTATACAGAAACAAATGATATACAGGTAGAGGCTGAGAAATTTCAGCTTGAATTTGCTGCTGGTAGGACAGATGATGTGGCAGGCCTTGTTATAGCTCAGAGAAAAGCGGAAACAGCACTTCAATTTACTGCACAGATAACCAATAAAGTATTGGATTCATACAAACAAATACTTCAAATTCAATTATAATTGTTTGTTTGATAGTTTTAAAAATATCTTGTGCAGAAATGAGGTGAACTGATGAAAGAAAAAGTAATGAATTTTTTGGATAATGTGAAAGCAAAATGGCTTTCATTGGAATTAAAACAAAAAATTACAATAATAGCAATAATAGTAGCTTTAATATTAGCTTTGGGAATAACATTATATGCTACAACAAGACCTAATATGGAAGTATTAGTAAATAATCAAGAAGCAAAATTAATATATCAAATTCAAAACACTTTAACTGAGTCAGGTATTGAAAGTACAGTTGCTCAGGGAGAAACAGCACTTTTAGTAAAATCACAGGATTTAACACAAGCTAAAAAACTTATTGTAGAAGCAGGTATAACAGATACAGGATTCAGTTTTGCAGATGCTTTAGATTCTATGAGTATGGGTACTACTTCAGATGTTAAAAAAGCAATCCTTGCTAGAGAAAGCGAATCTAAGCTTGAAACACAGCTTGCAACTTTTGATGGGATTAATAAAGCAACAGTTACTTTACAGGTTCCAGATGATAGTAATTTCTTTATAGAGTCAAAGCAAGTGACAACAGCAGCAGTTTCACTTGATTTAAAGAAAGATTTGACATCGGATCAGGTTAATGCTATTGCAGCATATGTATTGAGTGCGGTTAAAGGACTTCAGAAAGAAAATCTTGTAATTACAAATAGTAAAGCTGATATTCTATATTATGGAGAAAGTGAAGCTAGTGGAAGTTACAATTCTCAGTATAAAATTGAACTAGAAAAGAAAAGTGAGATAGAAAAGAAAGTAAAACAAATGCTTGCACCAGTATACGCAGATGTAAAAATTATGTCAAACATAGTTTTTAACTGGGACAAGCAAACAGAATCAAAAGAAGTTTATTCTTCTCCTTTTGAAGATGGTACAAAAGGAATTGTAAGACAGGAAGATACTTCCAGCTCGAGCGTTAAGACTGAAAATAGTTCTGATGAACCAGGACTTAATACAAATGGTGGAGATATAACACAATATCAGACTGGAGAAAGCGGAAATACAGAAGCTAAAAGTGATGATAAGAGTTATACATATGAAATCAATAGCGTAAAAACTAATACGGAAAAACAGTCAGGTGATATAATTTATGATGACTCCTCTTTATTGGTTGCAGTATACAGATATAAAACTTATGACCAAGAAGTTCTTGAAGAAAGAGGAGAACTTGATAATATGACATGGACTGAATATAAGGAACAAGTACCAGAAAAACAATTTACAGTTGCACAGGAATTAATAGATTCAGTGGCAATAGGAACAGGTATTGAAAATGTAAGAATTATAGGTTATGAAATTCCACAATTTGTGGATAAGGTTGAAATTGACAGACCTATTGACCAATATATAATGCTTATAATTTTAGTTATTCTTATAGCAGTGTTGGCATTTGCTCTGATAAAGAAGACTTCACCAGCAGAAGTTACAGAAATCGAGCCAGAACTTTCTGTTGAGAAGATTATTGATACTTTGAACAAAAAACAAGAATATGTATCGCCTATTGATGTGGATGCTGATTCAGAAATCAAGAAACAGATTGAAAAATTTGTGGATGAACGTCCAGAAGCAGTTGCACAGTTGTTGCGTAACTGGTTGACTGAAGAATGGGAGTGATGATTAGCTATGGCTAAAGAGGAATATACGGGTAAAGAAAAGGCAGCAATGCTTTTGATAGCATTAGGACCTGAAAAATCAGCTAAAATTTTTAAACATCTTAAAGAAGAAGAAATAGAACAGCTTACTTTGGAAATTGCTAATATACGTACAGTTTCTCCAGAAACTAAGGAAGCTGTTTTACAAGAATTTTATGATATATGCTTAGCTCAACAATACATAGTAGAAGGTGGAATATCTTATGCTAAAGATATTCTTGAAAAAGCACTTGGACCTGAAAAGGCAGTAGAAGTTATAAATCGTCTTACAGTTTCATTGCAAGTTAGACCGTTTGATTTTGTTCGTAAAACGGATGCCTCACAGTTGCTTAATTTTATACAGAGTGAACATCCTCAAACAATAGCATTGATATTGTCATATTTAAAACCTAGTCAAGCATCTATGGTTATATCGGCACTTGCTCCTGAAAAGCAGGCGGATGTTGCAAGAAGAATTGCATTGATGGACAGAACTTCACCTGATATTATAAAGGAAGTTGAGAGAGTCTTGGAAAAGAAACTTTCTGCACTAGTTACAGAGGATTATACAGCAGTTGGAGGTATAGACTCTATTGTTGAAATTTTGAATGCAGTGGATAGAGGAACAGAAAAACACATTATGGAAACTTTGGAAGTAGAAGATACAGAACTTGCAGAAGAAATCAGGAAGCGTATGTTTGTATTTGAAGATATACTTACTTTAGATGGAAAATCTATACAGCGTGTACTTAGAGATGTTGAAACATCTGATTTGGCAGTTGCTCTTAAAAGTGCAAATACAGAAGTACAGAATGCAATATTTGCTAATGTTTCAAAACGTTTGGCTGCCATGATAAAAGAAGATATGGACTATATGGGGCCTGTACGTGTTAGAGATGTAGAAGAAGCACAGCAGAAGATAGTAAATATTATCAGAAAGCTTGAAGATGCAGGAGAGATAGTTATTTCACGTGGAGGAGGAGATGAGATTATTGTCTAATAT
>CAZQDT010000231.1:0-3894 GCA_964592005.1 uncultured Eubacteriales bacterium
TATATTTATATTTTACACTATATAGGAGTATTTGGCTATTTTATATTTTGTTTTTATTGCGAAAAATTTTTATTCTTTAAAGCTGAGGAAAAAATAAATAATTAGCTTTAAATTTTAGAGGCTGTTATTAAGGATTAATTTTACTTCAATGTAACAGTCATATTATATTTTTATCCTATAATTCCCAAATGTTCCAATAATATTTTAATTCCCATAATTATAAGTACAATACCACCAAATAATTCGGCTTTTGATTTGAATTTTGTTCCAAAAACATTTCCGATTTTAATTCCTATGGCAGATAATGTGAAAGTTATAATACCTATAAAGGAAACAGCGGGTACTATATTTACATTTAAAAATGCAAATGTAACACCGACTGCAAGGGCATCAATGCTTGTAGCTATTGAAAGTAAAATCATTGATTTAAAACCAAATGAGTCATCTACTTCTTCTTCCTCATCTTTAGATAAAGCTTCTTTAATCATATTAGCTCCGATAATTCCTAAAAGAATGAATGCAATCCAGTGGTCTATGCTTACTATGTATTCCTTAAACTGAGTTCCTAGCAAGTATCCTATAAGTGGCATACCTGCCTGAAATCCTCCAAAATATAGCCCTGTAATTAAGGCATTCTTTACATTCATTTTTTTCATTGACAGACCTTTACATATGGATACAGCAAAAGCATCCATAGAAAGTCCGACAGCAATTACGAATAATTCCCAAAGACTCATAAAAACACTCCTTAAAATTTAATATGGGAAATAATGGGTATTTACTGAACATAAAAAAACTTACCTGCATAGAGATAGACCCTATACAGATAAGTCTCGTTATTTAAAAGCTACTATATAATATAGAAAGCTAAAACAAAGCCAGATAAAAAATTATCAGTATGTTGACCTTGCTGCATTAATAAATGCCAACTACTCCCTCATCTCTGTGTATTATAACGTTAATGAGAAAAGTTGTCAATAAAAATTAATCTATTTCAAACAATTTTTTAATTTCTTCTTCAGTCATTCGGCTTATAAATGTTTCACCTGGATTGATTACAGAATTTATAAGAGTTTGTTTCTTTTCCTGAAGTTCATAAATTTTTTCTTCAATAGTATCTTTGGTTATGAGTTTTATTACTTGTACAGAATTGTTTTGACCGATGCGGTATGCTCTATCAGTAGCTTGCTGTTCAACAGCAGGATTCCACCAAGGGTCATAATGTATTACGGTATCTGCACCAGTAAGATTAAGTCCTGTACCTCCGGCTTTAAGAGAAATTAAAAAAACATCTTTTTCACCACTGTTGAATTTTTTAACATATTCGTTACGAAGTTCGGGTTTGGTGTTTCCATCAAGATAGAAATAACTTATTTGATTTTCTATAAGCTTTTGTGCTATTATCTGTAACATTGAAGTAAATTGAGAGAAAATCAGTATACGATGTTCTCCTGAAAGAGCTTCTTCTAATATTTCCATAAGTAAGTCCAGTTTCCCACTGCCAAAATGATAATTTTCTATAAACATTGCAGGATGACAACAGATTTGACGTAATCTTGTCAAAGCGGCAAGTATTTTCATTTGACTTTTTTCATAACCATTTATGGCGATTTCTTCAGACAGTTTGCTTTGAATGTGATTTATATATGCAAGGTATGTCTTTTTTTGTTCTGCTGTTAATGGAGCATACATTTTTGTTTCTATTTTTTCAGGAAGTTCAGAAAGAACCTCTTTTTTCATTCTTCTTAGGATAAAAGGCTTAATTTGCTGACTTAATTCATTTAAAATATCTTGATTTTGTTCTTTCATTATAGGTTTTTCATATTTTTTTGTAAATTTATTGTGTGAAAATAAATATCCCGGCATTATAAAATCAAAAATAGACCACATTTCAGTAAGAGAATTTTCTATCGGTGTACCAGTAAGGGCAAAATATCCATCGGCTTTAATTTGTTTTACAGATTTAGCATTTAAGGAGTCGGGATTTTTAATATTTTGTGCTTCATCTAAAAAGCAGTAACCGAATTTTAGATTTTCATATAATTCAATGTCACGTCTTATAAGAGGATAAGATGTAACGATTAAATCAATATTGTCAATATTTTTTAAAAGTTCTTGTCGTGTAATAGGGTTACCAGATATAACAAGTGTGTTTAACGATGGTGCGAACTTGTTTATTTCATCAACCCAATTGTAAACTAAAGAAGTAGGACAAATGACAATATTTGGTTTTGGATTTTCTTCCTTTTGAGATAAAAGAAAAGTAATAGTCTGTAAAGTTTTTCCAAGCCCCATATCATCAGCAAGTATACCGCCTAATTTGTAATGTGCTAAAGTTTTGAGCCATTTAAAACCTGTAAGTTGATAAGGTCTTAAAAAGTGGGCAGTTTCATTAGGAGGGATAAAATCTGCTTCAAAGGGAGTGGTTATTTTTTTTATAAAACTATCAAAATTAAATTCACTTTCTACTTTGATATTATCCATATTATTGAATTTTTCGTTTAAATATAAAGCTCTGTTGACAGGTAAATTTATTATACCATTATTGATATTTTTTAACGGAACATCAATGTAATCAAGTATATTTGAAACAGATGAAAGCATTTCTTGATTTATAGGTATAAAAGTTCCATCTTTTAGTTTATGATATTTTTTCTTTATAACAAAAGAATTGAACAATTCATCTAATTCTTCTGAAGGAACATCTCCATAATTTACATTCATTTCCATAACCGAGCCATTCATATTAAATTTTATACCAACAGAAAACCGGTTGTTTTCTGTAATTTTAATATTTTTAAAAGAGTCAGAATAATATATTTCAGCAGTTTTTTGTAGTAATGGTAATGTATTATATATAAAATCCAAAATTTTATCATTATCTTCTATATATAAATAATCTTTATTTACTAGAAAACTTGAATTTTCAAAAATTGCCATTATAGAGTTTTCTTTTAAAATATTACGCATTAAAATTTTGTTGTCAGAACTTATATTTTGGTTGTTTCCAAAAGGATTTATAATATGTTCACCATATATAAATTTAACTTTAGCTGTAAGAAGGTTATCGGTAAAGTCGAAATATATTTCTGTTTTTAAATCTTCTGTAATTATATTTTTTTGTATAGCTTTAGAAATATTTATAGAGCATCTATCCTGTATAAGAGGAAGAATATTGGATATCCAAAATTCATTTTGAGAATTTTTAAAATTGATAGTATCAGTGTTCTTTTCTATTGCACTTAAAAAAGGTTTTAAAATCATCTGTTGCTGTTCATTTACCAAATATATCTTTTTATTGTAAAAAAAGCATGAAGAATCATTTGAAAGGGGCATTAATTTTTTTATATTTTCAAGCTTAAGTTTAAACCCCGAATAGTTATTTTCTTCAAGATTAAAGCTTATAGGAAGTTTTTCTGATGTAATAGTTATATTTTCATATTCTATTGAATTTAAAACTAAAGTTATAGTTTGGTTTTCTAAAATTTTGAAAATTTTTAATATAATATCAGAAGAAAGACAAGCTTTTTTACCCTTAAATATAGAAGAACTATAATAATTTACATTGAAAATATGGTTTTCAAAATCTAAAAGTTCAGAAAGAATTGAAATTACATTTTCATCAGTTTCAGAAAATTTGTATAAATCTGGATTATAAGTAAAGCTTTTGCCATACTCTAGTTTGCGTTTTTCTTTAAAAGAGGTAAGAAGGTCTTTTAAACTTTTAACAACATAAAGTTTTTCTAATCCTATTTTCATAGCAAAATCAAAATTATATGAATATGAGGATAACAATTCAAATTCAAACTTTGTATTTAAAATTTTCTTAGAAAAATCTTCGCTATTGGAATAATTTTTAAAATAATTAATTATATTTTGAGATAAATTCTCTTT
>CAZQDT010000232.1:0-3869 GCA_964592005.1 uncultured Eubacteriales bacterium
TCGTAAGATTTAGATGCACGGTTTGCAATAGCAACTATAATTGCTGCTAATTCTTCTGGTTTTTCTGCTCCATTTATAATATGGAATAAGTTTTCTGTATATGTAACAGCACTATATTCTCCATCTCCATTAGGTCCAAGAGGACAAGGAAGTAAACCAAATTCATACTCTGAAGGTGATGTTCCAGATTTAATATCTCTTAAAGCTCCATAAAGAGTAAAGTTAAATACTGCTTCACCATTCAAATACATTGTAGTAAGTTCACCTCTCTTAGAAGATGAATTCTGTCCTGAATATGGGTGCATATATCCATTTTGTATAAGATCTACAAGATAATTTAATGCTTCCAATGTATTATCATTAACTGCTGTATATTTATATTTGTCTGTTACAGGGTCTAATTCTACAACTGTACCACCATTAGCATATACGAAAGCTGGACCAAAAAGACTTTCTGTCAAATGTGTAAATGGATATACTCCATCTGTAAGAGATTTTGTAGCCATATCAGCACATACTTCTCTGAATTTATCAAAAGTCCATTCTTTTTTCTGTACCATTTCATACAATTTATCACTATCATAACCATATTTTGCAGATAATTCCTTATTAAAGATACATACTGCTTTGATTACGTCACTTGCACTAAATACTTTAAAATGTACACCATATTGATGTCCGAACATTTTACCAAATGATGTAGCAGCTAACCAAGGATTAGATTCAAGATTTATAATACTGTCTATATTTTCTGTTTCCATAGGAAGCATTATATTGTTTGTATACAATGTTTCCAATTTAACGTCAGATACTCCACATTCATATATATCACTATAAACATCTCCAGCAGCTCTTGCTGTCAAATATACATCTGCAACTTTAGAACCACTGAGTTTCTCAAATTCAAATTTACAATTATAATCTTTTTCAATTTCTTCAAGTGCTTCCATTACTTTAAGAAGGTCATTACCTACTGTATCTTTTGTCTGTCCATCTACTGGCATATATCTCTTTGTATAAGGAGTACAGATTTTAATAACTCTTCCGCCCAAATCCATAGGAGTTTCTACAAAACCATTATATTTTTCAGCAAGTTTCTCGCCCTCTGTAAGCTCTCTTTGAGTAGTGGTTTCTTCTGTCTTAGCCTCTGTGGTTGACTGTGTAGTGGTAGATTGTGTTGTATTTGATGTTGTACTTGTTGTTTCTCCTCCACCAGAACATCCTGCTAAAATTCCCACAACACATACTAAAGCCGCTGCTCTTTTAAAAAATTTTTCCTTCATAATAATTCCTCCCCTGTCACAATTTCCCTAATGTAACATATGTAATTAAATTATTTTTAATTTAAAAGTCCATAATTAAAATCAAACTCGATTACCAAATTTATAAATAAAAAGATTTATTTTGACTCATATATCAAATTCATTAAAAATTTATGGACTTCTATTAAGCACTATGTTAATAGTATACACCCAAAAAACACTATCGTCAATTCAAAAATATTAATAAAATAGTATTATTTTAATATTTTTTATCAAATATGCCTATATTACACCATTAAATTTTGTAAAACTATTTTCAACCAAAACTCTTGCCCACTTGCAATTTTAAATGTAATATATTAATATATTGATAAATTTTAAATTTAGTACAAATCAATACAAAAGTTTGTTATAATGGAGTGGTTTTATGGATTCAGATAAAAAAATTTTTACATATGATGATAATTTACCAATATATGCTACTGTAATAGGCTATAATTCAATACAGCCTCCTGTAAACAGATATAACAAAGGATATAAATACAATCAAATTCTTCAAACCGTTTCAGGTGCAGGCGAAATACTTATAGAAGATAAAACAATTATACTTAAAGAAAACCAATGTATATTTATTCCCAAAAGAGTAATTAATAAATACCATGCTCTTAGCGAAGTATGGAAGACTGATTTTATAAGTTTTGATGGAACTGCTGTAGAAATAATTTTAGAAAATCTAGGATTTGATAAAATTAAAGTATTTAACAACCCTGCTCCTCAATTTCTTCAGAAAAAGTTACAAAATACAATAAATATAATGCTTTCAAACAATCCATATAAAAATATTGAAGCTTCAAATGCTGCTTATTCTATTTTATGTGATTTTGCCATATTAACTAAAAAAAATAAAACTTCAAAGCTTTTTCCTGTACTGAACTACATAAATGAAAATTTCAGTCAGGATTTAAGTCTTGAACAACTTGCTTCTATAATAAATGTAACTCCTAACCATTTATGTCATTTATTCAAACAAGAATTATCTTTACGCCCTTTTGAATACATACTTAAATGCAGAATAGACAATAGCAAATTACTCTTACTTAATGAACCTCAGCTTACTATTGAAAAAATAGCAAATATGTCCGGCTTTGAACACTTCAGTTATTTTGGAAGGGTATTTAAAAGATTTGAGGGTGTTTCACCAAGTGATTTTAGAAAAATTAATCTTTATTAATCACAAAAATAGAGGGCATTATTTTTAATTGATGCCCTTTTTTATTCCATTTTTTGTCTTATAATTTATTATCTTTATCAGGCAGATATCGTAATCCTTATTTTGCTACTTGCTCATAACCGAATAACTTATCTAGTATTTATCACTTTTTCAAGTTGTTCAAGTGCTTGTTTAATTATTTTTCTAGGACAAGCTATATTAATTCTTTCAAATCCTTCTCCATTTGCCCCAAACATTATTCCACTATCAAGCCACAACTTAGCTTCTTTTAATAACTTTTCTCTTTCTTTCTCTGTCAGTTTTAAATCTCTAAAATCAAGCCATATTAAATAAGTTCCCTCAGGCTCAATCAATTTAATCTCAGGCAATCTTTCTTTTAAAAACTTCCTTACAAAACATAAATTCTGATAAATATAATCTTTAAGCTCAATAAGCCATTCTTCTCCATATTCATATGCTGCCTTGGCTGCTGCAAGTCCAAAGACATTCAACTGACTATAACCCGTCGCATCTACTGCTTTTATAAATTTTTCTCTAAGTTCTTTATTTACAATAAATATATTTGAAACTTGAAGTCCTGCAAGATTAAATGTCTTACTCGGTGCAGTACATATTACTGAATTTTGGGCATATTTTTCATCAAGAGAAGAAAATACAAAATGTTTATTTCCCTTATAAACAAAATCATTGTGTATCTCATCACTCACTACAATAACATTATGTAAAATACAAATATCTCCCAAACGCTTCAGTTCGTCTTTTTTCCATACCCTTCCAACTGGATTATGAGGACTGCATAAAACAAATAATTTTACATTATTTTTTATAATTTTTTCTTCAAAATCTTCAAAATCTATTTCATAATGTCCATTTATAAGCTTAAGTGGATTATTTACAAGCTTTCGACTATTGTCTATAATAGTCTGAGCAAACGGATAATATACCGGCTGTTGAATTAATACGCTATCACCTTCGTTTGTAAATGCACGTATTGCCGCTGCGATTGCAAATACTACTCCTGGAGTCTTTACAAGCCATTCATTTTCTGTCTTCCAATTAAAATGTTTTAAATACCAATCTGACAAAACTTTAAAATAATCCTCTTTAACTTCGCTATAACCAAATATTCCATGATTTAATACTTTCTGCATTTGATTTAAAATTTCAGGAGCTGTCCTAAAATCCATATCTGCTACCCACAAAGGCAAAACATCAGCTTCTTTTCCTCTTTCCTGTGCAAAATCATATTTAAGACAATTTGTTCCTTTTCTATCAACTATTGTATCAAAATCATATTTCATATATTCACCTTCTTTAATTTTTTGGTAGTGTCAAATCTACTACCTTTTTTTATTTATAAAACCTTTATTTTTTGT
>CAZQDT010000233.1:0-3862 GCA_964592005.1 uncultured Eubacteriales bacterium
TATACAACGTTTCAGTGATGATGGAGAGCCGGGAGGCACAGCTGGCATGCCCATACTTGATGTTTTAAAAGGCGAAGATATTAAAAATGCAGTTGTAGTTGTTACCCGCTATTTTGGTGGAACTTTATTAGGCAAAGGGGGACTTGTAAGAGCATATGGACACAGTGCAAAACAAGGACTTATTGCTGCTGGTATCATAGAAAAAATTTTATATCAATATTATGAAATAAGTTGTGATTACAATCTTTCCGGCAAAATTCAATATGAAGCATTAAAAAATGAATATGTAATAAAAGATACTATATATACTGACAAAGTTACTTTTACAATATTAGTCGAACCTCAAAATTGTAAAACTTTTGAAAATTTAATCACAGAAATCACAAATGCCAAAGCAGAAATAACTCAAAAACAGAGTTCTTATGCCATGTGGCTTGATGGTAAAATTTACTATGATGAAATTTAATTTTAAATTATTTAAAGCACTGTTGCATTAAGGAAAAATCTCTAATGCAACAGCCTTATTTTTATAAAAAAACCGAACTGAACTTAATCAATTCGGCTAAAAATATAAAATTAACTATCTGCAATCTTTATCTGTACAATCTTTCATATTATTGCTATTTGTTTTGTTTGACGCATTATTTTTCTGAGAATTACTCATTTTATTTGAATTGCTGTTGTTCATACTGTTTGAATTACTATTACTCATATTATTGGAATTACTGTTGCTCATTTTATTTGCGTTGTTTGCATTTTTGCTGTTATCCATCTTAAAAAACCTCCTAAAATTTGTAATTCATCTTTTCAGATGCTTTTTATATCTAATTATACTTCATCTAAATATATAATAGAAATTTGAAATTACATTTATATTTTTATCAAGCACAATTAAATATTACAAATATATTATTAGATTTTTTAAAATTTTTATACTTATCTTTTTAAATTTTTTTCAGCACTTGCAAGCATAAGTTTTATTCTGTTAAGCTGATTTACTTCACTTGCTCCCGGGTCATAATCCACTGGAACTATATTTGCCAACGGATAATTTTGTCTAAGTATTTTAATAACACCTTTTCCAGTTACATGGTTTGGTAAACAAGCAAATGGCTGTGTACATACAATATTTTGTACCCCTGAATTTATAAGCTCTACCATTTCTGCCGTTAAAAACCAACCTTCTCCTGTCTGATTTCCCAAAGAAACAAATGGTTTGGCATATTCCCCTAATTCATATATTGTAGGTGGTGCTGTAAATCTTTTACTGTTTTTCAAAGCTTTTTTCATATCTTTTCTCATATATTCTATAAGCTTTATACCTGCATCAGATATAAATTTAGATTTTTTAGTTGAACCCAAATATTTCTGTTTAAAGGTAGTATTATAAAGGCAATACAAGAAGAAACCTATTAAATCAGGCATTACTGCCTCTGCTCCCTCTCTTTCCAAAAGTTCGACAAGATTATTATTTGCCGTAGGATGGAATTTAACCAAAATTTCTCCTACTATACCTACTCTTGGTTTGATTTCATTTGTTATTTCAAGATTGTCAAATTCTTCAACAATGTTGTATATATTTTTTCTAAAGCTCTTCATATCACCTTTTACTATGGATTTTTTACATATTTCTCTCCATTTGTTATATAATTCCTCTGTCGAGCCTTTTACCTTTTCATATGGTCTTGTTCTATTCAAAACATTCATAAACAAATCACCATAAACACAAGCCTGTAAAGCCTTTTCAGCAAGTTTAAGACTTATCTTAAATCCGGGATTTTTTTCAAAGCCTGAAGCATTTATGGAAATTACCGGTATATGTTCCATTCCTGCTTTTTTAAGTGCTTTTCTAATAAAACCTATATAATTTGTAGCTCGGCAGCCTCCACCTGTCTGTGAAATTATTACCGATACATTATTCAAGTCATATTTACCGGAATTAAGTGCGTGCATTATCTGTCCGGTTACCAAAAGTGCCGGGTAACAGGCATCGTTATTTACATATTTAAGCCCCTCATCTACTGCACTTTTATCTATTGCAGGAAGTATTTCAAAGTTATAACCCTCTGAATTGAATGCTTCCAAAAGCATATCAAAATGTATCGGTGCCATTTGAGGAACAAGTACAGTATGTTTCTTTCTCATCTCTTCTGTAAAAATAATCCTATCCAGCTTATATGGTTTATCTATTGGCAAAATGTTATTTTTTCTTCTTTCTTCTATTGCTGCAATAAGTGAACGTACACGTATTCTTGCCGCACCTAAATTACTTATCTCATCTATTTTAAGTACAGTATATATTTTATTACTGTTTGCCAATATATCATGGACTTCATCGGTAGTAACTGCATCTAGTCCACAACCAAAAGAATTAAGCTGTATAAGTTCTATATTTTTCTGAGTTTTTACAAAACTTGCTGCTGCATAAAGTCTTGAATGGTATGCCCATTGGTCCATTACTACTAAAGGTCTTTCTACTTTTCCAAGATGTGCTACTGAATCCTCTGTAAATACCGCTATTCCAAATGAATTAATCAATTCAGGAATACCATGATTTATTTCAGGGTCTAAATGGTAAGGTCTTCCTGCTACTACAATACCTGTTATATTGTTTTTATTCACATATTCAAGTGTTTCCTCACCTTTTTTTCTTATATCCTCACGTACTTTGATATTTTCCTCCCAAGCCTTTTCTACTGCACGCCTTATCTCAACAATTGTAATATTGAATTTCTTAAATTCTTCATGTAATCTTTTTATCAAAAGGTCTTTGTCATTAAAGTTGAGAAATGGATTTTTGAATAAAATATCATTTTGCACCAACTCTTCCACATTATTCTTTATATTTTCAGGATAAGAGGTTACAATAGGACAGTTATAGTGATTATTAGCTCCCTCTATCTCTTTCTTTTCATATACTACTGATGGATAAAATATAAATTTTATTTCTTTATTTAAAAGATACATTATGTGTCCATGTACCATTTTGGCAGGATAACAAGCCGATTCACTAGGTATTGACTCTATTCCAAGTTCATATATCTTTCTGTTTGACTCTGCTGACAATTCTACTCTAAAGCCTAAATCCGTAAAGAAAGTATGCCAAAACGGATAGTTCTCATACATATTTAAAACTCTAGGAATACCAACTGTTCCTCTAAATGCCTGTGCCTCCGGCAATGATTCATAATTAAAAAGTCTTTCATATTTATATTTGAAAAGATTAGGAACATTATTTTTGCTTTTTTCCTTACCTAAGCCTTTTTCACATCTATTTCCTGATATGAAACGTCTGCCGCCTGAAAATTTATTTATTGTGAGAAGACAATGATTATTACAACCTTGACATCTTGTCATCGAAGAACTTATTTCAAGCTTATCTATTGCCTCATAATCTAAAAGCGTACTTTCTTTTCCCTCATACTTTTCTTTGGCAATTACCGCTGCTCCAAAAGCTCCCATTATTCCGGCTATATCCGGTCTTACCGCTTCTCTTCCCGCTATCACTTCAAAACTTCTAAGTATTGCATCATTATAAAAAGTACCACCTTGTACTACCAGATTTTTACCCATATCTTTAGGATTAGTAATCTTTATAGTCTTAACCAAGGCATTTTTAATTACAGAATGTGCAAGTCCGGCTGAAATATCCCCTACGCTTGCTCCTTCTTTCTGTGCCTGCTTTACTCTCGAATTCATAAATACTGTACACCTTGAACCTAAATCCACAGGATTAGGTGCAAATAAAGCTATTTTTGCAAATTCTTCGACAGAAAGATTTAAAGATTTTGCAAATGTTTCTATAAATGAACCACAACCTGATGAACAAGCTTCAATAAGTACACCACTTTCTATTGAATTG
>CAZQDT010000234.1:0-3780 GCA_964592005.1 uncultured Eubacteriales bacterium
TTGAACCTTCTTTTGGACTTCCAGCATTATGGATTTCAGAAGCACAGAGAGAAAGAGCAGATGCATTAGGTTATACAGTAGTTGATCCACCTTCAATAATAGCAACACAGCTTACAGAAGTTATAAAGAAACATTTAGATGAACTTCTTACAAGACAAGATGTTCAGACTCTTATTAATAATGTTAAAGAGAGTAATCCTGCACTTGTAGAGGAACTTATACCAAAATTACTTGGACTTGGAGATATTCAGAAGGTTCTTGCAAATCTTTTAAAAGAGGGAGTATCTATAAGGGATTTAGTTACAATATTGGAAACTTTAGCAGATTATGCTCCTATTACAAGAGATACGGATATGCTT
This sequence comes from uncultured Eubacteriales bacterium, assembly GCA_964592005.1. Taxonomy (GTDB): domain Bacteria; phylum Bacillota; class Clostridia; order Lachnospirales; family CAZQDT01; genus CAZQDT01. Next base: position 360 of record CAZQDT010000234.1, read on the forward strand.
ACAGAATATGTGAGACAAGCATTAAGACGTGCTATATCTAAAAAGTTTTTTGCAAATGATATGAATACTGTAATCACTCTTGACCCTGAATTAGAGCAAAAAATTATGGATTCAGTTCAGCAGAGTGAACAAGGTTCATATTTAGCACTTGACCCTCAAATAAGTCAGAAAATATTTGATAGACTTACAAATGAAGTAAATAAATTAACAGCCAGAGGACAGCAGCCTATAATATTGACATCACCGATTGTAAGAATATATTTTAAGAGGTTGGTGGAACAGGTAGCACCTGATTTGATAGTATTATCATATAATGAATTAGACCCTGCTGCTGAAGTACAATCTGTTGGGATGGTGAGCTTAGCATGAAAATAAAGAAATACGAAGCAGGTACAGAGCAGGAAGCAATGATAAAAATAAAAGAAGAATTGGGTAAAGATGCTGTAATACTAAATATAAAGAGAATAAATCCTAAAGGACTTTTTAAATTATTTAATAAACCTAAAGTAGAAGTGACAGCAGCTTATGATGAAAATTCATCAGAAGATGTAAAATCAACAGATTATAATGATTTTCAAAATAATTTAGCATTTATCAGAGATTTGAATGAAGCAAGAAAGTCGGATATACCTGTTGTAGATAAAACATTAGAAATAAAAAAAGATTTTCCAATTATGGAAGAAAAAGTACAGTCATCTCAAATGGTTTTTAAAGATGGAATTAATGTAAAAAGATCAGAAAATTCTGATATGGATATACTTGAAAAGAAAATTGACCATTTAGAAACATTATTAAACAAAGTTACAGAAAAAGTTGATAGTACAGAAAAAAATATTTTACAAAAAGTAAATAGAAATTATGATAATGAAGATTTATGTGAAATATATAATAACCTTATTGAAAACGAAGTTTTACCAGAAGTTGCTGAAGCACTGCTTGAAGGTGTAGAAGAAATATTAAAAGAAAATGATGATAATATTGAACTTGCACTTAAAATTATATACAATAGAATTATAGATATGTTAGGTGAAATAAAACCTATTGTTATAAATGACAAACCTCAGGTAGTTGTAATAATGGGTTCTACGGGAGTAGGAAAAACAACAACAATAGCTAAGCTGTCCTCATATTTTATTTTGAATGAACAGAAAAAAGTGGGACTTATAACAGCAGACACATATAGAATAGCAGCAGTTGAACAGCTGAAAGTTTATGCTGATATTTTAGGAATTGATGTATCAGTAGTATATTCTGAAAATGAAATAAATACAGCACTTGAAAAATTTAGTGATAAAGATATTATTTTTGTTGATACAGCAGGACGTTCACATAAAAATAGTGAACAGCTTAAGGAGCTTAATTTGCTTTTAGAGCAGATGCCAAACTGTCAGAAGTATCTTATATTAAGTATGGCTACAAAATATAGAGATGCAGTGAATATATTGCAGACATATTCAAAAATGTCAGATTATAGTATTATTTTTACAAAATCAGATGAAACAATGACAAAAGGACTGATATTAAATGTCTGTTATTTGACAGGCAAGCCTCTTTCGTATGTTACGATGGGGCAGAATGTACCTGATGATATAGGATTAATTAATCCTCAGGAGATTGCAAAAGAATTATTGGGGAGTATGAGTAAATAATGGACCAAGCAAGCAGATTAAGAAATATTTTTCAGCAAAAAGTAAATAAAACAGCCACTAATACAGTTTTTTCATCAAGAGTTATTACTGTAACCAGTGGAAAAGGTGGCGTTGGAAAAAGTAATACAACAGTAAATTTGGCAATACAGCTTACAAAATTAGGTAAAAGAGTTGTTATATTAGATGCTGACTTGGGTTTGGCAAATGTTGAGTTACTTTTAGGGGTAGTACCTAAATACAGTTTAGTAGATGTTATGAATGGAACTAGAACAATAGAAGAAATTTTAACCCCCGGACCTATGGGAATAAAATTTATTTCAGGAGGTTCTGGTGTTAAAGAACTTGTAAGAGTTAGTGATGCACAGCTTAATTTCTTTTTACAAAATCTTAAACAGTTAGACTCTATGGCTGATGTAATTTTGGTAGATACAGGAGCAGGACTTTCTAATTCTGTTATGAGCTTTGTTAAGGCTGTTGAAGAAGTAATTGTAGTGACAACACCTGAACCGACAGCTATAACAGATGCTTATTCATTGATAAAAGTTCTGAGGAATGAAACAAACAGTTTACCTAAAATAAATCTTATAATTAACAGAGTTGAAGATGAAAAAGAAGGTTTGGAGATTTTTGAAAAACTTGAAAAAGTTTCAAGCAAATTTTTACAGGTAAATTTGAATTATTTGGGTTCAGTGCCATTTGATAGTTATCTAGTTAAAGCTGTAAAAAAGCAAGAGCCAGTAGTTAATCTTTTTCCTAAGTCGATGTCTGCAAAAGCTTTTGAAAATATAGGGAATAAATTGATGGATATAGAAATAAGTGACATAAAAGGAATAACTTCGTTTATAAAGAAATTAGTAGCAACATTTAATGCTTAATTAACTATTGTTTTAGGGGGTAGAATGCTATGCAGGATTTTGTGGTTTTGGGAGATAGACTGGGAATACAGTCCAATACTAAGTCAGATGTAATGTATGTAAGCAGAGTAGAAGAAATATTAGATGATTTAGTCAGAATAGCAGTACCTATGTATGCAGACAAACTTGTTTTATTAAAAATAGAAGAAAGATATAAAGTATATTTTTATGCAAAAGATGGTTGTTATGAAACAGAAATAATTGTAAAAAATAGAGTAAAAAAAGGTAATTCTTATTATATAGATATAATTGTATTGACAGATGATGTAAAGAAAACTCAAAGAAGGGAATATTACAGATTTGACTGTGTTCTTCCTTTAAAATTTGTAATTGATAAGGGAAATTTAGAAGAAGAAGAGGAAGTATTTTCGGGTATAGTTAAAGATATAAGTGGTGGTGGAATTAAATTTGTGACTAATACTGAGTTGCAAAATGGTGTAGTTTTAAAATCATTTCTTGAAATTAAAGATGAATTTATTGATGTACTTTTGAAAGTATGTTATGTTACTAAAGAAGAAAGTGGTTATTCTTATGAATGTGGTGCTAAATTTAAAGTTATATCTGAAGATAACAAAGAAAAGATTTTAAGATATATATATGAAGAACAGAGAAAAGGTATTGTTAAAGAAATAAATAAGGTGTAAGTTAAAATATAGATTGTCTTGATTATTTATTGAGGGAGTGAGTTTTATGGCAGATAGAAAAAAGATTTTAATTATAGATGACTCTGCATTCATGAGAAGAGTAATATCTGATATAATTAATGAAGATGATAGATGTACTGTTGTCGGAGTTGCTGCTGATGGAAAAGAAGGACTTGAAAAAATAAAAAAACTTGAACCTGATGTAATTACTTTA
>CAZQDT010000235.1:0-3745 GCA_964592005.1 uncultured Eubacteriales bacterium
GGATATTGTACTATTGATGGAATATCAAAAATATTACCTCTTATTACATTAGCCGTTTTCCTGCCTACTCCTGCAAGCTCAGTAAGTTCATCTATATCTGATGGAATTTCTCCTGAATACCTTTCCAAAAGCTGTTGACAACACAAAATTATATTTTTCGCTTTATTATGGTAAAAACCTGCTGAATGTATATCTTTTTCCAATTCTTCCTGTTTAGCTTCTGCAAAAGCCTTTACCGATGGATATTTTTTAAATAAATCTTTTGTAATTATATTTACCCTTGCATCTGTACATTGTGCACTTAATATTGTAGCTATCAATAGCTGCCACGGTGTTTCATAATTCAAATGACATTTAGTGTTTACTTTGTAATGTTTATCCAAAAGCTCTACTATTTCTTTTACATTGTCCATTAAACCACCTCAATTTTATAGGTCTTGGCATGACCTGAAATATAGCTTTTTCCATAATAATTAAATAATATTACATTATCTCTTTTTTCTAATATTCCTTTCTCAAGCCAATTTATTACATCATATTCAAAATATTCAGCATGGCTCATTCTACTGATTTGTCTTGCCTCATACTCTACAAGTTCAGGCAAATATTTTTTTATATTTTCTTCATCACTGTAAAATTTTCTAAGTGATATATCTAAATCTTCTGGCTTTTTATATTCCAACCACTTCGGAATATTTTTAAGATTGTCGTTTAAAAACATATCATATTTTAACAGTTCCTTTATCTGTTCTATATATTTTTTCAACTTATTTGAAGAAAAATTATACAATATTGTGTACAATTCTGCCTTGTTATGCTGAACAGAATGCAAATTGTTATCTTCCCAATATTCTGCTAATTTTTCATAAAAATCAAATGGACTTTCAAAGAAATCTATCAAATATTTTATTGTATATAATGCTTTTGAAGAATTATAATAAGTTTCTACCATTTCTTCTATCATTTTCAATTTTAAAAGTCCCTGATAATCCAACTCTTTTGTATACAAAACTTCATAAGGTGCTTTATCCTTATATACCAAACCATATTTTTCTGCATCATTTCTAAGCCCTGAACCTTTTAAAAGCTTCAAAAATCCAAGCTGAAATTGTTCAGGTTCGAGAGCATACACATCATTAAAAGATTTCTTAAAGGAATTATAATCTTCTCCCGGAAGTCCTGCTATCAAGTCTAAATGCTGATGAATATTTTTACCTTTTTTTATTTTCTTTACCACATCTGAAAGAATTTCAAAATCCACATTTCTTTTTATATAATGTGTAGTTAAATCATTTGTAGTCTGTACTCCTATTTCAAACTGAAACAGCCCAACTCTTACTGTATTCAAAAATTCTATTGTTTTATCATCTACCAAATCTGCTGTTATTTCAAAGTGAAAATTGGTAATTCCATTATCATGTTCTTTAAGATATGTCCATATCGCCATTGCGTGCTTTTTATTACAATTAAAGGTTCTATCTACAAATTTTACCTGTTTTACTTTATGCTTAAGAAAAAAATCCAAATCTGAATATACCCTATCCATATCTAAAAATCTTACACCTTTTTCTATAGAAGAAAGGCAGTATTGACAATTATATGGACAGCCTCTGCTAGTTTCATAATATATTATTCTATTTTCAAAATTTTTGATATTTTCTTCTGTATAGACAAAAGGAATATCTGATAAATTCATTCCTTCCCTAGGTAAAGTAGATATAATTTGTCCATCTTTTCTATAAGTAATTCCTTTAATGTCTTCAAGATTTCCTTTTTTATCTATCCAATATTCCATAAGTTCAAAAAAAGTCTTTTCTCCCTCTCCTCTACTAATCATATCTACTTGCAACATTTTTTTCATTATATCTTCTGCTTCATAACTTACTTCCGGACCACCAAGCACTATAATGGTATTAGGTAAAACTTTTTTTATACTTTCAACAATTGGTATTATTTGCTGCATATTCCAAATATAACATGACAAACCTATTACATCAGGTTTCTTTTTATATATTTCAGATAAAATATAATTTTCTTCATTATTTATTGTATACTCTGTAATTTCTACATTCTCTGAATATTTTTCGCAATACTTAGCTATTGAATACAATGCCAATGAAGAATGTATAAATTTAGCATTGAGTGCTGTTAAAAGAATTTTCATAAAAATTTCCTCATTTCTTTCATCTTTTAATTGATATCTATGTTTTTTAATTTTAACTCAATTTTTTTATATGTGCAAGTCCATAACAGCTAATAATCAAGAAAAACGCACAAACAGCATCTTAAAACCAAATTTTGTTTATATATTTTTCATAAAACTTAATATTGTAAACATAAATATTTTTCTGTATAATTAGTAAATAGTAAAAATCATATGGTTAGGAGAGATTTTATGGATTTTATATGCGAATTAAACAGAATAGTTTTATATGATAACAACAAAAAAATTATTGCTGCTGTTACTTTTCCTGATGTATCCTTTTCAACAGTAGAAATAAATCATACTTTTGTAGATGAATCCCTTAGAGGTCAGGGAATTGCATCAAAAATTATGGAAAAAACTGCCCAAACAATCCGTTCTCAAAATAAAAAAGCCATTCTTACTTGTTCTTATGCCATAAGCTGGTTTAACAAACATCCTGAATATAATGATATACTTAAGCAATAATTTAAAGCAATATTTGCATTATTTAGGTCAAGAAAGGTATATACTAAAAAAATATTTTAGGTTATAATTCTTTAAAATTATTTATTGTAATGATAGGAGGAAATTATTATGTTTTTAAATATTACAGATTATGGTGCTTTATCAGATGGTAAAACCATATGTACAAAAGCCATTCAAAAAGCTATTGATTTATGCGATAAAGGTGGAACGGTAATTATTCCAAAAGGTACATTTATCAGCGGTGCAATATTTTTAAAAAGTAATATGACACTTTTTTTTGAAGAAGGTGCTAAACTTCTCGGAAGTGATAATGTTGAAGATTTTCCTGTTATGGGTTATCCATATGAAGGACTTGACCAGTTATGTTATGCAAGTCTTATAAATACCGATGCTGCTCCTCATGAAAACATTACAATTAAAGGTAATGGAATAATTGATGCAAACGGAGTTATATTATTCAAACAGGAAATGACAGAACCTAAAGGTAAACGTGGTCGTGCTGTTTGTATAAGAAACACCAAAAATTTACAGATAAGTGATATCGTAATCCGTCAATCTCCTGCTTGGTGTTTGCATTTGATTTACTGCAATAATGTCACAATAGAAAACATCGAAGTTCATACAAAATATGATGAAAATGGTAAAAAATACGGCATTTTTAATGGTGATGGCATTGACATTGATTCATGTAAAAATGTTATAGTTACAAATTCTCTTATTGCTAGTCAAGATGACTGCATTGCTATAAAATCAGGAAGAAATGAAGAAGGCAGGAGAGTTGGCATTCCATCAGAAAATATTACTATTGAAAATTGTACTTTTAAAAGCGGTTTTGGAGTTGCAGTGGGAAGTGAAATGTCCGGTGGTGCAAAAGATATTTTTGTAAGAAACTGTAATTTTGAAAACACCTACAGTATTGCAAGTATAAAAGCTATTCGTGGGCGTGGAAATTATATTAAAAATGTACATTATGAAAACTGCTCTTTTACAAATCGTGATACAGAAATACATTCCACTAAATGGTTTAAAGGTGCAATTTATGTAGACAGTTTCTATGGAAGTGCTGAATTTGAC
>CAZQDT010000236.1:0-3736 GCA_964592005.1 uncultured Eubacteriales bacterium
GAGAAAGTATGAAAAAGTAAAAGAAGGAGTGAAAACAGTTATGGGAGGAAGAATTGGAAGAGAAGATGGGGATATATATTGTATAAATTTATGAAATAAAAAACTGCTGTATGTTGGACTAGAGCAGCAGTTTTTTGTGATTATTAAAAAAGTATACCATAATTTTTATGAAGTGTGAATATTTTTTAAATTTATAATTTTATCAAATTTTTCAAAAGAAGTAGTGCGGTGGGTTACCATAATTACAATTTTATTTTTCATAAGTTCATTTAGTGCGAGGTTTATGTTCTTTTCGCTTTCTATATCTAAGGCTGAAGAGGGCTCGTCCATTAAAAGTACAGGAGAATTTTTTAAGAAAGCTCTTGCGATTGCAATACGCTGACATTGACCACCTGAAAGATTTTTTCCGCCGTCTGATACAGGAGTATCATATTTTAAAGGAAATTTGTCAATAAATTTATCAGCATATGCGGCTTTAGCGGCATTGATTGCTTCAGCTTGACTAGCAGATGGGTTACCTAAAAGTATATTTTCTAAAATTGTACCTTCAAATAAGTAATTATTTTGAGGAATATATGTTATTATATTCCTCAGATTGTATAAAGAATAATCTTTAATATTGTTTCCAAATAATTTTATTTCTCCGCAGTCAGGTTCATAAAATCTCATTAATAGTTTAAGTAATGTACTTTTTCCACAACCGGATTTACCTGTAATTATAATTTTTTCATTTGTTGATATGCTAAGATTAACCTTTTCTAAAATATTGATGTTATTATCATATGAAAAGCTTATATTTTTAAATACAATTCCCTTAGAAAGGTCAGGTGTAACGTTTTCTTTATTTTCAAAATTTTCTTCGCAGTCAAGTTCAGCAAAATCATATATTCTATTGGCAGTGACAATATATGTAGTAAGTTTGGCAATGGCACTTCCGAGATTTTGAAACATACTGCTTACATTCATTTGCAAGGTTACAACAGCCATAACAGTTCCATAGTCTAATTTACCGTTTGATACCATAAAAGCTCCTGAAATTATTGTACCTAAATTACCAATCATACTAGATAAAAAAGTGAGCATTTCCAGATTTGAAAGGATATGGCTTTGATGATATAAACCCTTTTTAAGTTCTTCGTTTTCTTCAAAAAATTTATTTTTTACAATAGAAGCCCCCGAATACATTTTTATAATCAGAAAACCGGATAGGATATCACTCAAATATTCCATAAGTTTTGTAGATTTTTTCTTTACATCTTTATTTATGATTTTTATTTTATTGTTTATAGTTATTGAAATTGTTACTGTAATTAAAGAAAATATTATTGAAATAATTGCAAGCTGATAGCTATATAAAAGCATTGCTACTATGGATATAACTCCATCACAAAGTAGTATCGCAACTCTATAAACACCTGAAAAGTATCCTTCTTTTAAATTATTAGCATCAAAATTTAATAATTTCATTATATTTCCGCTATGACTATTTTCTATATAATTTAATTTTGAACGATTAAGTTTTTCAAATAAAGAAATTTTTATATCAAAAACAATAAGTCTTACTTGTTTTATTTCAAAATATCTTAAATAATATTGAAAATATGCAGCAATCAAAAAAATTATACATAATATGCAGGCTAAGTAAAATTTTTCGATATCTTGATATTCGATTGCATTAAATATTAATTTATTTAAATATGAATAAAATAAATCCATTGCTGAAAAAAATATAATAGTAATTCCTAAAATTAAAAAGTAGGATTTTTTATATTTGCCTATATAAGAAAAATATCTTTTTAAATCTTTCAAATCTGTTCGCCTCCTGAATTTGTATAATTGTTATACATCCGATAGTAAAGCCCTTTTTTATTCATTAATTCTATATGAGTGCCTTCTTCAGTTATTTTACCCTTATCCATTACAAATATTTTATCATAATTTTGAATTGTAGTGAGTCTGTGTGCGATAGAAATAATAGTTTTATTTTCAGAAATTTTAGTAATGGCATTATTTACAAGTTTTTCAGACTCTTTATCTAAAGCAGAAGTCGGTTCATCAAGAATTAAAATTTCGGAATTTTTAAGAATAGCTCTTGCGATTGAAATTCTTTGACGTTGTCCTCCTGAAAGAGAATTTCCTTTTTCGCTTACAGTTGAATTTATTTCTTGAGGGAGCTTTTGTATAAATTCCCAACAATTTGCAGTTTGGGCGGCTGAGATTATTTCTTCTTCAGAAGCATTTGGATTTCCTATAAGAATATTTTCTTTAATAGTCATAGGAAATATTATATTGTCTTGACAAATAAGACTAATGTCATTTCTTAAAAGAAGAGGATTAATTTCTTTGTAATTATTACCATAGTAATAAATATTACCATCTGTTGTAGAGTAATGCTTATATAGTAATTTTATCAATGTACTTTTTCCACTACCGCTTGCACCTACAAAAGCTATTTTTTGCCCTTTTTTTATGGAAAGATTTATATTTAAAAGTACAGGATTATCTTTTTCATAGCTAAAAGATACATTTTTTAGTTCAAAAACATTTTGACAAGATTTATCTTTAATTAATGAAAGTTGAGTATTTTCTTCAATAGGAGCATCTATTATATAAGAAATTCGTTTAATATTTATATCTGCCATTTGAGTTCTTACTACAAGTTGATAAGCATGTTCAAGTGGAGATATTAATTTTTTTAAAATACTCAGAAAAGCAATGAGAATACCAATCGTAAGTTTACCATTAAATACCCAAAATCCACCAATACACATTGTTATTATAACAGGAAGGTCATGTATCATATTTGAAATTGGTATTACATTATATTGCCTAATATCATTTAATTGTGAAATTTTTAAAGTTTTTTCAAGTCTGTTATAATATTTTTCATTCATAATATCTTGAAGATTATAGGCTTTTATTACCTCGCTACCATCATTAAGGGATTGTATATTATTATTTGTTTCTCCAAGCAATTTTACATAGTCTGCCTGACTGAGTTTTACAGGTTTCATAAATTTGATTGACAAAGGCAGAAGTATTGCCAGCGGAAATAAGGAAACAGTAGCAAGTATAGGATTAAGTGAAATTAAATATATAGAAAATATAACAATTACAATGGGTACATAGATACAATCTTTTAAATATGTTTCTAAGTACATTGAAACACTTGAGATATCATCAGAAAGTCTTGCAGTAATATCTCCAAAATTGTTTCTTTCCATATAGTCAGGAGCAGTTTGAGAAAGTCTTTCTATGGATTTTTTTCTTAAATCTCTTAAGATTGCAGCACTATAATGACCTGTCATATAAATTGTAAAATAGCTGGAAATCATTCCTAAAACAATTGCTGATATTCCCATAAAAATATCGTTGTAAATATTGCTAAAATCTTTAGAAACTGCCAAGTCAATTATGTTTTTAAGTATTTCAGTAATCCATACATTTGATATGGAAAGAGAAATATTTGCTAATATATCAATAATAATATGAAAATAATACGGTTTGGAATATTCAAAAAGTTTTTTCATTTGAAAGTCTCCTTTGAAATTTATCTGGACAAAGTATACTTTATTATATATACTTTTTACAATGAATAAAAGTATATAGGACTTTAGTTTTTGCGTCAATTCTATATTTACACGAATTTTTTATACTATTTGCAGAAAGGAAGAAAAATATGCCACATAAAGATAGACATAAAAATAGAGAAATCCCCTTGGAATTTGATTTTTTG
>CAZQDT010000237.1:0-3699 GCA_964592005.1 uncultured Eubacteriales bacterium
CCTGATATATATTTACCTTGTGAGGTATGTGGAGGAAAGAGATACAATAGAGAAACTCTTGAAGTTAAATATAAAGGCAAAAGTATAGCAGATATTTTAGAAATGACAGTTGAGGAAGCATTACCTTTCTTTGAAAATATACCAAAGATAAAAAATAAAGTACAGACGCTTTATGATGTTGGTTTGTCATATATAAAATTGGGACAATCTTCCACTACATTATCCGGAGGTGAGGCACAGAGGGTAAAACTTGCAGCAGAACTTAGCAGAAAAAGTACAGGAAAGACTATGTATATATTGGATGAACCGACGACAGGACTTCATACTTCTGATGTTCATAAGCTTGCAGGAATATTGCAAAGACTTGTAGAGGGCGGAAATACAGTTGTAGTTATAGAACATAATTTGGATATTATAAAAACGGCAGATTATATTATAGATTTAGGTCCTGAAGGTGGCGACAGAGGAGGAGAAATTGTAGTGGCAGGTACTCCGGAAGAAGTTGCAGAATGTTCAAGGTCTTATACTGGAAAGTATTTGAAAAAAATGTTATAAAAATTTTAATCCCTTTAGTAATCAAGCAGATATGCTTTGATTAAACTAATGGGATTTTTTGTGTTAAAAATTTATTAAGTTAAAAATACTAGCTTGTTTTGATTTTTAACAATTTTGTTGACAGAATATAAATGAAAATGTATAATAAAATTAAAATTTTGAGATTTATGGAGGAAATATAATGATATTGTCAGGGTTAGAGATAAAAAATCGTTTAGGAAAGGATATAATAATTGAACCATATGATTCAAAAAGATTAAATCCAAATAGTTACAATTTAAGGCTTCATAATGAGCTTTTAGTTTATGATGAGAAAATTTTGGATATGAAAAAAGCCAATACTGCAAGTACAATAATTATTCCAGAAGATGGTCTTATTTTAGAACCTGGTAAATTATATTTGGGAAGAACGGAAGAATATACGGAAACTGATAATTTAGTTCCTATGCTTGAAGGACGTTCTTCTATTGGAAGATTAGGTTTGTATATACATGTTACAGCAGGCTTTGGAGATGTTGGATTTAAGGGCTTTTGGACACTTGAAATACACTGTGTTCAGCCTATAAAGATATATCCTTTTGTAGAAATTTGTCAGATATATTATCATACAATAGAAGGAAAATATGATAAATATGTAAGTGGAAAATACCAGAATAATAAAGGAATACAGCCAAGTTTATTGTATAAGGATTTTGAAAAATAGCAATATATGGCAATTTTTGAAAGGAAAACTTTGATAATTTTCTTTGAAATATAAATTATAGTGTTTTGGGGGATTAAAATATATGGCAGAAGTTTTGAATTACATAAATGCTAAAAAGAGTTGATGAAAGAGTTTGACTGCAAAGAAGATTATTTTGTTAAAATATTAGATGACTGTAAATGGTTTGCCAACAATAAAGATGGTTTTTATAAATTATCTTATCTTGATAAAGTAAAAGATAAAGAAGTAAAAAAAGATGCAGTTATAGTTGAAGTAAATAATAAACCTCAGATATTCAGGACAGAGAAGTATACAATGGTAGTTGCAATACAATGTGTAAAAATTGCATTTATATTTAAAAATATCAATGAAGTAAATAGGGAGGGGTAAGGGTGACTACGGATTTTGGGAAAATTTGCAGAAAAATACGAATAGATAACAATGAAGTTTTGAAAGATATGGCACAAAAACTAGGTGTAACCACAGCATATTTGTCAGCTGTTGAAACAGGTAAAAGAAACGTTCCAGAAGAATGGTTGGATATAATTAAAAGGGAAGATAAATTGAGTATGGAAGAATATCAGGAACTTTTGGATATAGTCTATTCTTTAAAGAAAACTATAAAAATAGAAGTGGAAGATATTCCGGAGCAAGATAGAGAACTTATGTTAGAATTTGTAAAAAATTTTAGTTTATTAACGGATAGAGATAAAAAAGATATTATGACGGTTATACAAAAACGCAAAAGTAGTAGTGCATCTTCAAGATGGGAAAGTTTTTTAGATTAGTAATATTTAAAAGAGCTGTTGCATAATGCAGCAGCTCTTAAGCAAACATTAAAAATTTTATTTTATAAAACAGCTTCCTCCGATAAATTCTCTTATGATGGAATTATTTGGTATATCTTCGCTTGGAACTCCCAAAAAATAATCCATAAATTTTATAAGACGTTTTGCTTCTTTATAATTAGGGTCATCTTTTTCTATTTGAAATAACAATGGTTCTACGTACTGTTTCAAAACTGCAAGTTCATATATAAGCGAAGAATTAAACATTACATCAGCTTCTTCCTGATAAGGGAATATATTTTGTTCTTCACCTTCTCTTACTGATTTCCACATTCCCATTGTATTAGTAGCCTTAAATCCCCTGAAATGATTATCTCTTACTATTCGTCTTATAAGTCTTGTATCAGTAGTAGGTATGCGATTATGGTTATCTATATTGAGTTGAGTCAATGCACTTAAATATATTTTAAATTTATTTTCTTTTGGAATGGAATTTGTAAGTTTTTCATTCAATCCATGTATTCCTTCCATTACCAATATTTCATTTTCTTTAAGAGTTATAAAATCTCCCTTGTATTCTCTTTTACCTGTTTTAAAGTTAAAATGAGGAATTTCTACTGTTTTTCCATCTAAAAGGTCTTTCAAATCCTGATTAAATTGTTTAATATCTATTGCTTCAAGACATTCAAAATCATATTCACCGTTAGGTTTGCGAGGAGTATCATCTCTATTTAAGTAGTAATCATCTATTGAAATTACATATGGTTTAAGTCCATTTACACGAAGTTGTACGCATAATCTTTTGGCAAAGGTGGTTTTTCCGGAAGAAGATGGACCGGCTATTAAAACTACACCGACTTTTTTTCTACGGTGTATCATATCGGCTATATATGCGAGTTTCTTTTCGTGCAATGCTTCAGAAACTCTTATAAGATTTCCTATATCTCCTTTACATATAACATCGTTTAAAGCACCTACGTTATCTACATTCATTATTTTATTCCAAGAAGTTGCTTCATCAAAAATCTGATTTAATTTTTCGGATGGTTTGAATACAGAAACTTTTTCGGGATTTTCCTTTAATGGCAAATTTATGATTATCTGATTTTCTCTGAAAAGTAGTGAGAATTTATCAAGATAAGAGGTGCGAGGTGCCATATAACCATAGAAATAGTCATAATAATCATCTAGTTTGTAAAGATTTATAACAGAAGCTTTTTTATATTTAAAAAGATTGATTTTATCTTCTAAATGATTGTCTTTAAGGATTTCCATTGCATATGATGTAGGGAGAGAAAGTTTTTCTATTTCAATATCTTCTTGAACCATTTCTTTCATTTTATTTTCAAGTTCTTGAACCATTTCTTCTGTCAATATAAAGTCTTTACTTTCAATATTACAGCACAAACTTCTCCCAATGCTATGTTCTATAAGAATTTTTACTTCTTTTCCTAATACTTTTTTTGCTGCACTCAAAAGAAGTAAACACAGACTTCTTTGATATATTCTCATTCCATCTGCATTCAGCAAATCTATAAACTCTACTTTTGAATCTGACATTAATTCTCTTCTAAGTTCTGATAATTCATTATTTACAATAGCTGCAACTATTTTATATTTATGATTTTTATGACATTCAGCAGCTAAAGCTTC
>CAZQDT010000238.1:0-3688 GCA_964592005.1 uncultured Eubacteriales bacterium
CAACAAAAAATAAAGGTTTTATAAATAAAAAAAGGTAGTAGATTTGACACTACCACTTGTTGCAAGGAGGAAAATATATGAAAAGAAATATCGAAAAAATATTAAGCGTATTGCTAAGTATTATTTTAGTATTTGTTTTTAGCGGTTGCTCAGAAGCACAGGCAAACAACACAGAAGTTTCGAGTATAGAACAAACAACAAAATTTATGGTTTCTAATGAAGATACAACCCAAGTTTCTGTTTCAAATGTTATAAACACAGAAAATTTAACTAATATTGTTCAGACATCTACTAACAATAAAGTACAGAATAATAAAACAGATTTATTAAAAAGGGTTGGAATTGAGAAACTTACAGACAGAGCGTTAACAGCAATAGACCTTACAGGAAATAAGGGAGCTCAGGCAGCAATTACAACAAAAGATTCAGACGGGAAAAGAATAAAAAGCGGAGTGTATCTTTCTTGGCGTTATTTTGAAGAAGATACGGAAGATACAAGATTTACATTGTACAAAAATGGCGAAGTTATTGCAGATAATCTTATAAATACAAATTATGTGGATATGAAAGGAAAATCTGGCGATATTTATAAAATAGTAGGAAATAATGATACAGAGCTTGGATTAAAACAGATAGAAACACCTGCTTGGCAGAATTTTTATTTGGAAATAGAACTAAATGCACCAGAACCTCAACAGCTTCCAAATGAAACCGTTGAGTTTAGTGCAAATGATATGTCACTTGCAGATTTAGATAATGATGGTCAATTAGAACTTGTAGTTAAGTGGGAGCCTGATAATTTTAAGGATAATTCTTTAGAGGGTATCACAGGATATACATATCTTGATGGTTATGATATAGATTTTAGAACAGGAAAGGCAACCCAACTTTGGAGAATAGATTTAGGTCCTAATATTCGTTCTGGTGCACATTATACACAATATATGGTATGGGATATGGATAATGATGGTATTGCAGAAGTGGCTTGTAAGACAGCAGATGGAAGTACTACATATAAAAATGTAAATGGTAAACTTCAAGAAACGGGATATGTAGGAGCTTGTGATTCTTTGGCTATAAATTCAGCGGTTATAGGTGAAAGTCCTTATGATTATCGTATAGGTACAGGAAAAGCTTTAGGGAAAATACTTGAAGGAAAAGAATATCTTACTATTTTCAAAGGAGATACAGGAGAGATTATAGATACAGTAGAATTTTATCCTCAAAGAGGAAATACAAATGAATGGGGAGATGATTATGGCAATAGAGTTGACCGTTTTTTGGCTTGTGTAGCATATCTTGATGGAGAAAATCCAAGTATGGTATTTTCAAGAGGATATTATACTAGAGTGACTATGGCAGCTTACAGACTTATAGATAATAAACTTACACAAATATGGCATTTTGATTCAAATGAGCAGGAAAATAATAATGGTTCAAAACAGGGAAATCATAATATAAGTGTTGCTGATGTGGATGGCGATGAAAAAGATGAGATAATTTATGGTGCTATGGTTATAGATGATGATGGAACTATTAAATATAATACAAAACTTGGACATGGTGATGCAATGCACGTTGGAGATTTATTACCAAGTCGTGAAGGACTTGAAGTGTTTACAGTACATGAAACAAAACAGGTTGAATATCAGGTGGCATTAAGAGATGCCAATACAGGAGAGCTGTTATTTGCATATAGACCTAATGATGATATAGGTAGAGGTGTGGCAAGTGATATAGATCCAAGATATGAGGCAGCTGAATTATGGTCATCAGCAGATAATAATGTTTATTCAGCAACATCTACATTTGAAAATGTAGTGATAACTTCTGAGGGAAGTATACCTGCATTTAATTATGCACTTTACTGGGATGGAGATTTATTAAGAGAATTATTGGAATGTGAAAAATTAACTTTGGATGGTTCAACTATAAAAGCACCTACTGTTACAAAGTGGGATTATCAGAATAATAAAAGTGATATATTGTTTAAAAGCAGTGAGTTGGTTTCATATGTCGGGACAAACAATAAATTGGGCATGATAGCAGATATAATGGGGGATTGGCGAGAAGAACTGATTTCTCAGAGTTTGGAAGATAGAAATAAAATAAGAATTTATATGTCTACCATAGAAACAGATTATACAATACCTTGTCTGTTGCAGGATGAAGTGTACAGGCTTGGAATTGGTTGGCAGAATGTTGCTTATAATCAGCCAGCACATTTGAGTTATTCTTTGACAGAGGGGGTAAAAACTTCTGTAATTACTGTTGACAATAAAATAGGAACAGAAACAGTAAATAATGTAACTAACAATTTGGTCGAAAACAGTGAAATTAATCTTAGTTTTACTGAGGCAAGTGATGGAATTTGGGGTTATGAAATAGAAGGTTATGAGCTTTATAGAAAAAAAGGTAATACTTCATATGAAAAAATAGCAACATTGGATAAAAATACATTTATTTATACAGATAAAGAGGTATCTGCTGGGGAAACAGTAAATTATAAAATAGCAGCAATAGTCAATGGAAAAACATCATATTATTCATTACCAATTATAGTAAAAATATCTGATAAATAAAGAATTTTTGGAAGCACGAGGAAGGCTGAATAAGCTATTACTCGTGCTTTCTGTATTGTAAAGGAGTTAAATTTGTAAATTTCTTGAAAATTTTGGAAAAGTAATTGCTGTCATTAAAACCACAGTCATAAGCTATTTGTTTTATGGAATTATTGGTGCTTTTTAACATATTTTTTGCATTTTTAATACGAATAGTCAGCAAATATTCTTTGAAGTTAAAACCTGTATTTTTTAAAAATAATCTTGATAAATAAGAGATATTTAGATTAAGTATATTTGCTGAAGATTCTAAAGTTATGGATTGATTAAAATTGGCATTTATATATTTAACAAGTCTTTCAATAGCTGGATTAGATGTGGTTATAGTTACATAGTTATTTTCATTTCTTATAAAATAAGAAAATAATTCTGTCAAGTAAGCTTTAATAAGTTCAGTAGAAATTTCATCACCTTTCTTGTATTCACTACCAATTTTTGTAATTAAACTTTTTATAAATTCAAAATTGTCAGGAACAAATACCCTTTTTTCAAATATTTTTTGGATTTGTGTAGATAAATTTGGATTTATATATTTTTCGCTTATGTTTATAATAATTCTTTCGCAGTTTTTAGAATTATAAGTGTTTCGGTGGATTACATCAATAGGTATAAAAATTATGGAATTTTGTGAAATTAAGAAAGTCTTGTCCTGTATAAAAAATTCACATTGTCCTGATATTAAAAAATAAATTTCATAAGCATTATGATAGTGAAAATTTTGTTTATGTCCGTCATAAGAAGGTTTATATTCAAAAAATAAATCAGTGGTAACAACAGAATTTTGCATAAAATTCCTTCTTTCTAAAATTTCAAATAATATATATTTTAAATATAATTTATAATGTCAAAAAAATCAAGATAAATCTAAAATACCATCAAAATAGTTAAGGAAAAATATGCTGATAAGTAGTATGCTTTATTTGTGAAACGGAGATATCTCAAGGTATTTAATAAAAAATATAAAGTTTAAAAGTGTAATTTTTTGATTAGGGGGAAATGGGTATGAGAAGGTATTTTAACCATATATAGCAAGAAGTCCCCACCTCTTAGGTGGAGGTGATGAATTG
>CAZQDT010000239.1:0-3665 GCA_964592005.1 uncultured Eubacteriales bacterium
TTAAAAATAATACCTTTAATGGTATGCCATTACCTGCTATAATGCTTTATACAAAAGAAGGAAAGATAGAACTTGTAAAAGAATTTGGTTATCAGGATTTTAAAATGAGATTGTCATAGAAAAAGTTATTAATTAAGTCCACTGTTTTAATTGCGATGAGCAATAAGCGGTGGACTTGTTTATATTAGAAGCTTGATAAGTTGCAAATCAATTATTGAGTTAGAAAAAACAGTAATTGTGAGTTGCGAATTTTTGTTTGTGATTTTCCTTAAATAACAGTTTTTATTTATAATAAATTTTTTAAACAAGTTCCCAGCATATAAATAGGAATTCTGTAATAAGGTATGTTGTTAAGCTTTTCTATTGAATAAGTGTCGTTAATTCCAGCATAGATTGCTTTATCTATTATTTCAGATTTTTTGTTTAATATGGTACTTAAAGATTTATGTTCATTATTTGAAGTTTTAGCTTCTATTATTATAATTTTGTTATTTTTGGATTTTACTAAAAAATCTATTTCATTGGTATCATAAATTCCAAATCTAGGTTTATATTTTTTTATTTCATTAAAGACAAAAGTTTCTGTTAATAAACCCTCTATATTTGAGGTATCCACTAGAAGATTTTCGCTTAATATTTTTACAAAACTGCAATCTGAGAAATATATTTTCCTGTCAAAACTTTCTTCAAGACTGACTAAGTTGATGCCGTTGCAAAAATTGATTAAACCGCAGTTTATTAACCAAGATATAGAATTATTTATTTCAGTTTTATTTACAAAGACTTTTTTGTTTTCTTTGGTGAATTTTGTTATATCTTCTAAGATATTATTGGCAGCCCCTTTTTTATCTTTTAACATAAATAAAAGTGCACCCTTGAGGGAGTGTTTAAATACTTCATACATATTTATATCTGTAAAATATTTAGTTGATTCCTGTAAAAAACTTTCAATTAAAATATTTAATTCTGTTTTACATAATTCTAAATTTTCTTCTTCAGTCAATTCATTATTTTTTTTGTTGCTTAAGTAAAAATTTATTATTTTGGGATAGCCTCCTATGGTTTTGTAAAGATTGTATAATTCTTCTAAGTCAGAATTTTTATCAGTTGTTTTTGAGTTTATTAAAATATCTTCTTTATCAAATATTCTACAAAATTCTTTAAAATTTAATGTATTCATTTCTACAGGATATAATGAACCAATAGGTGTAAAACTGTTCATATTTATTAAATGACCTAAATAACTTCCAGTTACGGCAATTTTACAATTTAAAATTTTATTTAATAATTTCAAATGTTCATATACAAATGGTTTTGATTGAATTTCATCTATAATAAGTAAAGTTTCAGCATTATCATTATAATTTATATCAAATTTATCTTTGATGTAAGTTTTAAATTTATCTATAAAATTAGATAAAGAAGTATTTAAGATTTCAACAAATTCATTTTTATTATCATCTACCAAATTTATATATATTACTTCTTTGAAATTCTTTGTTCCAAATTTTATTAATTCAGAAGTTTTTCCAATTTGTCTTGGTCCTTTTAAATATAATATGTTATTAGAAAAATATGAAAGCCATTTTTTTAATTCATTTTCTATATCTCTTTTAAATGGACTGTTATCAACATAATCTTTAAGAATTATATAGTAAGCATTGTTTTTTTGAGTTGAAAAAAATTTTGTTAAATCCATATAAGTACCTCCTGTTAAAATATATCATTAAATAAAATTTGTTTATATAGTTTTGACTTTATATTTATACAAGTATAGCAAAAAAATAAAAGATAAACAATGCTTAACTTTATTAATGTGTGTATATTTATTGTTTTTTTTAAAAATAAACAAATTATTAATGTAGCAAAAATTTTTACCTAAAACCGTTGTAAAAAGTTTTTGCGATGGAATTAAATTTGTTTCTTTTTCACAAACAGCTTGAATATTATTTGTTTTATAGTTATAATAATTTTAGATAATTTGTAAAAAATGTTTATAAAATGTATAAAAAGATAAATAAAATTTAATTTGTAATTATTGGAGGAAAATATGTTATCATCAGCAGTAAAAAATAAAATAGAACAGATTTGGTTAGATGTTATCGCAGGAGGGGTATCGCAACCGACAGAAGTAATAGAGCAACTTACATATTTAATGTTTGCAAGGCAGCTTGATGAAAAAGAAGCAGATATTGAAACGGCAGAATTATTTGAACCTCAAAAACATATTTTTGGAAAGGATATAGAGTCGCAAAAATTAAGATGGCGTAATTTCAAAAATATGGAAGCTAGAGAATTGCATATGCACTTTATAGGAAAAGTTTTTCCATTTTTAAAAACTTTGAATGGTGATGAAAATTCAGCTTTTTCAAATTATCTTAAAGATGCAAGATTTAAAATTAATGAGCCATTAGCATTACAGAAAGTAATAAATGGAATGGATGATTTATTTGAAAATGATATTAAAGGTCTTGATATGCAGGGCGATTTATATGAGTATATGCTTGGAAAATTAAATTCAGCAGGACGTTTGGGAGCTTTCAGGACACCTAAACATATTAGAGATATGATGGTTAAGCTTATGGAACCTACACCAGATACAAAAATATGTGACCCGGCTTGTGGTACAGCAGGATTTTTAATTTCATCAGCAGAATATATTCGTGAAAAATATGGACGTTCGATGACTGCAGAACAATGGGGAAATTATGAAACTAAGATATTTACAGGTTTTGATAATGATGAAACAATGTGTAGATTATCCTGTATGAATCTTATGCTTCATTCAGTGACTAATCCTACATTACAAAAGCAAGACAGTGTATCTAAAGATTATCAAACTAAAGATATGTATGATTTGATTTTAGCTAATCCGCCTTTTAAAGGAACTATTAACAAAGAAAATATAAATGATTCTTTAGCAGCTATTACTAAAACAACAAAAACAGAGCTGTTATTTGTGGCCTTATTTATGCGTCTTCTTCGTGTAGGCGGAAGATGTGCCTGTATTGTACCGGATGGAGTGCTTTTTGGTTCTTCAAATGCTCATAAAGATTTAAGACGTGAATTAGTAGAAAACCAATATTTAGAAGCTGTTATTTCTATGCCTTCTGGTGTATTTAAACCATATGCGGGTGTATCGACAGCTATTTTAATATTTACAAAAACTAATGCGGGCGGTACAGAAAAAGTATGGTTTTATGATATGAAATCAGATGGATTTTCACTAGACGATAAAAGACAGCCAATTTCAGAAAATGATATACCTGATATTGTAGAAAGATTTCATAATATTTCAGCGGAAGAAGAAAGAAAGCGTACAGAGAAAAGTTTTTTAGTAGATAAACAAGAGATAGTAGACAATGGGTATGACCTTTCTATTAACAAATACAAGGAAGTAGAATATGTTGCAAAGCAATATCCGCCATCAAAAGAAATATTAGCAGAATTGAGAAATATAGAAAAGCAAATAGCAATTGAAATGCAGGAATTGGAAAAAATGTTAGAACAATAGAGAGTAAAAAAATTTGTTTGTTTTTTAGATTATTTCAATTTTATATTGAAAAAAAATTGATTGTTAATTTAAGAATGTTTTGTGGTGAAAAAGAATGTAAATATGCAAAAATTTACAAAAAAATTAATTTTTTTTAATTGACAAATTCGGA
>CAZQDT010000240.1:0-3647 GCA_964592005.1 uncultured Eubacteriales bacterium
CCAATTCTTCATCTTTTTTTCGTTCTTCAGTGACATCGCTACATATACAAAGATAATTTATTCCATCCTCTGCTTCCCCCATATAACTTGCACTAAAATTTAAATATACTTCATTTCCTTCAAAATTTTTTATTTTAAAAATTTCCGAACAGCTTTTTTTATGATTTACAGCATTTAAAAATATATTTTCTAATCTTGTACTTTCATCTTTTTCTATTCGCTCTAAATATAAATGGTTATTTAAATCTTCTTCTGCCTGTTTTAAATTTTTTCCTCTTTCCCTTGACAATCCATTGGCAATTATTTGAAATTTATATTTTTTATCTTGTGGAACAGTTTTTATTATAAATACATCTTGTGGAGTATTACGCATCAATACTTTCATTTTATTTTTCAATTTAACAGTTTCTGTTATATCTGTGATTACTCCCTGAAAATATTCCTGATTTTTATATTCCATAAGTCTTTTTGAATCTACTACCCAAATACAACCTTTTTTAGAAATTATTCGATATTCTATTTCATCTTCAGTTTTCTTTCTCTCAATATCATATAATTTTTCAATAACTTTTTTACGATCATTAATATATATCATATTTATAAGCTTATTTTCAAATAATTCTTCTATTTCTTCTTGTGTATAGCCCGTAATATTCAAAAAACGTTCACTTAAATATAAAAAAGTATATCCATTTTCTTTTGAACAACGATGATATCCTCCGGGCATATCATTATTTAAAAATTGTAATTCTTGATTCTGCTTAGAAAGAAAAGTATTCTTTTCCACAAATCTTTCTTGTAGATTTATAATCTCTGTAATGTCTAAACAAGCACCTATCAATATCTTTCGAGATTCCTGTACCTTAATAGCGGTTCCCTTATCCCAAATCCATAATATTAATCCATCTTTTCTGACTACTCGATATATAACCGAATATTCTGTTTCATTTTCATATTCTTTTACAATTTCTTTTATTACACGTTTTCTATCTTCTGGATATATTAAATTTATATATTTGTTATCTGTACTTTCCTGTAATTCTTCATAACTTTTATACCCCAATAAATTTACCATTTTGTCGTCTGCAAAATACAAAGTCAAATCTTCTTCCAAATACACACCACATAAACCATTTAAAGTAGCTTTCATTGTAAGCGTAGCTGCTATACGTCTATTTTCTTCATTAAGCTGTATAAAAGAATTATTCTGTTGAACATTTACTGAAGCAATGAGTGCTTTTTGCGTACTTTGCAATTTTTCCTGAGTTGCATAATCTTCCGTAACATCTCTTAATGAACCATAGTATCTTTTCTTTCCATCTTTTTCATTCAAGAAAAAGAATCTTAAATGTAGCCAAATTGTATTTCCATCATCTTTCAAATAACGGATATCACCCGTTGCACCATTAAGTTTACTTTTACCTGCTCTTTCAAATATATCAAAAAGAATTTTATGGTCTTCT
Source organism: uncultured Eubacteriales bacterium (assembly GCA_964592005.1). GTDB lineage: Bacteria > Bacillota > Clostridia > Lachnospirales > CAZQDT01 > CAZQDT01. Next base: position 1,464 of record CAZQDT010000240.1, read on the forward strand.
TTATAGACATAATCCAAAATATTTTCTCTATACTGGTCTATTTTAGAAACAGAAATTCCAGTTAAGCGATAATATTGTTCGTTTACACGTAATATTCTCAATTTATTTTCATATACTTCATAAAAGGCAATAGCTCCCAATATATTGTTTATCATTGTATCACTAAAAATATTTTCATCTAAAAATTCACGTATATGGAACTGCTCTACCTGTTTTATCTTAATTCCTCTATAATCTATCTTTTCTTCATCCTGAAGAATTTTTTCAAACTCTCCTATTGGCATAGGTTTATAAAAATAATATCCCTGAGCATAAATACAACTCATATCTTTCAAAAGCTGCATTTGTTCTTTAGTTTCAATACCTTCTGAAATCATGGGAATGCCTATTATACGTGCTACATCTACTATTGACTCCAATATTCCTAATCCTTTTTCCGAATTTATATTATTGATATCTAAAAACTTCATATCAATTTTAAGAACATCAGTATTGACATTTTTAAGCATATTTAATGAAGAATACCTACTTCCAAAATCATCTATCATAATTTTAAATCCTGATTGACGCAATTTTTCAGCTGTTGCTGTTATTTTTGAAAGTCCCTCAACATAAGTACCTTCTGTTATTTCAATCTCAATTAACGATGAATCTATATTATATTTTTTAACCAATTCATCAAAACACTTAGGTACATCCATAAAATATATATCGACTTTAGAAACATTAACTGATACTGGAACAGGTTTTATTCCTCTATCTAAAAGACTTCTCAACCATTTACATACTTTCTCCCAAATATGCTTATCCAAATCTACTATATAACCACTTTTTTCAAGCAAAGGAATAAATTCCCCCGGCAAAATACACCCCTTATCTTTATGATTCCAGCGTACCAAAACTTCTGCTCCTATAATTTTTTCCGAGTTCATATTACATTGAGGCTGTAAATAAAATGTAAATTCATTTTCTTTTATACCTCTTTGAACATCAAGCTTCATCAAATGCTCTTTTTCAATCTGCTGAAACATTTCTTCTTTAAATTCATAAATTCGTTCTGAATAATTTCCTTGAAAACGTGATTTTGCAATAACTGCTCTATCATACATAGATGCCACCGACATATTTATATCTTTTATTACATATATTCCAAATATCGGCAAAAATCCCATACCTTTATTAATATCTTCCGTACATTCTAAAATCTTTTCCTGTAATCTTTCTATATATTCCTGCTTATTGGGTATAATAATACTAAAATTATCAACTCCAAAATATCCTGATACGGTTTCATATTCTATTTCAAAATTTTTCAATTGTTTTGCTATGCTTATCAAAAATTTTTCAGCAGCTCCTTCTCCATACCATTCTTTAAATATTTTAAAATGTTCAATATCAACAGCTATAATACAATATTCGATATCTCTATTTTTTTCAATTAATTCTTTTGCCTTTGCATAGTAAGCTGAATCTTTAAACAAGCCTGTAATACTATCTATTTCTTCTTCAGAAACTTCCGAAAATCTATTTTTTACCTTTTTATTATAATTACCATTATTAAAAAAGCACATTACATTACCTTGTTCTGGATTTTCTGTTTGAATAGGCACAATTTCTATTTGAAACCATGACCAATCCCCATTTTCAAGTCTATATCTAAATTCCTGCCTTAACTCATTTTTTTCACCTTTATTAATTCTTTGAATTATCTTAGAAATGTTCCAAAAATCTCTAAATTTTTCGATGTCTTCCTCATGAAGGTATATTTTCTCCATTTCATCTAAAACATCTGAAATATTTCCTTCAATATAAGAATCTTTATAACTATTATTAAAATAATAAATATTTTTATATGTTCCATCTTTTAAATTAATATCCAATACTTCATCATATGAAGATTTTTCAATAAGCCTTAAAAATATATTCTTGTTTTTTCCTTTTATGGCACTAGCAAACAAAAGATAACTTTCTCCATCTTTTGACCAATATGTATTAGCTTTCTCTACTCTAACCCAAGATTTTTGTATTTTATTATAAAACAACTTTTCTTTGGCACTTTCAGCCTTTAAAGGACAATTTTTACAAATTTCTTTTTCGCCACATAAAATTTCATAGCAATATTCTCCCCCCTGAAGTTCCGGATAAATTTTTTTTAAAATATCATTAAAACATATTATTTTATAA
>CAZQDT010000241.1:0-3646 GCA_964592005.1 uncultured Eubacteriales bacterium
GGGAATTATGTGTGCATTAATGGAAGAATTACAGGAAAAGAGTAGGCAAAAAGGCAAACGTGAAGGCAGACGTGAAGGCAGACGTGAAGGCAAATTGCAAGCATATCTTGAATTGGTAAGAGATGGAATAATGTCATTGAAAGAAGTGGCAGATAGACTTGATATGAAAGAGGAAGAATTAAAAGTAAAAATGGAAATGATGAAATAAAAAGAAAATATCATAATATTAAACGAGGGACTCTAAACCCACATTTGGTTTAGAGTTCTTTTGTGTTATAAAATTGTTGATGGTGGTGTGAAAAAATTTGAGTTTTTTCACATCACCTTTTTCATTTATTAGCTTTAAGTATAATTCTTTTAATTTTTACATATACCTCCTCTAAACATAATATTTTATCAGAATTTAAAAATTTTTACAAAAAGTTGTTGCTTTTTCCCAATCTCTGTGCTATTATGTAAATAAATGATAGATAATTTAATAGATAGCAACAAATTTGATATGAAAGAAAAAAAGGCTATATATAATTATCTTAAATACTGCACTTTGTATATAGAATATAATGGTCGGGCACCAAAATATTATACTAAATATCATTGGAGTTATCCAAGATCTACTAATAGATGGTATATTTATTCCTTATTAGAAGAAAAAAATTTACGCACTACGGAGGCTTATCTGCAAGCTATTACAGAAGATTTCTTAAACAGTCTGTTATAAATATTTGGCAGTGCGAGATTGAATAACAGTTGATTTTAGTGTGCCTGCTAGTTTGGTAGGCACATTTTTATGAGCTGTTATTAAAATACATTTTGTTTTATAATCCTAAAGGAGTACAGCTCAAATATTTATAAGGAGATGGTTCAGATTTTTTTCATTACAACTAAATATCAAATCATTGAGGAGGAATTGAAATGGATAAAAAATTGAAGAAAATGGCATTGACAGCTACATCTGTAATCGCAGCAACACTTACAGCGGCAACACCTGCAATGGCAGCACAAACTATATTTCCTGATGTGGACACCGAGGATTGGCATTGTGAGACAGTGTTAAAACTTGTTGATGAGGGTGTAATTAATGGATATGATGATGGAACATTTAAACCTAACGCTCTAATTAATGTGGATACTTTTATTAAGTTATTGACTTGTACTATAACATCCGTAGATGTTTCTAACAACACATCTAATTATTGGGCACAGCCATATATTGATTTGGCTTACAGTTTGGGTATTATTGACAATACAGAATTTCAGGGTAGATACACGGAAACTATTTCTAGAGAAGAGATGTGTCTTTTAGCTTATCGTGCATATCAGTCACAGGGACTCCCGGTTCTAAATACATTCAATGCTAATCTTTACACTGATTACAATGAGTGCCAGTATAAGGAGGCTATACAGTGGTGTGTAGAAAGGGGTATTGTTACAGGTAAGGATGGGAATCTTTTAGATCCTAAGGGACTTTCTACTAGAGCAGAGGCGGCAGCAATTATATCTCGTTTAACTCATCCAGAAGATAGAAAAACCATTACTGTAACTACTACGACCAATACAAGTGATCTTTATAATAAGATTATGTCCTCAGACAGTCATTTAAAAGATTTCTTATTTGATACAACTGTTTATACAGAAAAGTCCCCTAATTTCCAGCGTGGTCAAATCTATTTAGGTCCTAATGATCAATATTGGACTTACCGAGAACGTGGATATGCCAGCCGTGATGCCGATGGTAATTATATTTCTTCCCAGATCAAAGATTGGTATCTCACATACCTCCCTGATAGTTTACGAGACAATTCTTACGAAGCCCAATTATCTAGAGCTCTTAAACAATTCTATGCCAAAATAAGACCTCAATTTCATCATCGCTTACAAGACACATCTAAATTTTATCCGGCAATCCCCACAGAGTCAATAGAAAAACAACCTGCAAATCCTGAACTTATGGATACATCTCAATATTATTTAGAATCTGAAAATGGTCTATGGTCTTATAACGCTTCTTCGGTATTCCCTAATAAATGGGAATATACTGAATTATGTACCCTTGATTTTGTAAACGATTTAGACCTTTCTTTTGCTGATCTTGACTATGCCAATCAATGGTGGCTCGATACATACGGCATTCGATATCAAGATGCTACTTACCAACAAATCCTAAATACAATCATTTTTGAAGATTACATTGAAGCTGTCGACAAAACCCTTCCTCAAGCTTATCGTCTTGGTGGCAACTCAGGGACTACCTACTATCTCCCTAAAGCTGAGATTCCAGTAAGGGCCAAACCTTACATAGAAGCATGGGGTAATCCGATTGACTGGGGTACTGATATTCCGCAGCACATCTTGAATACAGTAGATCAAGATGGTCACCTTTTATCGGACAATCTGGCTAATTATTATGTGGACTGGGTTCAGCCAACACTTGATAAGGCTCAAAGATTCTACGACAATCCTCTCGAGCACGGTTTTACTCCTAGTGAATGGCATTGGTGGTAAAATCTTATACTGTCATAATATTTATCTTAGATTATTCCATAATATTTTCCTAATTATACCTTGACAAAATACGACAGAAATGTTATTATAATTCATAAATAATAGAGGATAATATAAGATTATCTTTTTATGGGAAAATATGACAGGAGGGAAATAAGTGGAAGAGTCTATTACACATCGCACTTTAGAGCTAAAACACATAGATAAAAATACTTATGAAAATTCATTGAAGAATTTAAATATTCATATGAAGAATAAAGAATTTTTTAAATCTTGTAATTTTGATATTTATAAAGAAGCCGATATTACAGAGGATTTTTCTTTCAAAAACAAACGACAGTCGTATTATTTAAAATGTAGATTTACAAAGTGTGGATTCAAGGAAACAGGATTTTCAGGTTCAGTCTTTGTTGAATGCGAATTTATTGATTGTGACTTTAGTGAGTCAATTTTTCAATCTTGCATATTTAGAGGTTGCCAAATTTATTATAACGACATAGGAAAGATACGATTTGCTAACTTCAGCAAATCGGTTTTTTCAAATTGTAAAATATACAATATATCCTTTGAAACAGTTAACTTTGGAGAAAGTGTACTTGAGGGCGGTTCTTTAGAGAATATTTGTTTTCGTTCGGTCGTTTTGGAGAATGCAACCATTAAGAAAGTTTCTTTAAAAAATATGCAATTTGCTAGTCAGAATTTTGATTTTTTAACAATTAATGATATATCGACAGATAATGTTGTTATTCCTTTTCCTGCTAGTCCGAATATTATAAATGGACTCGATTATCTTTATGTTACTTCTGACAATATTTGTTTTACAAGTTGTGGTTCTACAATTAGTAAAGAGGAATATTTAAAGTTAATTAACGATTTTGAAATTTATTATACTTTTATTGAAAATTATTTTCCTTTGGCAAACATATTTATAGCTCAAAAACGTCTTAAAGAAGCTATTGAAGTCACATTAAAAGGCATATGTCTTTCATTAAAAATGAAAAATTATCGTATGATTTATCAATATTGTAAATTAGTGCAATCAAATCCTAAATTTACAATACAACATAAAAAATATTTATACGATAAAATACAAGAAGCGATTAGTTCAGAGGAATTATACGAAGATGATTATATAATTTTAAAT
>CAZQDT010000242.1:0-3643 GCA_964592005.1 uncultured Eubacteriales bacterium
AAATTCAACTTATAACAAAAATTTTTAATATAAATATAAGGAGTAATTTGTATGAATGATTGTATGAGTTATGTATCAGACAGCTCAGGATTAAATAAATTCTTAGCTAAAGTATATGGCTGGATGTTTGCAGGTCTTTTGGTAACAGCTGCTGTGGCATTTGGAATATTAATGTTGCTTTATTCAGCTTATGCAGGAAGTATGGGAGCATACAATATTTTAAATGCTTTGTTGTCGGGTGTAGGCATACTTTGTATAGCAGAAGTAATATTGGTAATAGTGCTTTCAGCTAAGCTTAATTCTATGAAGGCAAGTACAGCAAAGATAATGTTTATGGTATATGCACTTCTTAATGGAGTAAATATAGGAGTAATTTGCCTTAATGTAGGCATAGGAACAGTTTACAGAGCTTTTTTACTTACAGCAGTAGCTTTTGGTGTTATGAGTCTTTATGGGATGAAAACAAATACTGATTTGACAAGTTTTGGCAATCTTATGAAAATGGGTCTTATAGGACTTTTAGTTATGTCTTTGATTAATATTTTCTTAGGCAGTGATACTATTGATTGGATTGTTTGTATAGTAGGTCTTGCAGTATTTTTGGGATTGACAGCTTATGATACAAAGAAGATAAAAGGATTTTATTATAGTATGTCGGGTTATTCTGAAGACTATTTAGTAGAAGGAGAAGAAAATACAGTTCAGGGTGAAATGGTTTCTAAAGTAGCAATAATCGGAGCTTTAGAATTGTATTTAGATGTTATAAATATATTCTTGTATTTAATAAGAATATTCTCAAAAAATAGGGATTAACAATTAAAAAACGCTGCTTTTGCAGCGTTTTTTAATTGCCCATTACACCGTTTCCAGCTTGTGCAATGATTTGGCTATAACTTACATCTTCCATATTGCTTGTAGAAGATGTTGAACCTTCATTTTTCCAATCTTCAAAACCTTTTAAAACAGCTTCATGTGTTTTATAACATATTTCAGGTAATTTGTCTTTTCCACCCCAAGCTTCTTCTGCTGACTCGAAACCTTTTTTATAAGCTTCAAGAAGTGCATCAGCTTTACTTGAATCATTTCCGGCAAGAGCTTTTGCAAAATCTAAAATTCTTTCAGAAGTTTTTTCAACGCCCCAGTATCCGTCTTCGGCAATATCAGCTTGTGCCTGTGCTTTAGTAGCACTGTCTACTTCAATATTAGAAAGAGCTTCTCCAAGTTTACCAGCTTTTGCAAGAGTATTCCAATCAGCCTCATAGGAAGTTTTTCCTTGTTTTTTAAATAATTTTTCTACTAAAGATTTAAATTGAGACATTTTTTCTTCAGATTCTCTGATTGCTTTTTGAATAGCAGCTGTATCTACTGTATGTTTTTGAGAAGTAGATTTTGATTTTGAAGTCGAAGCAGATTTAGCAGCGGAACTTATTTCTACTGTATCAACAGGAGTAGTGGTTGTGTTTTCTTCTGTTGTTTGTGTATTTTCTTGTGAATTAACTGTGGAATAAGTCTGTGTTAATGTGGATACATTACTGTTTACAGAATTAATTGTTGACATAAAAATCTCTCCTTTTCATAAATTAAAATTTTTAATTGTAAATACTCTCTTGTTATTATTTATATCGTCATAATTATAAGAAACTAAATAGTGAAATTGCATAAAAAGTATTATATTAACTTCAATATTTGATATGTTAAGATTTTTATAAAATTTTTAGAAGTTTTTAGATTGAATAATGTATTGATGTTTTTTACAAAAGTATGGGGTAGTGATTGCTATGTAAATGTTATTGAAAATAATTTATAATGCTTATTATTTGAAATAATTTGTACAAAGTAAAAAAATATGTTATTATGAAATCACAGAAAATTAAGGATATTTTAAAGGGCGGATTAAAATGGAAGAAATAGCATTGATAGGAGATATTCATGGAAATTTACCTGCACTTGAAGCAGTTTTAAAAGATATAGAACAAAGAAATATAAAAAGAATAATGTGTCTTGGTGATGTTGTTGGCAAAGGACCGAATAATGCAGAAACATTGGATATATGTAGAGAAAAATGTGAATTTATTTTGAAAGGAAATTGGGAACATTATGTAGGTAGTTATATACCTAAATGGAGTGCAATATGGGTACAGAGTCAGTTGGGATATGATAGAGTTGAATATATAAGAAATCTTAAAATGTCATATGAAATTTGGATAAGCGGAAAGCTTGTGAGAATGTTTCATGCGAGTCCCAACAGTTTTAACAGGGTATTTTCAAATGCGAGTACAGAAGATAAAAAAGAACTTTTTATTGACAGAGATAATGGAGTATTTTCAGATATAGCAGTATATGCAGATATTCATAGACCTTATATGCAGACAATAGATAGGAGAATTTTGGTAAACATAGGAAGTGTAGGAAATCCTTTGGATATGCCACTTTGCTCATATGTAATAGTTAAGGGGGAAGTTGATAGCAAAGTTAAAGCAGGCTTCAGTTTTGAAACGGTAAGACTTCCATATGACATAGATAGGGCAGTAGAAGATGCCAAAAGTAAAGAAGGTTTTCCAGAGATTATGGAGTATATAGAAGAACTTACGGAGTGTAAATACAACAGAAAGCAGTGAGGTGTGGCTAGATAATGAAAATTACAGTAATAAGTGTTGGTAAGTTGAAAGAAAAATATTTGCAGATGGGTATAGAAGAATATTCAAAAAGACTGAGCAGATATGTAAAGCTTGAAATGATAGAAGTAGCAGATGAAAAAGCACCCGAAAATATGAGTGAAGCACAGGAAGATATTGTACGTAAAAAAGAGGGCGAAAGGATACTTTCAAATATAAAAGAAGGGGAATATGTGGTTGCACTTGCCATAAATGGAAGACAATTGTCAAGTGAGGGGTTGGCAGAATTTCTTCAAAAAAATATGACGAGTGGAATAAGTCAGATAGTATTTGTTATAGGTGGAAGTATTGGATTGTCAAAAGAAGTATTAGACAGAGCAGATTATAAACTTAGCTTTTCAAATATGACATTTCCTCACCAACTTATGAGAATGATACTTTTAGAACAGATATATAGAGGATTTAGAATAATAAACAATGAACCATATCATAAATAGTTGATATAATAAAAAGGGAGTAAATTGTATGAAAAGATTTAATGTAACAGGAACTTGTTATCCAGATGAACATTATATGGTAAATCTTGAAAGCAGGTTGAAACAGATAAAAAAGCTTGTAGATAATGGAAATTATTTTGTGATAAATAGGGCAAGGCAGTATGGAAAGACAACTACATTAAGGGCTTTGAAGGAATATTTAAAAGAGGAGTATGTAGTTGTATCTCTAAGTTTTCAAGGGCTTAGCAGTTCTAATTTTGAAAATGAGGAAGAATTTTCAGTAGCATTTATGGATATATTTATAGAAAATATTTATATAAATAATATAGAAGGATTAAATGTAAAGATTATAGAAGAAATAGAAGCAGATATAAAAAATAAAGGCAAAGAATTTAATATGAGGGATTTGTTTAAAAATGTAAAAAAACTATGTGCTACATCAAAAAAGCCAATAGTAATGATGATAGATGAAGTAGATGCAGCATCTAATAATCAGGTATTTATAGATTTTTTGGCACAGCTTAGAAACTT
>CAZQDT010000243.1:0-3634 GCA_964592005.1 uncultured Eubacteriales bacterium
AGATGCTGTGAAGATCACTGGAGACAAGACCCTCTACGCCCACTGGAGCATCAACCAGTACACCATCACATTCGAGGCGAATGGTGGGAGTGAGTGTGAAAACATCACCCAGGACTACAACACAGAGGTCGTGCTTCCTGAGCCCACCAAGACTGGGCACACCTTCGATTGCTGGTGCAGTGATCCTGAACTGAGCAGGGAGTACACCGAGACCACGATGTCTGCTGGAATGTGACCCTTTATGCCAAGTGGAGCATCAATCAGTATAATCTCACAATCGTCTTCAACAATGGTGCTGATAATGAGGTGAGAACCCTTGATTTCAATGAGGATATTGTTTACCCAGAGAATGTTGAGAAGGAGGGGTACAAGTTCTATGGTGGAAGCCCAACCCCAGCGCCATTCCTGCATCCAACATCACTGTGGAAGCACAGTGGGTTTTGATTGAGGAGCCAGAGAAACCTTCAGAAAAGCCCGAGAATCCTGAAGAACCTGAGAAACCTACAAATCCAACAATTCTCACTGAGTTCGTTGAGATTGTTTTCGGGAAGGCCTCCAAAGAGGAGGTGAAGGACATCCTGGACGACTACACCAAGGAGGGCTTCGCCATTGTTGAGTTCGAGAGGGACGAGAAAGCGGGGGAGACCAGGGTCATCGTCAAGTTCAGCGACAGTAAGAAAACTGAGAAATTTGTTGAGAACATCAATGAGAACAAGAATAACGAGACTTCATCAGGGGCGCTGACTTCGCCTCAGGAAAGGTGTCTTTCTCCTCCGTCCTTTCTCCTCTCCTCCCATTACTCATTTCCGTGGTGACTTTCATATTCTAATTTAGCAAGAGGACATAATTTTAATATGTAGATTAATACCCGATTCTGTTTTTGCAATTAGTATGCATTTTAATAACAGTTTCAATTTAATTCTAATTTCAATAATTCAACCTGATTCAGTTAGATTTTACCTTTTTCAAACATATTTCATTATTACCTCATGAAGCACAATTTGAACCTTGAATTGAGTAAAAAATATTGCTTTTATTCTCCTCATCAATTTTTATCGCTTATTTGCCCAATACAATTCCATAATAATCAATAAAGAATTCAAATTCAAATCAAAAAGCATTTGATTCATTCACTTCTTAAAAAGTGGAATAACAGTTTTAATTAGTGAAAAGGTTATTGAAAAAAGAAAAAAGAAAAAAGAAAAAAAGAACGTGACTTCCTCTCTTTCTCTCTCATCATCATCATCATCATCATCACCACCACACAGAAACACGATCAACAACAGTCATAAATAATTCATTGAACTTCATACATTCCGAAATTGTTGCCCATGAGAGGTATATGAAATGTATATTTAATTTTATTAATTATATTTTTTTTTCCTTTTTATATGATAGTAGAACCTTTCGAGACATTGATACAAACCCAGTACCTTTTATGTAAGCCGCTGATCTCTTAAGAGATTAACCTTTTCGATACTCCTTAGTCAAAAGACTTTTTATTTTTAACTTTTTTTTTTTAAATTATTTCACACACACTTTATTTACAAAGAATTTCACGATAATGCAATGAACCTAATCAATTCATTGCTTATTTTAATATTCATTATTGCCCCCCCAAAGACTAATCCAATTTTTAAAAACTGAAAGAAAGAAAATGAAAGTGTCCCACAAATAAAGCACAATAAAAGGTCATTCCACTTTTCAGGGAGAAAAGTCTCCGAGCTAAGATACATTTTCCTAAAAATAGATCATGACATTTTGTTACTTATTTAGTGACTCTTTTTTACGCATCATAAGCCATTTCGAAAGAAAAGAACGGGGGTGTTGTGCGTAAAAAACTAAACACGCCTTTTTTCAATTCAGAATTTTTAGCGTTAATGCTTATTGTATTCGTAATAAGAATAATCTTATTTAAATTGTTTATGCTTGAAATTGATATAACATATTCTTGCCATTTTATAACGCCGTTTTAATTGCTACTACATATTACTTTGCTGTTTTTCTTTTATCCAGACAACTCTTCTTTTCGGATGGGCTATTGGAAATGAACTGATAATCACTAGCCCCCAGGGGCTCATCGACTTTTCAAATGCTGTGAATGGGGGGACAAACTACAAAGGGACCACCGTGTTCCTATCCTCTGATCTCGACTTCACTGGAAAGACACTGAATCCAATCGGAAAATCAGAATATAACTATTTTTGCGGTGTTTTTGATGGGCAGGGACACATCATTAGTAATCTCCAGATGAAGTCAAATAAAACGTTTATGGGGCTTTTTGGGTATTCAGGTGGGCTGACCATCAAGAATGTTGTGATGGATAGCACTTGCTCTGTTGTGGGTTCGATCGTTTCTACCTCTGATGATTATTCATTTATAGGCGGGATTCTTACTCGCTGCGATTCGTCTAATAGCCTCTGCATGATTGAGAACAATGTGAACATGGCTAGTCTCTCTTTCAGTGGGAATACAAATGGTAATGTCTATATTGGTGGAATAATAAGCTGTCTTCACAGTAGCAAATACGACCTTTACGTGAGAAACTGTGCAAACTATGGTTCTATCGGACATCCCGGTTATGCTAAAGAGTACACAATAATTGGCGGAATTGTTGGGGAGTGTTTTGGGGGAGACTCAATCAAATACATTCAGAACTGCCTAAACTATGGCCCAATCACATACACCGGGACGACAGTAAATAATTTGCATATAGGCGGAATTGTAGGAATCGGGACATTTGCAACTACGGAGAATTGCTTGAGCGCTGGAAAAATATCATCAACTGTTTCGGCTATAGCAAAGTTCATTGGAAATGTCGTGGGTTGGACAGGTTCAAGTACAATCATAAATTACTGTTTTTACACAGGTGACGTTGGATCTGGTAGTTTGCACGGGCCTGAAACACCAGGAAGCACAACAGGGTCCCCCTCTTCCGCATCAACTATATCCACTGCAGTGAATACCCTGAACTCTCAAGCATCAAACAAAGGTTGGAACAAATGGCTCCTCAACACCAACAGTGCCTCTGTAACATTCAAGATAAATGACTATAAAGGGTTTTCTGTATCAAAGCAAGGAATTCTCTTCCCAGACCCCTTGAGCACAGGTAGTAATACCTTCGTTGGCTGGTATAAGAACCCTGAATACAGCGAATCATTTCAATCAACTTCAGTCACGAGCACCACAACGCTGTATGGACTATACAAGGCTGCAGTCAAGGTGTCCTTCAACTCGAACGGAGGCAGTGTTTCCACATCATCAAAGAAGGTTATTTACTATGACACCTATGGGGAGCTCCCCAGTGCAAGTAGGACTGGGTACACGTTCGCTGGGTGGTTCACAAAGGCAAACGGAGGGACTGAGGTTAAGAGCACCATAAAAGTGAGCACTGCATCTGCACACACCCTGTACGCACACTGGTCAGCCATCGCATACACTGTGACCTTCGACAAGAATGGTGGCAACACACCCTCAAAGGCATCAATGAGCGTGACGTATGACAGTAATTATGGCGATCTCGCCACAGTAACGAGGACTGGGTACACCTTCATTGGGTGGTATACTTCTGGCGGCACCAAGATCGAAACCAACACCAAGATGACCACAGCGTCTGCACACACCCTTTATGCAC
>CAZQDT010000244.1:0-3561 GCA_964592005.1 uncultured Eubacteriales bacterium
ATACATAAAATGCTCCCAAAGGTTCAAAACAATCAAGCCCCATTTTTCTGAATCCATCTACTAAAAGTCTTCTTCTCGCATCATAAGAATTTACCATTTCTTCTACATCACTGTCACCATTTTTAAGTGCTTCTATTGCCGCATACTGGCTTGTTGTAGGTGCACACATAATTGCATACTGGTGAACTTTTGTCATTTGTTTTATAATCTCTTTTGGACCTGCTGCATATCCTAATCTCCAGCCAGTCATAGCATATGCTTTTGAAAATCCATTTAGTACTACTGTCTTTTCATACATTCCATCTATGGAAGCTATGGAAATATGTTTTTTACCTGAATAGGTAAGTTCTGAATATATCTCATCAGATATTACAAGTATATTTTTATCTCTTAAAACTTCAGCTATCTTCTCTAAATCTTCTTTTTCCATTATAGCACCCGTAGGATTGTTAGGATAAGGAAGTATAATAGCTTTTGTCTTAGGTGTAATAGCATTTGTAAGCTCTTCAGCAGTAAGTCTGAACTGATTTTCAGCTTTAGTATTTATTATTACTGGTATTCCTCCTGCAAGCACTATACATGGTTTATAAGATACATAACTTGGCTCTATTACAATTACTTCTTCTCCCGGATTTATTACTGTTCTCAATGCAACATCGATACCTTCACTTGCTCCTACTGTAACAAGAACCTGACTTTTAGCTTCATAATTCAAATTACATCTGCGTTTAAGGTAATTACATATTTCTTTTCTTAATTCAATTAAACCTGCATTAGCAGTATAAACCGTTCTTCCTTTTTCTAGAGTATAAATTCCTTCTTCTCTTATATGCCATGGTGTTTCAAAATCAGGTTCTCCAACACCTAAAGAAATAGCACCCTTCATTTCATTTGCTATATCAAAAAACTTTCGTATTCCTGATGGCGGCATAGCTGCCACTTTATCTGCGATTAAATTTTCTATCATGGTGAAACAATCATCCTTTCATCTGTCTTTTCTTCTTCAAATATAACTCCATGCTGTTTGTATTTTTTAAGTACAAAACAAGTAGCTGTGCTTACTACTGACTCCATAGGTGCAAGCTTATTAGCAACAAAAAGTGCTACTTCTTTCATATTTTTTCCTTCTACCATAACAGTAAAATCAAAACCGCCTGAAGACATAAGATATAATGCTTTAACTTCTTTAAATTTATAAATTCTTTCTGCTATACTTTCAAAACCTTGACCTCTTTGAGGAGTTACTTTTACCTCTATCAATGCAGTAACATTTTCACTTCCCGCTTTATCCCAGTTTACAAGTGCAGGATATCCACATATTATTTTCTCATCTTCAAGCTTTTTTAATTCATCTTTTATTTCCTGTTCACTCACATTTAACATTACCGCCAACTCCGCGGCCGCTCGTCTACCATCTTTTTCCAATATTTCAAGTAATCTTTCTCTCACATTTATTCCTCCTCAAAACTAAAATCTCAATGTAGTTTTTTATTGTCTTGTCTTAGTTCCTACCTTTATTTCTGCCTGCACTGGCTTATATGTACTTCTGCTAAATTCAATCTTATCTATAAGCACACCATCTTTATATACACTTTTATAAACTACTACGGTATATCCCACTTTTGCTTCACTTATTACCTCTATTTCATCTTGAAATTTTGTATCATCTTTTACCACCCTCTGCTCTGGTGGTTCAATAATTTCTACTACCTGACTTTCAAAAGATATTTCTCTTAAAATACTTTTATCTTTATAGCCATATATATTCACATTAAGTATATTACCCTCTACATTGCTTTCTATGTATATAGGATAATTCGTAGAATTTTTAAATTTCAAATCAAAATAATCTCCAGCAATAGCAGCATCCATGCCTAAGTCCACATATCCAAAAGGTCTTGAATGACGATGACTTTCTATTATTTCAAGTTATGACTTTATTACTGCATTATAAAGAGTAGTTGCAACCTGACAGACTCCACCACCAACGCCATCTTCCAGTTTCCCATTTATGATTACAGGAGCTGTTAAATAACCATTTTCCTCCTCTATCGGAGAAATTTTTTTACTTGTAGAAAAAATTTCTTGTGGATAAAGTAAAATACCATTTATTTTACTTGCCGCCACTTTAATATTTTCTGTTCTATTTTCTACTCCTTCTGATATAACAGTAGAAAATTTACCCAAATGATTATTCATATTTTCATAATAAGATTTGGTATACTGAGGTAAAATATCTAAAACTACAAGTTCAATTATACCACTTTGCTTTCCATTCAACAACTCTTTAGTTTGAAATATTAAATTTTCTTTATCTAATTTTTTACCTACAATCTCATCAGTACCTGTAAAAATTCCATTTTGATAAACAAATTCAGAATTTTTTACTTCAATATTAATCTGACTTTCGATTTTTTCTATAAATTCCAAAACTTTCATTTCATCATATATATATTTTAAAGAAATATTTCTAGGATTTTCTTTAAGCCCTAAAATTATATTATATCTTTCTCTTAATGAACCATTTCTTCCTATGTCATATGCCTCTTGCAGTGCTTTAGAAATTTCATATCCTGCATTTACATCTTTAAAGTTCATTTCCCATAAAATTTCCCCATACTTAAATGTTATCTTATGATTTTCAATTTCAGGTAAAAATTTTTGTTCAAGTATTTTTTCTGCTTCATCAATAATTTTACCACTTAAATCTATATTTTCAACATATATATTTTCATAAATAACATCTCTGTAAACCAAATCTCCCATTTTTTTATTATCAAAAAATATATATGATACACTTATAAATATTGATGCTGTTAAAATAATAGTACCCAAAAATACTATACTGTAAAATTTTGTTTTCACCATAGCACTGCCCCTTATTATATAACAATATTTACCTTTTGTATTACTATATGAAAAATAATTTTACAATATTATAAATATTTTAAATTCATATAAAAAAGCTCCAAGAAAATTCTTAGAGCTTTGATTAATTTAATTTATATTTATCGGTCCATTTGAAGTTTCTACTTTCATATTTATCTTTCTTATTGCTGTTTCAAAATTGATACTTTTAGCTTTTATATAATTACTATCATTTACTATATAATTTAGACCTGTTATTCCTGTCATAACTTTATTTAAAGATGTTTCAGCTTCTATATCATATCCAAAAACTTCACCAATAGGCACATTTACTCTTATACCTGCATTAGATGTACTTATATTCCAGTTATAATCTCTATACTTAGAAAGAGATGAAATCTTAAAATCTAACTGAGCATTACAAGTTTCAAGAATTAATTTCTGTACATCTATGTTATCCACACTAACTTTAGCATTAGTAGTAATCGCCTTTACTTCAGATGCTACTATATTCTCAAGATTTACCATACCATTCATAGTTTCAAACTTTATATGGTCACAAATTAAACACTTTAGTTGTATCGTTCCATTTATAGTTTCCAAAATTAAATCTGTCGGAGATATTCCCTCCACTTTTATCGGTCCATTAACAGATGAAATCTGTACTCTTTCAAATAGTTTTTCAGGAACATA
>CAZQDT010000245.1:0-3517 GCA_964592005.1 uncultured Eubacteriales bacterium
ATGGTACACATATTCGGATGAATCATACCGGAACCTTTGCACATACCGCCAAGCGTTACTTCTTTTCCACCCAGGGTAAAGGTTACCGCAATCTCCTTTTTCACAGTATCTGTAGTCATGATTGCTTTTGCCGCAGCCGTTCCGCTCTCAAGAGAAGCTGATTTTGTCTGTGCCAGCATCTTTACACCATTTTTAATACGATCAATGGGAAGCTGCATTCCGATCACACCTGTTGATCCAACTAAAACAGCGCTTTCCGGAATATTCAGCTGTTCACTGACTGCTTTTGCAGTCTCCAGACAATAACCATAGCCTTCGGCACCTGTACAGGCATTGGCAATTCCACTGTTCACCACAACTGCCTGCACATATTCAGAATTCATCACCACTTCTTTATCCCATTTCACCGGTGCTGCCTTTACCACATTTGTTGTAAACACACCTGCTCCATGACAAGGCACCTGACTGTAAATCATCGCCATATCTGTTCTGTTCTTATATTTAATTTCTGCTGCAGCCGCTGCTGCTTCAAACCCTTTCGCTGCGGTTACACCGCCTTTTATCTCTTTCACCTGTTCTCCTTCCCGCCGCATTCTTATTTACTTTTACTTTCTACTTATTAAATGCGGTAATGTTTGCTTCATTTAAAGTAAAATCATAATAATTCAGATCTTCTCTCTTCGTCCAGCCGATTTCATTCCAAAACGCATTGCCAATATCATTCTTCGTAAAAGCAATCAATGACACTTTATTAATCTGCTCACGCTTCAATGCCTCCATGGCAAAAACCACCATATCTTTTCCGATTCCATGGTTGCGATAATCTTTCTGCACACAAACATGATACAGACATCCTCGTCTGCCGTCATGTCCGCACAAAATGCTGCCAACGATCTGCCCATCTAAGTCTGCTACTACACTGCATCCTGGATTTCTCTGCAAAAACCGTTCTACCCCTTCTTTGGAATCATCCATGCTTCGAATTCCAAATCCACTGATTTCCATCCAAAGCCCATGTACTTTCTCATAGTCCTCTGCTGTCATACTTCTGATTATTATCTGTCCCAAACTCATTCCTCTTCTTCCCCGAAGTACTCCGGTTATCTTTTTTCTAACTATGTATCTTATCCTCTTTCCATCTATAATGCAAGTTTTCTTTCCATTTTTCTTTTTCGATGCTCTGCATGTTTTTTCAAAAATCATACATTTTTCGGGATAAATATACACCTTTGTTTCGCTTTTGCATAATTATACATCTCATTTGTATATTATGCAAGAAAATAATTATTTTTATGCATAATTACAAATTTAATATTGAATAAATATAATTTTTTTACATTTAAGTGCTTGCATATTAACCACAAATGTTGTATAGTAGGCTCGATTGAAAAGAATACCATTTACATATATTTAAGGAGGTACATTCTATTATGAAAGAAAAAGTTGTATTGGCATATTCCGGCGGTCTGGACACAACCGCATTGATTCCGTGGTTAAAAGAGACCTTTGATTACGAAGTAATCTGCTGCTGTATCAACTGCGGTCAGGGCAGTGAATTGGATGGTCTGGATGAGAGAGCAAAATTATCCGGTGCATCCAAATTATATATCGAAGACATTACAGATGAATTCTGCGATGATTTCATTATGCCTTGTGTTAAAGCAGGCGCAGTATACGAACACAAATATCTGCTTGGTACTGCTATGGCTCGTCCGGTTATCGCAAAACGTCTGGTAGAAGTTGCTCGTAAAGAAGGTGCTACTACCATCTGCCACGGTGCAACCGGAAAAGGAAATGACCAGATTCGTTTTGAACTTGGTATCAAAGCACTGGCACCAGATCTGAAAGTAATCGCTCCATGGAGAATGACAGATGTATGGACCATGCAGTCCCGTGAAGATGAAATTGCTTTCTGCCAGAAGCACGGCATTAACCTTCCATTCGATATGAGTCACAGTTACAGCCGTGACCGTAATCTGTGGCACATCAGCCACGAAGGTCTGGAACTGGAAAATCCGGCAAACGAACCAAATTACGATCATATGCTGGTTCTTGGTGTTACACCGGAAAAAGCTCCGGATGAAGGCGAATATGTAACCATGACTTTTGAAGCTGGTGTTCCAAAAACATTAAATGGAAAAGCTATGAAAGTTTCCGAAATCATCACAGAACTGAATGCTTTAGGCGGTAAACATGGTATCGGTATCGTTGATATCGTAGAAAATCGTGTCGTTGGTATGAAATCCCGTGGTGTATATTAAACACCGGGCGGAACAATTCTTATGGAAGCACACGACCAGTTGGAAGAACTTTGTCTGGATCGTGATACAATGGAAGCAAAGAAAAAACTGGGCAGCCAGTTTGCACAGATCGTATACGAAGGAAAATGGTTTACACCGCTTCGCGAAGCAATCCAGGCATTTGTAGATGTAACACAGAAGTGTGTAACTGGTGAAGTAAAATTCAAACTGTATAAAGGAAACATCATCAAAGCCGGCACTACTTCTCCATACAGCCTTTACAACGAATCCCTCTCCTCTTTCACTACTGGAGATATGTATGATCACCACGATGCAAGCGGATTCATCACACTGTTTGGTCTGCCGCTGAAAGTACGTGCTATGATGATGGCGGAAGTAAATAAAAATGAAAAATAATATGATGGAAAAATATATGGATTATATCATGGAGCAGCTTTTAAAGCTGCTCTCCATTGACAGTCCTTCTGGTTACACCGAAGCGGTTGCTGATTATCTGATGAAAGAATATGCCCGCCTGGGATACGAACCAACACTTACCAGAAAAGGCGGTGTACAGGTAACACTTGGCGGCGAAGGTCACGGACTAATGCTTTTTGCTCATGTTGATACTTTAGGTGCCATGGTTGCAGAGATCAAATCAGATGGACGTCTTCGACTTTCTCCGGTGGGCGGATTAACTGCAGATAATGTGGAGACCGAAAATTGTCGTCTGTACACGCTGGACGGCAAAATGTATGAAGGTACTCTGCAGTTGATCAACGCATCTCTCCATGTAAACGGCGAATACAAAGATACCAAGCGAACCTTCGATACCTTAGAACTCCTTTTAGATGAACCAGTATCTTCTGCTGAAGATGTGAAAGCTCTTGGTATTATGAATGGCAACTATGTGTGTCCGGATCCGCGTACCAGAATCACAGATTCCGGTTATATCAAGAGCCGTTATCTGGATGACAAATTAAGTACCGCAATCCTGCTGGGATTTGCAAAATATGTAAAAGAAGAACAGATTACACTGAAACGCCGTATCTATCAGCATATTACCGTGTTCGAAGAAGTGGGACATGGCGGCTGTGCTTCCATCCCAGAAGACGTGGAAGAATTGCTGGCTGTGGATATGGGTTGTGTTGGTTCCGGTCTGGAATGCACCGAACACCAGGTATCTATCTGTGTAAAAGACAGCCGGGGACCTTCCCATTACTCCATGGTACGAGAATTGATTCAGACTGCACAAGCGAATGGAATTGACTTTGCTG
>CAZQDT010000246.1:0-3496 GCA_964592005.1 uncultured Eubacteriales bacterium
AGTTTGCAAAATATAATTATATTTATGATAAATCTTCTACTTGTGAGATAATATATGAGATTTTGAAAAAATTTGATATAGAATTAGATGGAACTATTGCAAAATCTTTGTATATGGGTATATTAACAGATACTGGAGGTTTCAGGCATTCAAATACTACTTCCAGAACTCATGAAGTTGCGGCAGAGCTTTTAAAAGAGAATTTTTCACATACTGAATTATATGAAGAATTATTTTCAAATACAGCTTATGAGGCTATGAAGATTTTAGGAAGAGCTTTAGAGAAAATGGAACTTTTCTTTGAGGGGCAAGTATCTTTTTCTTGTATTACAGAAAAAGATATGGAAGAATTAGGAGCAGATAATACACATTTGGGTATTGTTATAGATAAACTTAAAAGTATTAAAGGTGTAAGGGTTGCAATTTTTCTTTCAGAAAGAGGAAATGAAGGAATAAAGGTAAGTATGAGAGCTGATGGTACAGTAGATATTTGTAAAATTGCTATGGAATTTGGCGGAGGCGGTCATTTTAGAGCCTGTGGTTGTAGTATTTTGGACAATATGGAAACAGCCAAAACAATTATACTTGATAAAATAGAAAAAGAACTTTCGGTAGAAGTTACAGAGAAAGAGTGATTTTTATGGATGGTATAATTAATATATATAAAGAAAAAGGATATACATCTCATGATGTTGTTGCAATAATGAGAAAAACCTTAAATTGCTCAAAAGTAGGTCATACAGGTACTCTTGACCCTGATGCAGAAGGAGTATTACCAATTTGTATAGGGAAAGGTACAAAGCTTGCTGACCTTATTACTGCAGAAACCAAACGTTATACTGCGGAAATCACACTAGGAATTATGACCGATACAGAAGATTTAACAGGTAAAATACTTGAACAGAGAGAAGTCAATTTTGATGAGGAGTTTATAAAGGAAACAATCGAACAGTTTAAAGGTGAATATATGCAGATACCTCCAATGTATTCTGCTATTAAAATAGATGGGAAAAAACTGTATGAGTTAGCAAGACAAGGAAAAACAGTAGAGCGTAAGGCGAGGAAAATTTTTATTTATGATATAGAAATTTTAGAAATGCTGCCTCCTAATAAAGTTAAGATTGATGTAATTTGTTCAAAAGGAACATATATAAGAACTTTATGTGTAGATATTGGTAAAAAACTTGGTTGTGGTGCTTGTATGTCGGCTCTTTTAAGAACTCAGACAGGCAATTTTAAACTTAAAGATAGTATAAAGCTTGAACAACTTAAAAATATATATTCTGAAGGTAAAATAGAAGAAATATTGATAGGACTTGATGATGTTCTTTGTGAGTATCCTAAGGTTTATACTAATGAAAAAGTTTCAAAATTACTATATAATGGTAATATTATATATGAATATGGCATAAAGAAAAATGATTTAATTTTTGAAGAAGGAAAAGAAGTATTGGTATATGACTATATGAATAAGTTTATAGGAATATATAAAATGTTGAAGGCTGAAGATGAAAGATGGTGTATT
This sequence comes from uncultured Eubacteriales bacterium, assembly GCA_964592005.1. Classification (GTDB taxonomy): domain Bacteria; phylum Bacillota; class Clostridia; order Lachnospirales; family CAZQDT01; genus CAZQDT01. The sequence continues at coordinate 1,526 of CAZQDT010000246.1, forward strand.
AAGCCTGTAAAAATGTTACTTTGATAGTTGAGGGATAGTGTATGGAATACATAAAATCTGATAATATAATTATAAATAAGCCGACAGCGATTACTTTGGGAAATTTTGATGGAATACATTTGGGACATAGAACTCTTATCAATACTGTTGTAAAGCAGGCAAAAAAGAAAAATTTGACTTCGGTGGTATGTTCTTTTGTACCTCATCCTAAATTTGTCTTTAATTCAGAAGAGTCATTTGCATTGATACTTAATCATAATGAAAAATTGAAAAGAATTAAAGAATTAGGGGTAGATATTTTTGCAGAAATTCCTTTTTCTAAAGAATTTGCTGGATTAGAACCAGAAATATTTGCAGAAGAATATTTATATAAAAATATGAACTGCAAATTGGTAGTTGTGGGTTCTGATTATATGTTTGGAAAAAGAAAAAAAGGAAACACTAGTCTTTTGAAAGAAATAGGGAAAAAATATGATGCTGAAGTTATAGGTATTGATGAAATTATGGTTGATGATGAGATTGTAAGTAGTACCCGTATAAGGAAACTTTTGAGAGAAGGAAAAATAGAAAAAGTCAATGAAATTTTGTACAAACCATATTCAATAACAGGAACTGTAAGTACAGGTAATAAAATTGGAAGAAGTTTAGGTTTTCCTACTGCTAATATATTGGTTGAAGAAAATAGAGTTTATCCTCCAAATGGTGTTTATATTACTAAAATTATTATTGATGATAAAATTTATAATGGTATTACTAATATTGGAGTTAATCCTACTATAAGTGGTAAAGTTAAAGTAATAGAAACTAATATTTTTAATTTTAATGAAAATATTTATAGTAAAGAAATTGAAGTACAATTTTTTAAATATGTTAGACCAGAAAATAAATTTAAAGATATTGAGGAATTGAAAAATCAAATAATTTTTGATAAAAATAAGGCAGAAAAATTTTTTGAGGAAAATTAGATGTTGTGTATATATAAAGCATTAGTCAATTGGATATTTACAATTCACATTCGCTACTTGCTTTGTTCGGTTAAATAAAAAGCTTTCTGTGAGATATTTTCATAGAAAGCTTTTTCATTATTATTTGTTTGGTATTTGTCTGCCTTCATGGTCCATAGAATAATTATCTTTGATTATGAGTTCAGAAATAGGTACTATTTCATAGCCTTTTTCTTTTAATCCTTTTATAATTGTATCAAGAGCTTGAGGAGTATATTTAGTATCATTATGAAAGAGTATGATTGAACCATTTCCTAAATGTTTATGATTTAAAACCTGATTTATTTCATGTTCTACACCGTATTCTTTCCAGTCTAAACTATCACTACTAGACGCAAAAAGAATAGAATATTATAAGGTAAAAGTTATATTGATATCATCTAAACTTGTAAAAGTAATATCTTTTATAAGTGTATGACATATATCTTTCATTTCATCAAAATTTGCAGTTTCCAGTTTTTCAGGTAAATTTTCAGCACATTTAAATATATACTCTAAACTTTTTTGAGAATTAGAGTTTAATTGATTAATTTCGAGTTGTGCCAGTTCCTTTTCAAGTAAATTTTTCTCTAAATCTAATTTTTCAATTCTACTGTTTATATACTTGTATGAAACTTCACCTTGAGCAAGATTATTTATTAGATTTTCTATTTCAGAACTTACATTTGCAATTTGTATTTCGAGCTTGTTTCTTTCTAAAATATATTCTTTGTCTATATTTTCATTTTTAATAGGTTTTGATAAGATTTTTTTGATTTTATCTGTTGAGTAATGTTCAGAAAGTTTTTTTAAAATCTTAATTTCAAAAGCTTCAGCATTTATCATTCCTAAATCACACATATTTTTACCGCGATTTTTTCTCGTACTGCAAACATAATATCTATTTTCATAATATCCACTTTTGGTTTTCTTTTTAATTTTCATAATAGAAACAGAGTACCCGCAATATCCACATTTGAGTAAACCT
>CAZQDT010000247.1:0-3491 GCA_964592005.1 uncultured Eubacteriales bacterium
TACCACATATTTAATATTTTCAAGTTCTTCTGCTGCTAGCATTGCTGATTTTATGAGTTTTTCATCAGCCGGAAAATAACAGTCTTTCATTCCCATACGTGAAATGTAACCCACTGGGTCACCAAATACCGCTGTATCAAAATCATGTTGTACTGCCTTTTTGGAAATAACAATATCACCTATTCTAAGGGTAGGATTAAGTCCACCTGCAACACCAGTATTTATAACTGCTTCTATATCAAAATTATCAATAAGCATTTGAGTACATAATGCTGCATTTACCTTTCCTATTCCACATTTGACAACTACTACTTCATTTCCATTAAGCAAGCCTGTATAAACTTCAAGATTTTTTATAACCTTTAACTCTTTATTTTCAAGCTTAGCCTGTAACAATGCAACTTCTTCTTCCATTGCCCCTATTATAGCTACCATTTTTTACCTCCTAAATTCAAAATATTTTTATACGATTAATTATAACATTTTACAAGCATTTATTCAATAATCTTTAATTATGTCATCAAAAAAGCACTCAGATGTTAATCTAAGTGCTTTCTTGCTTATCTTACTTTCCTATCCATAAATCCATACATCATAGCTGCCGCATCTTCTCTTGTCACTATTTTATTTGGATAAAAATTACCACCATCTTCTGCTCCTTTTACAACTCCAAGTGCCTTTGCAATAGCTACATATCCATAGTATTCATCTGCAATTTCTATATCATCAGCAAAACCACACACAAATATATCCCTCGCATAACCCATCTTTCCATAATCTGATATATAAATAAGAGTCTTTGCCAATTCTGCTTTAGTAATTTCTTTATCAGGATTTCTTTCTTCCTCATTCAAAATTCTCAAATCATAAGCTCTTTGGTATATATTATCAATATCATCATTTCTTATAATATACTTATCACCCGTAGCACTTAAAATAAATTTAATCATATCTATCTGCGTCAGATTTTTTTCGGGCTCAAATTTAGTACCCACAAATCCTATACCATAATTTGCCAGTTCTTTTATCATATCTTTAGCATAGCTTTCTTCAATATCATTATATACTGAAACTTTATTATAATCTACATATTCATTAGTTATAACTTCTCCTGTCTTAGCCAAAATTGCTTTAATATTTTTATCTGTATAGTAACTATAAGACAACTTTAAAGTATAAATATATTTTTCTCCCAAATCTACATATACCCTATGTTCAGGCACATTAACATCAAGTTTTATAGGATAATTTCTATAACTTAATTTTATTTCATAAGCATTACAATATGTTTTTATTGCATCTTCTTTTGAAATAATTCCATCTGCACTTTCAAAATCTACATCATCAACCCAATTTTTACTATAAGCATCAATAGCACCATTTAAAAGATTTACTTCAACATTTATATAATTGCTTTCTAAAAAATAACCATTATGTTTTTGTGCATATTGATATCTTACATGAGGAATGGTACTCTCACTTTCTGCAATAGTTTCTGACAATTTATCTATAATAGAAATTTTGTCAGCTTCATATTTAGATAAAAATTCTTTCGCTATTTCATCAGAATTTGCTATAACAGAATTTACCATATTTTTATCACCTAAATAAGGATATGAAGTATAAACTTTACTTATTTCCCCTGTTTTTCCATCAAGAATAAAGCTTTTTATAATGGTCTTTCCCGTAACATTTTCCAAAGACATGATATTTTCAACAGGGCAGTTATAGCGTATCCGACAAGTCACATCTCCCGTTTCATCATTTAAAGAATAATCTATCAATCCTAAAGAATATTTTTCATTTATTCCAAATTCCGACAAACTTCGTATTTTGTCATCTAACTGCTGTTTTGTCATTACTCCTTCAAGCTTTTCTATTCCTTCGACTTCAACACTCGACAATCCTCCTGCATTCGTTACACTTGTATCAGCAGCACTTTCACTTTCTATCATTCCACTTTCATATTTCAGATATATATTTGCTTCTTTATAAATATCATCCATATTTATTAAATCCCCCGTAACAGCATCTACAATATAATCTCCCGTATATTTAGGAACATATTTTAAAACTGCTTTAGGATTTTTCTTTTCTGTATCATTTTCATCATATTCAAGAATATATTTTAATTCCATATCAGGTGTCTGAGAAAGCTTTTCACCTGCCATATTATCTGAAATAACAGCTTTATCCACAATATCTCCTACATAAGCCGTATACCTGTCAGAACGACTAAATGATGTCACTTTTAAATCTGAAGTCTGCACAGAAACAGAAATCGTTATAGGTGACTCCACCCCATTTATAAATAAATTACTGCTAAAAGAATATCTCCTCACATCTTTTGCCGAAAGTATTTCTGAGTTTTCTTCAAAACTTACACTTTCACCATCTTCCAAAACGGAAGAAACAAAATCAATGGCTGCTTTTTTAGCTTCTAAACGGCTCACTTTAGGAAATATAGGTGCAAATTCACTATTTGAAGAATAACTATTATATACACTATTATTTTTATATGAATAATATAATATCTTACCATCTTCATCTGCATTTACAGTCACTGTTTCACCTTTTTCCTCACAAGACCAATTCAATCTCCAGGCTGAAACAGAGCCCCCTTCATAATCTCCGTAAAATCCTGTATAATGGTCATCAATACCAAGCTTTTGTTTTACAATTACTGTAACTTTTGCCAAACGTTCATCAAGTTTCTCACTTTCCTCATCTTTAACTACTGAACTATTTGTCAATTCAACCACTTCTGCTTCACCTGCTTTTCCAATTACCATTTCTGTTTCATCTGCCATAACATTACCGACTGTAGTCATCGAAAATATAAGTGCCAAAATTAGCGAATATATCCTTTTTTGCATATAAATTCCCCTTTCATTTTATTTATTTAACTTTTTAAAGTTTAGACGTAAATAAATGAAAAAAGTTCCAATTAAAATAAAAATATTACCAAAGATATTCCGAATAATCTATTACTTTACCATTAAGTCTTACTACTTCTCCTGTCTTTGCCAATATATATTCTATATCATCATTTCCATAATATCTATACACTAATTTTAATGTATACGCAACATCTGGTTCTCCCCACATATTAAGCTTTAAATTTTCTAAATCCATTGGCATTATAGGAAATGCCTCATAACAAAGTTCTAATTTTATTGAATTTCTGTAAATTTTTAGAGCTTCTTCCTTAGATATAATATCTTCAACATTTTCAAATTGAATATCATTTCTCCAAAAGGCTCTATATTCATCTATTGCCCCATTAAACAAATTTACAGAAACATCGACATAATTGTAAGAAACGAGTATATGTCCATTTTCTTTTTGTCTGAAAAAATATTCTTTACTGCATTTTTTACATATAGAATATTCTTCTTCAAGTTTATCAATTATATTTCCATGATATTTAAACAAAAATTTATCTAAATATTCTCTTGTATTAACCGTTCCATTTATCTCTATATCATTTG
>CAZQDT010000248.1:0-3477 GCA_964592005.1 uncultured Eubacteriales bacterium
TAACAAAAATTTTATTCTTATACAATTATTAATCATAACTTTAAATCTCAAATTTAATTTGTTTCAAGGCAAAAACTTTTATTACCATAAATATTATAACATCATTACTTATAAAAATATTAAAAATTTTTTATAAATAAAAAGGATTTTTTTAATATTTGTCGAATTAATAAAATTAAGAAAGTAAACTAATATCAGCAAAGGAGCAAATGTGAGTTTACAATGTTTTATCCAGAAGAATTGATAGAAGAAATAAGATATCAAAATGATATTGTAGAAGTAGTAAAAGAATATGTCCATTTAAGAGAAAGTGGTTCAAATCATTTTGGACTTTGTCCTTTTCATAATGAAAAAAGTCCTTCTTTTTGTGTCAGTTCAGACAAACAAATGTTTTATTGCTTTGGTTGTGGTGCAGGAGGCAATGTTATAAGTTTTATTATGCAGATAGAAAATTATAATTTTGTCGAAGCAATTAAACATCTTGCTCAAAGAGCTCGTATTGATTTGCCCGAACCAGAATATTCTGAAGAATATAAATTAAAAGCAAAATTAAAACAGGACTTACTAGATATTCATAAAATTGCAGCAAAGTATTATTATGCAAATCTTCATAGCATAAGAGGACAAGCAGGATTAAAATATATAACCGAAAGAAAGATTGCAACTAAATATCAAAAAAGTTTTGGGTTGGGTTTTTCCAGTTACTCAAGAAATGATTTATACAAATATCTTTTAAATAAAGGTTATTCTAATGAGGTGATAAGTAAAACAGGGTTAGTCATTCCCGAGAAAAATAAAGATGGATTTTTCGATAGATTTGGAAACAGATTAATGTTTCCTATATTTGATATTCATAATAATGTCATAGGGTTTGGTGGCAGAATAATAGGACAAGGTGAACCTAAATACCTAAATTCACCAGATACAATATTATTTGACAAAAGTCGCAATTTATATGGTTTTAATATAGCAAGAAAAAGTAAGAGAGATTATATAATTCTTGTAGAAGGATATATGGATACTATTGCACTTCATCAAGCAGGTTTTGATAATGCGGCTGCATCTTTGGGAACAGCTTTTAATATCGAACACGCACGTCTTATTAAAAAATACAAAAAAGAAGTTGTTGTTCTATATGATAGTGATGAAGCAGGTACTAATGCAATACTTAGAGCCATTCCGATATTAAAAAAAGCAGGTTTGGATATTCGTGTCCTACAAGTAACGGATGCAAAAGACCCTGATGAATATTTAAAAAAATATGGAAGTGAACAATTTGAAAAATTAATTTTGACAGCACAAAGTTATATAGATTTTCAAATGAATTATGTTCATAAAAAATATAATGTTGAAGATACTCAACAACAAATTAAACTTACACAAGAACTTGCACTCATTATTTCAAGGCTTGATAATGCCATAGAAATAGAGGCATATGCCAAAAAAGCATCACAGATATCAGGAATTTCTCTTGAAGCAATAACAAGTGAACTTTATAAAATAATAAATAAAAATAACAGTGAAGCTGAAAAGGCTATTTTAAAACCAAAAAAAGAAATTTCTAATAAAATAATTTCTAAGTCAGAAATAAAAGAAAAAAAAGATAATGCACAGGGACTTGAAAATGCACAAAAAGAAATTTTAAGACTTATTTACGAAAATGAAAAAATATACTTAAAAGTCAAAGATTATTTGCAACCTTGTAATTTTAAAGAAACATATTTTCAAAGGTTAGCAGAAATACTATATAAACATAAGGAAACCAAAAAAGAAATTTCAACAGCAGAAATTATAGATTATTTCGAGGATACCGAACAGCGAAATATTATAAGTTCTATATTTTTTAAAGATGAACAAGAATATTCTTCAAGTAAGCTTCTTGAAAAGGCAATAAATGACCAAGTAAAACTGATTTTAAGTAATTATATAACAGAAACAATAAATAAATTAGAAGATATTGAAAAAATTCAAAAATTAATTATGGATAGACAAAATCTTAACAATCTGAATATAAGGCTTACAGATGGTTAAAATAACTAATAACATAGGAAAGGATGAGAGATTTTGAAATCTAATGAAGATAGTACTCTCTTATTAACGAAATTAAAAGAACTTGTAGCAATTGCTAAAAAGAAGAAAAATGTCCTTGAATATAAGGAAGTAACAGAATATTTATCAGAGTTTGAACTTGATGCAGAACAGATAGATAAACTATATGAATATTTTGAATCTCAGGGAATAGATATGCTTGTAGAGTCTGATGAAGAAATCGACCTTGATAAAGAATTAGACCTTACACTTCCTGAAGGAATAAATATTGATGACCCCGTAAGAATGTATCTTAAAGAAATAGGAAAAGTTCCTCTTTTAAGTGCTGAAGAAGAAATCGAGCTTGCTCAGAGAATGGAAGAAGGCGATGAAGAAGCCAAGAAAAAACTTGCTGAAGCTAACTTGCGTCTTGTTGTAAGCATTGCTAAAAGATATGTGGGAAGAGGAATGTTGTTTCTTGACCTTATACAAGAAGGAAATCTTGGTCTTATAAAAGCAGTTGAAAAATTTGACTATCAAAAAGGTTATAAATTCAGTACCTATGCTACATGGTGGATTAGGCAGGCAATAACACGTGCTATTGCAGACCAAGCAAGAACCATTCGTATACCTGTTCATATGGTAGAAACCATAAATAAACTTATAAGGGTTTCAAGACAGTTACTTCAAGATTTAGGGCGTGAACCTACCCCCGAAGAACTTTCTGTGGAAATGGGACTTCCTGTAGAAAAAGTACGTGAAATACTAAAGATAGCACAAGAACCTGTATCCTTAGAAACTCCAATAGGCGAAGAGGAAGACAGTCATTTAGGAGATTTTATACCAGATGAAGATATTCCTGCACCAGCAGAAGCTGCTGCCTTTACTCTCCTAAAAGAACAACTTATGGAAGTTTTGGATACCCTTACCGAAAGAGAAGAAAAAGTTCTTAGACTTCGTTTCGGTCTTGATGACGGCAGAGCTAGAACTTTAGAAGAAGTCGGCAAAGAATTTAATGTCACAAGAGAAAGAATAAGACAGATTGAAGCAAAAGCTTTAAGAAAATTAAGACATCCTAGCAGAAGCAAAAAATTAAAGGATTATTTAGAATAATATTAAGATAAAAATTAAATGCAACCTTAATATAATTTAAAAGAGAAGTTGTATTATTGACTTCTCTTTTTCCATATAACGAGAATAAAGTTTTCAGGGAGGAAATATTTTGATTGAAATTTCTAAAAGACTTAAAGCAGTTGCAAAACAAGCTGAAAATGCAAAAGTTTTAGCAGATATAGGTACCGACCATGCTTATGTTCCAATATATTTATGTCAAAATAATAAAATCAAAAAAGCAATAGCATGTGATATAAATAAAGGACCACTAGAAAAAGCAAAGGAAAATATAGAAAAATACAATTTGCAAAATCAAATAGAACTCAGACTTGGTTC
>CAZQDT010000249.1:0-3468 GCA_964592005.1 uncultured Eubacteriales bacterium
AATAGTAGATAATTTTGAAGAACTTGAAGGTAAAGAGGTTACAATAGCAGGACGTCTTATGACAAAACGTGTTATGGGTAAGGCAGCTTTTTGCGATTTATATGATAAAGAAGGAAAAATGCAGTTATATGTAAGAAAAGATGTATTAGGAGAAGAACCATATACAGAATTTAAGAAAATGGTAGATATAGGTGATATTATTGGTGTAAAGGGAGAAGTTTTCAAGACAGAAAAAGGTGAAATTTCGGTAAAAGCACATGAACTTGTATTACTTTCTAAAAGTCTTCAGGTACTTCCTGAAAAATATCATGGACTTAAAGACCAAGAAGTTCGTTATCGTCAGAGATATTTGGATTTAATAGTAAATCCAGAAGTAAAAGATACATTTGTAAAACGTTCTAAGATAATAAGTGGTATACGTGAATTTTTAAATGGTAGAGATTTTATGGAAGTAGAGACTCCTATACTTCAGACAATACCTGGAGGAGCATCAGCAAGACCATTTAATACTCATCATAATTCTTTGGATTTAGATATGCACCTTCGTATTTCTTTGGAACTTCCTTTGAAAAGACTTATTGTAGGTGGTTGTGAAAGAGTATATGAAATGGGAAGAGTATTCCGTAATGAAGGTTTTTCGATAAGACATAATCCTGAGTTTACACTCCTTGAGCTTTATCAGGCATATACAGATTACTATGGAATGATGGAGCTTACAGAAAGTCTTATTAAATACTTAGCAAAAAAAGTTTTAGGAACAACACAGATAGTATATCAGGGTGTTGAAATAGATTTGGATAAACCTTTTGAAAGAATTACAATGCTTGATGCAGTTAAAAAATATGCAGGTGTAGATTTCAAAGAGGTTGAAACTCTTGAGCAGGCAAGGGAGCTTGCTAAAAAACATAATATAGAGTTTGAGGAACGCCATGGAAAAGGTGATATATTAAACTTATTCTTTGAAGAGTTCTGTGAAGAAAAACTTGTACAGCCTACATTTTTGATGGACCATCCTGTGGATATTTCTCCTCTTACAAAGAGAAAACCAACAGACCCTGAATATACAGAAAGATTTGAACTTTTCATTGTTGGAAGAGAATATGCAAATGCTTATTCAGAACTTAATGACCCTATCGATCAAAGAAAACGTTTTGAACATCAGGAAGAACTTAGACAAGCAGGTGACGATGAAGCAAATATGATAGATGAAGATTTCCTCAATGCTTTAGCTTATGGTCTGCCTCCAACAGGTGGTTTAGGAATAGGTATTGACCGTTTGGTAATGCTTTTAACAGATGCTGCATCTATAAGAGATGTATTATTGTTCCCAGCTATGAAACCACTTGATAAATAATTAAGAAATACAATGGGGATATTTTTCTAAAGAAATTTAGGAAATATCTCCTTTTGGTTATAATGGATTTTATGAGAAGTCAATTAAAATCAGAATTTTAAATAAGGGAGTTGAATAAGATGGAAAACTTGGAAATCATAGGACAAAACGCTAAAAAAGCTTCAAGAATAATTGCTAAATTGTCTTCAGAACAAAAAAATAATGCTTTAAAGGCAACAGCACGAGCTTTACTGGATAATTATGAAGAAATTTTAAAAGCTAATGAGTTGGATTTAAAAGCAGCTAAAGAAAATGGGATTAAAGGCTCATTGATTGACCGTTTAACATTGACAAAATCACGTATTGAAGGTATGGCACATGGACTTATAGATGTAGCAGGACTTGATGACCCGATAGGTGAAGTTTTATCTATGAAAAAACGTCCTAATGGTCTTATTATAGGTCAAAAAAGAGTGCCAATGGGAGTTATTGGAATAATATATGAGGCAAGACCTAATGTTACGGCAGATGCTTTTGGATTATGTTTAAAAGCCGGAAGTGCAGTAATATTAAAAGGTGGAAAAGAAGCTATTAATTCAAATATTGCTACCATTTTAATTTTTCAAAAAACACTTGAGAATATAGGACTTCCAGCAGAATGTGTACAGCTTATAACTGATACTTCTAGGGAAACTGCAACTGCTATGATGCGTCTTAACAAATATATAGATGTACTTATACCAAGAGGAGGGGCAGGATTGATACAGGCTGTTGTAAATAACAGTACAGTACCTGTTATTGAAACGGGAGTAGGAAATTGTCATATATTTGTAGATAGTTCTGCTGACCAGAAAAAAGCTATTGATATAGTGGTAAATGCTAAAGCACAAAGACCAGGTGTATGTAATGCGGCTGAGAAACTTCTTGTACATAAAGATATAGCGGAAGAATTTGTTCCAAAAGTATGTAAAGCTTTGGCAGAAGCAAATGTTGAGGTAAGGGCAGATGAACAAGTGAAAAATTTGTATTCTGAAGCAATTCCAGTAACAGATGAAGACTGGTCAACGGAATATCTTGACTATATAATGTCAATAAAAGTAGTAGAAAATATTGATGAAGCTATTGAACATATTCAGACATATTCTACAGGACATTCAGAATGTATAATTACGGAAAATTATACAAATTCTCAAAGATTTTTAGATGAAATAGATGCAGCAGCTGTTTATGTAAATGCATCTACCCGATTTACCGATGGTGGGGAATTTGGCTTTGGGGCAGAGATAGGAATAAGTACACAGAAGCTTCATGCTAGAGGTCCTATGGGACTTAAAGAAATAACTACTACAAAATATATTATTTATGGAAATGGTCAGATAAGATAAATTAAAAACAGCCCTGCTAGAGTTATCTCTAGTAAGACTGTTTCTCGTTTTTTAACTATTTAGCATTGTTTCCTGACATCTGTTTTTCTTGAGCTTCTATCATCTTTTTCACCATATACCCGCCTACGTATCCGTTCTGAGCAGATGTTAAATCTCCATTATAACCTTGTTTTAAAGGTACACCGATTTCGTTAGCTACCTCATATTTAAATTGGTCTAAAGCGGCTCTTGCTTCTGGTACTGCTTTTTTAGATGAACTTGACATAATATATTCCTCCTTAAATTTTAGCTTCATTAAGCATTTTATTTTATTATTGTAAAAAAATTTCAGCTTAAAATTACTATATTTAAAAAGTCGTTTATTAATAACTCACAGTTTGTTAATTAAAACTTTCAAAGTAAATTTCTGAAATTTATCTTACACTGATATTATGTCTTAAAAAAAAATATATATTCTGTAAATTTATTACAAATAATAAGAATATTTTGGCACTTTGTAATTTTATATTTAATTTGAATTTACAGCTTTAAAGAATGAAAATTTTTCGCACAAAAAACAAAATATAAAATAGCCAAATACTCCTATAGTGTAAAATATAAATATAAAATTTTATGCGGTAGTGTCAAGTGATTTATGAAAAAAACAGAAGTTTAGCTTTTAAATTTTAATATTTATACATTTAGAATTATATTATAAATACACCATTTTTTCTTTAATTGCTCCAAATTGCACAATACTTCCCCTATTTC
>CAZQDT010000250.1:0-3465 GCA_964592005.1 uncultured Eubacteriales bacterium
TACATCATCAGAAACAAGAGGTCAGGTTGTTAAGGCAATGGATTCAGTATTCAAATTGGAAAAAACACCTAAAGAAGCTTTTGAAGAAATTGAATCAACTATGCAGACAGCATTTGACAATTTAGTATTACAAGAAGTTGCACAATAAATTATAATTATTGTTATAAATTAGAAAATTTAGGAGTAAATTCATTTTAATGAGTTTGCTCCTTTTTTGCCTTTAATTTGATTAAAATTTTTTATTGCCTTGAAAAATTTTTAGTATCTAGTATAATTAAAAAAGAGAATTTTTAAATTGGATTAATAAACCTGAAATTTATTTTGGAGGAGAATATATCAATGTTTTTGAAGAAAGTAACGGGCAGAATAAGGTATTTTTGTGATGATTTTCTATCGCCGACAAGGATTATAATATTCAGTTTTTTGTTAGTTATATTTATAGGTGCAGTTTTACTTTGGCTACCTTTTTCAAATAATTATGATACAAGTTTTATAGATGCTTTATTTACTGCAACTTCGGCAGTGTGTGTTACAGGGCTTTCGCCTGTGGTTACTGCTGAACATTGGACTGTTATAGGAAAAATTGTAATTATAGTATTGATACAAATAGGTGGTTTAGGTACAATGACTATATTTACTTTGATAATGTTTATATTTAACAAAAAAATTTCCTTTAAAGAACGTATAGTTTTACAGGAAGCTACAGGTCAGAGTGGGGCAGGCGGAGTAATAAGGCTTATAAAAGGTATTATAAATACTTCTTTGTTTGTAGAATTTTTGGGGGCAATATTTCTTGCCATAAACTTTATTCCCCAATATGGAGTTGTAAAAGGTGTATGTTATGGAATATTTCATTCTGTATCAGCTTTTTGTAATGCAGGTTTTGATTTAATAGGAAATTCTAGCCTGGCACCATATGTAAGTAATCCATTAGTTAATATTACACTTATGATTTTGATATCATTGGGTGGTTTAGGTTTTACAGTATGGTTTGATTTACTTAAAAATAAACAGGAAAAATTTAATCTTTTTGAATGTTTTGGAAATTTAAAAAATATTTTTGTAAAATTTATAAAGAAAATTTTAAGTTTAAAGTTAAAGGATATTTTTAGTAGATTGAAAAATTTCACTGAAGATTTAGAAATATTGTATTTTAAAGGCTATAAATATATATTTAATTTAAGTTTGCAGACAAAGCTTGTATTGATTTCAACTTTAGTACTCGTGTTTGGGGGAGGATTGATACTCTTAATATCTGAATTTAATAATCCTGATACATTGGGAAAATTAAGTTTGAGTGGAAAGATTTATGCTTCGCTCTTTCAGTCGGTATCAGCAAGAACAGCGGGTTTTGTAACTATTGACTTATCAAAGATGAATTATGGTTCAAAGCTTTTTTATGTAATACTTATGTTTATAGGAGGTTCGCCAGGAGGTACAGCAGGAGGTATGAAAACGATAACAGTTATTATAATTCTTTTTACAGTAATTTCTGTTATTAAAGGAAATAATAGTTGTATTTAATAGAAAAATTCCATTTTTAAGTTTGCAAAAATCTTTGACAATAGTTATGATGGGGACAACTTTGTTGATAGTGTCCTGTATGATACTTTCTTTTACAGAAGATACAGTGAGTTTTGAGTTTATGGATATATTGTTTGAAGTGACGTCAGCACTTTCGACAACAGGCTCAAGTCTTTCTTTTACTTCAAGTTTAAGTGTAATAGGAAAAATAATAATATGTGTATTAATGTATGTAGGACGTTTAGGACCTATGACAGTTGTGATGTCATTAACTGGTAAAAATAAAGAAACTAATAATAATATTGATTATCCATCAGAAGATAATATTATGATAGGATAGGAGGAGGAAAAAATGAAGAAAAGTAGAAATCTTTTTGCGGTTCTTGGTTTAGGAAGATTTGGACAAAGTGCAGCGGAAGCTTTGGCAAAAAATATAAAATGCAGTGTGTTAGTAATGGATAACAATGAAGTAAAGATTAAAGAAATTTCAAAAAAAGTGGAGGTGGCAGTAGTTGGAGATGTAACAAAACAAGAAGACTTAAAAGCAGCAGGATTGTCTGCTGATTTTGATACTGTAATAGTTGCAATAGGTTCTAATATAGAGTCAAGTATAATGACTACTTTGGCACTTAAAGAAATGGGGATAAATCGTATAATAGCCAAGGCACGTACTGAAGACCATGCAAAAATTTTGAGAAAACTTGGAGCAACGAGGGTTATTATTCCTGAAAAAGAGCTTGGAGAACGTATAGCAAATGATGCATTAAACAAAAAAACACTGGAATATATGGAAATAAATGAAAAGTTCAGAGTGGAAGAAATAGAAATATTATCGGAGTGGGAAGGTCGTAGTTTAAAAGATTTAAATTTCCGAAAAGTTTATAATTTAAATCTTATTGCAATAAAGAGGAATAATCAAGTAGATGCTTCGATAGATGCTGATACTAAATTTATAAAAGAGGATAGAGCTATTGTAGCAGGTGCAAATGAAGAAATTGATAAAATAAAAGAAAAGAAAAAATACGAATAGAGGAATTTTATGATAATAGAAAGTGCAAAAAATGGTATTATTAAAAATATTGTTGCTTTAAATCAAAGGAAAGAAAGAGAAAAACAAGGACTTTTTATAGCTGAGGGACTTAGATTTGTTTTAGAGATTTCAGAAGATTGGAGTATAGATACTTATGTTTTATCAGAAAGTTTTGTAAATAAGTCTGATATTTACCTTAGAGAGAATGTAAAAAAAGTTATAGTTACAGATAAGCTTTTTAAAGAAATATCAGACACACAAAATCCGCAGGGAATAATGGCAATTTGTCATCAAAAAAAATATTTTATAGAAGATATGCTGAAGTTTAAAAATCCTTTTTTAATTTTAATAGACCAAATACAGGACCCCGGAAATTTAGGAACTATTATACGTACAGCGGATGCAGCAGGTGCACATGGAATTATTTTGTCAAAAGGAACTGTCGATTTATACAATCTAAAGCTTTTAAGAGCAACAATGGGTTCTATATTTCATTTACCAATAATTCAAAATGCAGATATGTTAGAAGTGTTAGATGTTTTGAGGAAAAATAAAATCCTAACCTTGTCAGCTCATCTGAAAGGTGAAAAAACACCATATGAACTAGATTTAAAAAATTCTGCGGCAATAGTTATAGGAAATGAAGCTAATGGTATATCTGATGAAGTTGCAGGAAATACAGATATTTTGGTAAAACTTCCAATGGCAGGCAGAGCGGAATCGTTGAATGCTTCTGTTGCATCAGGTATATTGCTTTATGAGGTAGTAAGACAGAGAATTAGTTAAAAGATAGTTGAGAATGAGATAAAAAGAATATATAAGTGAGCTTAGGAGGTATTTTGTGGAAAGGAAAATGATACCCATAGGAGTAAGCAATTTCTATGATATGCAGACGATGAACTACTATTATG
>CAZQDT010000251.1:0-3453 GCA_964592005.1 uncultured Eubacteriales bacterium
TTTAGTATGTTTTAATAAACTTTTATAACTTATTTGTAACTGTTAGTTACCTCCATTGTAAGTAGTATTTTTTAATCAAATACATTATACTACTTTGAATAATTTTTGACAATGCTAAAATATATCTATTTCATATTCTGCAAGTTCCAAAATAGTTTGAATATGTCTATTACCAGCTATAAGTAATCCTTGACCTATTTTTTTATCAGATAATAGTTCTTCTTCTTTTTCTGAAAGTGCCATAACTTTTGAAAGTTCTTCCAAACTTTTTCCATCTGTATTCATAAGCATCTTATAGCAGGCATTATCTAATAATGATTGACCATATCTTACCACTTCTGTATCTAAAAAGTCTATAACACTATGAGATATAACTTTAAGACTACCATTATATTTTCGTATTTTTTTTGAAATATTTCTTAGTTCCTGTAAAGCCTGAGGAACTTGTTTATCTACTATAAGATATGCTTCATCTACATTTAAAGAAATTTTTTCTTTTAGATTAGCAGCGACTATATCCCAGCACCAAGTTATTATATTGAAATATTGTGCTCGTTTAAGTCCTAAAGAGGCTTCTTTGAGTGCGTAAGTATCCAATACTATAAAATCTGAATTGTTTTCTACATTTGTAATTCCATTTAAAATAATACTGTCTGCACCTATTGCCGCACTTCTTAAAAGTTCTTTAAGTTTTTCATATTGTTTATCATTTTTTGATTTTTTTTCTAAAAGTTCATATAAATCAGACATTATCGGATATTGGTTATTATTAAAATCTTTGGGATTCATATTCCATTTTATGCCTTTTGAAAAATAAAGTTCTTCTAATACTTTTTCAAGTCTTGTTTGTTCTTCTATATTAAATGTACTGCCCCAATATAAACTAAAAAATATTTTTAATTTCTGAAAATGTGATGCCAATGCTCCTTTTTCTTCTGAATTTACTCTTATCTGAAATGGATTAATTTTTCCATCACATCCACAACAATTTATCCAGCTTCCTCCTAATTTTGTACATATTTGTCTATAATCTCTTTCAGGGTCAATTACTAATTGTTTAATACCTTGAAGCCATTCCATAAGCATTAATCTTTTAACAAATGTAGATTTTCCAGAGCCACTTGCTCCAAGTATAGTCCAGTTAAAATTTATTCTATCACTACCCTCTGCCCACGAATTTAACAATACAATTTCTTCATCTTTATCTTTTCCTATTATAAAACCACTTTTTTCTTTAATTCCGCTATTTACAAAAGGAAATGCTGCTGCGGCTGTGATTGATGGCATATGTATTTCAGAAATTTGTTGTATCTCCTTGTGACATTCTGCATAAGGTGCTAATGATAAAAATCCGCTTTGCTGAGTATACATTGCTGTTATTAAGCGCATTTTTTGACTTGCCAATACAGCTTGAAGTTTTCTTGTTCTTATTTCTAATTCTTCTAAATTATTGGCAGTTACCATAAATATTACATATACATTAAATATATTTTCGTTATTTTTTTCTAAATTTGCCAAAATATTTTCAGCTTCATCAATTTCTTGCTGCATTTTATATTTAGAAGATGATATTTTAAATTTTAATTTCAATTCTTCTATTTTTTTTAAAATTTCTGTTGCATATTCTTCAGATTTCAATGGAAAATAGTATAAAGAATATATTACACCTTGAATGTTTGATATTTTATTCAACCAATAAGCCTTTATATTTGAGGGATAACTGTTTATAACCATAATCCTAGCAAAAGCATCTCCTATGCGAAAATAATCTTCTTTAAAATCTAAAGAAGGAGTTATAAGATTAAGAATATTTCCCATTTTTCACCTCTAAATATCATAATACACAATTTTTGTTAAATCTAAATATTTTTTTTCGTTATTTTCGTAATAAGCCTGCATTGGATATGCAAATAAACAATATAAATCCAAGATTTCCTTTTCATTACATATATATGATTTAATATTGATTAAAGAAAATTTTTCTATTATTTCGTTTGTTTTTATTGCAAGCTCATTTAAATTTTTATTTTTCAAAATTACATAGAAATTTTTTTCTGTGATTTCTCCTCTTACAGATATTTCTGCAGCATAATTAAAATATCTCTTTAAAATAGTTTTTTTTGTAAAATTTTTTTCAGTATAAATTTTATCTCTGAGTAAATTCAAATGTTCATTTAAATCTACGGGTCTGCCTATACAAAAAATTTGTATTTCATCAGTAAGAGAATTTAACTGTTTTGAAAATTCTAAAATTATATTTTTTCTATTTTCTTCTGAAATTAAATTTATATTTATAGGCTCTATTTTTAAAATTTCTAGATATTCATTATTTTTTTTATATACTATATTTTCTTCAATATCAGATATAGGAATTAAATCCTGTGCTGTTTTTATAAATTTTGTGGATTTTAAGATATTATTTAAGTATGTACTTATACCTATGCTGTTTTTTATCATATATATATTTATCCTTTATTATTTTTAAAATATTTTTACCGTTGTTCTTTTTTATTACAAGTTTAATTTCAAGGCTGCACATAAATACCAAAATAAAACTTTTTATTGGCAAAGGTATATTTAATTTTCTCATAAAAAAATATAATCCGAAAGTTAGTACAATTAATAATAGTATTATTAGCATATCATTAAAATTAAATTTGTTGATATTTGAATTTTCAGGTATTATAAAATCATTAATATCAAATCACCCCCACATTAAGTAAAATAGCTGCTGTCAAAAATGGTGCAAAGGGAAGTTCTGTATTTTTATCTGCTTTTTTTAAAAATATTAAAATTATACCGAATATAACAGTAAGTAAAACCGCCCAAAATAAAACTTTGACAAAACTATAAAAACCTGTATAAAGCCCTATGCAGGCTAACATTTTTACATCTCCCATTCCTATTTTGCCTTTTGAAATAAAATATATTGTATATGATATAATAAATGCACTTATAAATCCTAAAATAGATTGTGATAAAATTTCTATATTTAGTATAATTTTCAAAATTCCAAATAATAGACATATTATAACCCAAATATTACTTATTTGTCTTTTAGTTATATCAGTTATACTAAATCCAATAGAAAATAATAATAAATCCATTATTTATTCCCTCTCTTTTACCTTTATTTCTATATTTACAGTTCGTTCATCGCTTAATTTTATCTCTTTATTTTCTTCAGCAAATTTATAGACAGTTTTTTTGTCTTCTTCATCAGCTTTAACTGGAATATAAATAACATATACAACTTTTTTTATATCCTTGACCTCAACATTTACTTTTTCGTAAGTATATCTATTAAAATCCTGAACTGATTTTAATTTGCTTTTTAGTCTGCTTTTTATTTGATTGGTTTTGGATTTATAAGAAATATCATTAAGATTAATACTTATATAAGTCCTTGCTTCACCTGAATTTCTATCAAAACCTCTAAGGGATTTAAAATTG
>CAZQDT010000252.1:0-3453 GCA_964592005.1 uncultured Eubacteriales bacterium
ATTTATATTTATCTTGCAAAATTAAAATTGTTTCAAAAATTTAACATCATTCTCATATAAAAGTCTTAAATCGTTTATATTATATTTACTCATTGCAACTCTTTCAAGTCCCATACCAAAAGCAAATCCACTATATTCTTTAGGATTAATTCCTTGCATTTCAAGCACTCTAGGATGAACCATTCCACAACCTAAAAGCTCTATCCATCCACTGTCTTTACATACTCGACAACCTTCTCCTCCACAAGCAAAACATGAAATATCCATTTCTGCACTTGGTTCTGTGAATGGGAAATGATGAGGTCTAAATCTTACTTTAATATCTTTTCCATATAATTCCTTTGCAAATACTTCCAAAGCACCTTTTAAGTCACCCATTGTAATACCTTTATCTATCACAAGACCTTCCATTTGATGGAAAATAGGTGAATGTGTTGCATCTACTTCATCTGCACGATAAACTCTACCTGGTGCTATAATACGTATAGGAGGCTTTTTATTCTGCATTACACGTACTTGAACAGGTGATGTTTGTGTTCTTAAAAGAATATCTTTATTTATATAAAATGTATCTTGTTCATCTTTTGCAGGATGGTCAGCAGGAATATTAAGTGCTTCAAAATTAAAATAATCCAATTCCACTTCAGGACCTTCCGCTATTTCATATCCCATACCTATAAATATATCTTTTATTTCATCTATTGTTTTAGTCAAAGGATGTTTATGCCCACATTTACAGCTATGTCCAGGCATTGTAACATCTATTACTTCAGCTTTAAGTTTAATTTCCTGCTCTTTAGCTGCTAAAGCTGTTTTTGTTTCTTCAATCTTTGCTTCAATCTTTGCACGCACTTCATTTGCCATCTGTCCAAGAACGGGTCTTTCTTCTGCCGATAAACTTCCCATACCCTTCAATATCTGGGTAAGTTCTCCTTTTTTACCTAAAAATTTAACTCTCATTTCATCTAAAACTTTTAAATCACTGACCTGATTCAAAGTTTCTAAAGCTTCTGCACTAATTTGCTGCAATTTTTCTTTCATTTTTAAACCCCTTTCTAACTATAAAAATAAAGCTTCCGTTCCCCATAAAAGGGACGAAAGCCAACATCCGTGTTACCACCCTAATTTCTGTATAAATATACAGACACTCAACTAAGTTTTAACGGACTCCTCCGATGTTTCATACTTAATTTTCCGAAACATAGCTCCAATGCTGAATTTCATTATTTACTGAACCTTAAGAATGCTTACAGCCGATGACATTCTCTCTCTAAAAGGAAATAAATAACTACTTAAACATTTTCGTTGCTTTTAACTTCTTTCAATTTTAACACAATAAAATTTATTGTCAAGAAAAATTTTTGAATATCTACATATTTTCCGCTAAAGCTTGAGCACACTTTATTCCATCTGCTGCTGCCGACATTATGCCTCCTGCATAGCCTGCTCCTTCGCCACATGGATAAAGTCCTTTTATTTTTGACATACATTTTTCATTTCTCAATATTCTTATTGGAGATGAACTCCTTGTTTCTACACCTGTAAGCACCGCATTAGGATTTGCAAAACCTTTTAAACTTTTATCCATTTCAATTATGCCATCTTTCATTGCCTGTATTACAAAATTAGGTAAACATTCTGAAAGATTTGTAAGCCTATATTTAGGCAAATAAGATGGTTTTACATTTCCCAATTCAGTAGATGCTCTATCCTCCAAAAAATCTCCAACTGTCTGAACAGGTGCAGAATAATCTCCTCCACCTGCTTCAAACGCCGCTTTTTCTATTTCTCTTTGCAAATACATTCCCTGTAAAGGATGATTTCCCCCAAAATCTTCCGGTGAAATTCCAACCAACAATGCACTATTTGAATTTTCTCTATCTCTAGCATATTCACTCATTCCATTTACTGCAAGATGACCTTCCTCAGAAGCTGCCGCAACCACAGTTCCTCCAGGACACATACAAAAAGTGTATACTGACCTGCCAGATGGTAAATGCACTGCCATTTTATAATCAGCCGCCCCTAAAACTTTTTTTTCTGCAAATTGTCCATACTGACTGATATTTATCATATCCTGTTTGTGTTCTATTCTTGCCCCTACTGAAAAAGGTTTTTGTATAATTTCAACATTATTTTTATAAAGCATCTCAAAAGTATCTCTAGCACTATGACCTATCGCAAGTATAAGTTTATCTGCCGTCATAAAATAACTTTCTTCATCAGCACATTTCACTTTAATTGAACTTATTTTTCCATTTTCAATAATAATATTTTCTAATTTATTTTCAAATCTAAACTCTCCGCCATTTGCAATTATTTTTTTTCTGATATTTTGAACTACGTAATAAAGCTTATCCGTACCAATATGAGGCTTTGCACTATATAAAATTTCTTCAGGTGCTCCTGCTGAAACAAACTCTTCAAGTATTCTTTGACAATTTTTATCTTTGATACCCGTAGTAAGTTTTCCATCAGAGAAAGTACCCGCTCCGCCCTCTCCAAACTGAACATTTGAAGAAATATTTAATTTTCCAGTTTTCCAAAAATTTTCCACATCTTTTTTGCGTTCTTCCACACACTTTCCTCTCTCTAATATTATTGGCTTTAAACCCATTTCAGAAAGAGCAAGAGCTGCAAATAATCCTGCTGGACCACTTCCAACCACTATTGGTCTTTGACCTTTAAGTTCTTTTTTTTCAAAAATACCCGCTTCTTCTTTTTCCTTAAAAATTATATTTTTATACCTGCTGTTGTTCACTACCTTTTTTTCATCAGCATTTAACTCTAAATCAAAACTGCAAACAAAATGCACATCTGATTTATCCCTAGCATCTATGGATTTTTTTGATATTTTAAAACTTTTTACAATATTTTTATTAATTCCTGTTTTTTTTAAGACTATATCTAAAAACCTATCTTCAGATGTATCAAGTTTTATTTTTATATTACTTACTCTTATCATTTTGCTGCACTCCTTCCGGCTATTGCCCCACTCGACCACGCCCATTGAAGATTAAATCCGCCACAATCCCCATCTACATCAAGCACCTCTCCTGCTGCATATAACCCTTTTACTTTCTTAGACTCCATAGTTTCAGAATTAAATTCACTCGTCTTTATTCCTCCAGCTGTCACTTGTGCATTTGACCAATTCATAACACCTGTTGCTGCAAACGACCATTCTTTGATAATATTTACTATATTTTCAATTTCTTTTTCATTTAAAGTTTCTGCTAGTCTTGAAAGCGGTGTTACTCCCGCTGCCTTTAAAACTACTTGTCCAATTTTTTTATTAAACATACCATTAAAAAAACTTTCTAAAGGTTTCCAACCCTGCTCTTTTGCCCTTTTTTGTATAATTTTAAAAATCATTTCTTTATCAAATTCAGGCATTAAATCTAAAACAATTGATATTCCCTCTGATTTGGTATTTTTATTTATAAAATGTTC
>CAZQDT010000253.1:0-3446 GCA_964592005.1 uncultured Eubacteriales bacterium
TTTGGCTATTTTATATTTTGTTTTTTGTGCGAAAAATTTTTATTCTTTAAAGCTGGTCGGAAAAAGCCTTATTTTTAGGAAGTAGAAGAAAAAGCAAAAAAAATTTGAAAAAACTATTGACAAAATATTCTTTTGGTTATACTATGTTTACATACGATATGTCGAGATGCAACATATTAATGTGCAACGTATCGAGAAAAGACAGAGGGAATTTAATATATCATCATCTTAAAAGGAGGAAAAGTATGGAAGAGAAATTAAGAAAAAAATATTGTCCAATGACCGAAACCATATTTTATACACTATTGGCTTTGTTAGAGCCTAATCATGGGTACGGTATTATGAAATTTGTTAAAGAGCTTACAGAAGAAAGAGTTAAGCTTGGTACGGGAACTTTATATACAATGCTTGGAAGATTGGTAGAGGACCAAATGATAACTGTTGTGAGTGAAGATGACGGCAAGAAAACTTACCAAATCTCGCAGGACGGAAAGGAATTGCTTTTGCTGGAACAGGAAAGATTGGGGCAGCAGTATGAAAATGGCGAAAGAATATTAGGAGGGGAAAAATAATGAAAAAAGTAAAATTTTTTTTAAGTCTTTTAAAGGAAAGAGATTGGCTGGAGGAAATGGCAGCTCAAGGCTGGGTTCTTACAGATATTACTTTTGGGATAATATATGATTTTAAAGAATCACAACCTTGTCAAAAGGTGTTTGAAGTAGAGCATTTTGGAGTATCTGCTAGTCCAACCGTACAGGAATTAAATGCAAGGGATATGGCAATGGATATTGCTATACAGTCAGGCTGGGAAATGATTACACATGATGAAGATATGAATTATTATTTTATGAAAGATAAGGCAAATGATGAAACTGATGAATTTTATGATGATGAAGACATGAGAAAAGAAAGGGCTGAACGTTACCGCAGAAGATATTCTTATGAAAGTCCTTTGGCTTTGCTTTCAAGCTGGCTGACTCTTTCGGTAATCTATATTTTATTATTCTTATTTTTTGAAGGAAGCAAAGTGCATACAGGTTTAATGTGGTTTTATATTTTATTTACATTTTTTGAAATTTCAATTATTACATTATCCATTGCCTGGGGACAGAAAATGTATGGCGAATTTAGTTTAAGCAGAGAAGAATGGAATAACAGAAAACGTTTAAGCGAAAAGAACAGTTTTGGTAAAGTTCAGCAGTTAAGAGTGTTTTTGCAGGAAAAAAGTGAAAAGGGATTATCTTTTATATCTTATGAAGGCGGAAAATATTTATTTGAAGAAGACAACAGCAGATATGACTATTTTGTAGATACTAAGGCTTGTTTAAAGAAAAGGCTTAAAGAACAGGGAGTTAAGTTTAAAAATGAAGAAAAAGATTGGAGTTTTCAAAGTCTTAAATGGTATGAAACAAGTATTAAAGATTCACGTAAGTATGGATTAAAACTTGTAGGTATAATTAACAGGGAGGTTTTAATATATAAAAGACCTCATTCAGATGAAAATATCCCTTGGGAGAATGGAAATGAAAATATTGGATTTAACAAATCATCATCTGTAAGAGCAATTTGTATAATATTAGCCTGCTTTTTGATTGGTATAGCAATAGGTTTTATTGCGGCAGCCATAAAGAGTAATTTATAATAAAGTTGATAAAAACGGAGGAAAAAAAGTATGGATACAAATATTTTAAAAGACACAAGAAAACATTTTTCAAGCATAGGAATGAGATTACTTATTGGTACACTTATAATTTACGCAGTTCAGTTTATTGCCATAGGGATTATTAATGTTTTAGCTCCTAAAGTGCCTGTTCTTGCACAAAACGGAAGTCTTGTATTTATATTGACTATGCTTCCAATGTATGTGATTGCGTTTCCGATTATATTTTTAATGTTTAAGAAAATACCTGTACAGCAGACTGAAAAGAAGAAAATGAGTGTTAAACATTTAATTGCAGCATTTTTAATATGTTATGCCTTTATGTATGCGGGAAATTTCTTTGGAATTTTTGTTACTTATATTATTGGGATATTTAAGCAGGGACAGGTTTCTAATGTTATGGCGGAGGTGACAAGCAGTATTAGTTTAGGAGCAAATTTCTTTATTGCTGTAATTTGTGCACCGATTATGGAAGAATTATTATTTCGTAAGGCATTGATGGATAGAACTTTACAGTATGGTGAGGGTACATCTATTGTATTGTCAGGTATATTGTTTGGATTGTTCCATGGTAACTTAAATCAGTTTGTATATGCGTTTTTATTAGGTATTTTCTTTGGATTTGTTTATGCAAAAACAAGAAATGTTAAATATTCAATCATTTTACATATGGTTATAAATTTTATGGGTTCTTTTGCCAGCACAATTGTTATGAGATTAAGCGGTTATGATAAAATTTATGAGGCAGCTTTATCCGGTGCATCAGAAGCTGAACTTACAGTACTGATGACAGAAAATGCAGTGGGAACTATGGGATATTATGCATTTATGGTATTTATATTGGTGTGTATGGTTGCAGGAATAGTTTTATTTATTAAAAACCGTAAGAAATTTGTACTCGAAGCAGGTGAAATAAATCTTGGAAAAGCTGGATTTTTCAAAGTGGTGCTTGGAAATGCAGGTATTATATTGTTTTCGTTGTTTTGGATAGTTATGATTGTAATGCAGTTATTGGCATAAAAAAGGTTTATTGTTTTTTATAGGTTGGGTGTATGGTTACACCCAACCTATTGATGCTAAGCCTGAGAAGCCTCCCATTCAGTGTCGCCATAATATATGACTAGGGTAATACATTGTTTAAAGTAGTTGATACAATCATAAAATAAAATTCTCAAGGGCATAGTGTAATCAATACGGCTTTAGTTTTCAATACCGAGTATGGCAATAATTATACTTTCCCCTTGTATATTTTTCTGTGGATAACTTTTTATATTATTTTTTTATTTTTATCTTCCCTTTTATCACAACCTTTGCTATAATAATCTTGTTATTCAAGATATACCATTGTGTATCTTCGAGTTTCTTGTACATCTTCTTTTGTTATTAGCTGTCTGCGAAAACATTCCAATAGCATTGAAGATGTATTTTTTATGCTCTCTTTTAATTCTTTTTTCACTTTATCACTCGCTAAATACAACTGCATTAATATATCTGATATTTGGGTTAATAAATAATGATTTTTCATTGCATTATTGTTTCTCTGAAAGTAATTTTAATGTATTTATACATTCTTCTGTGTTAAATTTTTCCTCCATTTGGCACATACTTTCTACACCACACACATTTTTCATTATTGCCATATATAAATAAACAAATAATTAGCGTAGCAAAAATTTTTACCCAAAAACGTTGTAAAAAGTTTTTGCTATTGAATTAAATTTGTTTATTTTAATAGATAATCAGTTTGTGAATATTTAATATAGGACTGATGACGACCATCTGACAT
>CAZQDT010000254.1:0-3433 GCA_964592005.1 uncultured Eubacteriales bacterium
AGACTTCCTCTGCTTCTATTTGTTTTTCTAAAGGCTTTTGTTCTTTTACAGTACTATCAATTTCAATTCTTTCAAATTTACTTAAATATTCTTCATCTATATATTTTAAATACTCATCTATATTCATATCTCCATAAAGGTATAGATAACTATTTGAAGGATTATAATATTTTTTATGAAAATCTAAAAACTCTTCATAACTTAATTCAGGAATATTTTCAGGATTTCCACCAGAATCATTTTTATATTGAGTGTCAGGATACAAACTTTCTATAATTTTATCATAAAATACATCATCTTTTGAAGAATATGCACCTTTCATTTCATTATAAACTACCCCGTTATAACTTAAAGTATCATCTTTTTCATCATAACTGTAATGCCAGCCTTCCTGATAAAAAATTTCAGGTCTTTCATATATCATAGGAAAAAATACCGCATCTAAATATACATCTACAAGATTTTTAAAATCTTTATCATTATGACTTGCCACTGGATATACTGTTCTGTCAGAATAAGTCGAAGCATTAAGATAAGTATTTAAAGAACCTTTAAGAAGTTCTACAAAAGGTTCTTTTGCTTTATATTTTCTTGAACCACAAAGCAAAGAATGTTCAATAATATGCTGTACACCCTTACTGTTTTCAGGTGGTGTTCTAAAACCCGCATAAAATACTTTATTATCATCATCATTTGCTAAATATAAAAGCTTTGCCCCTGTTTTTTTATGTTCAAATAAATATCCCTTTGATTTTATATCTGCAAGTTCTCTTATTTCCAGTAATTCAAAACCACTATATATATTTCCAATTTTCTTTTCCAACACAATGCCTCCTTTTTACAATTTATATTATATTACCCAAAATTTCAAAATGTAATCAATTATGTTAATTCTAAAATTTATATTTATACAAAAGTGCATATCTTTGAGATATGCACTTTAAAATAAAAGCATTCACTTTTTCCCTTTGCTGATAAATAGACTTTCAATCATAACACCAAGTAGCTGAACAGAATTTATAACAAAATCTTCTGTTGTAATTTTATTATTAAAATATTCAACAGTTTCATCGTGGTCAAGAAAATTATTTTTATACAAATATTCCTCAATCTCATCAAGTACAAAAGCGTTGTTTATCTGAAAAACCATTTGCATAATGAACAGTTCTATACCTGTTACAATAAATTTTTGTTTCAGGATAAGTTTCTTCAAGCTTTTTTCTTAACACCAAAACAATATCTTCAAATGTTTTATTACTTAAAATTTCTAATTCATTCAATTCTATAATTTTCTCAAGGTTTAAATATTCAATAAGCTCAATAATTTTATCTTTTAAATAATCTAAAATATTTTTCTCCTAAAATATAAATCAATATCTCTTATTATAATAAGAACCCTTTAACTTATTATTATATTTACGTTTCCTTGTGAAAATTTTCCTGATAAATACAATTATAACTATTAAAACAATCAATACAGCAAATGCTATTACACCTAAAATAATAAGCTTAATCATTTCTGCTTTTTTAATTTTCTCTAATGCTCTTTCATAAAGCAGCTTATTATCATTTAAATCTATATCAATTCCTTCTGATGCTACAACTGTTCCTTCTGCCACAATTTCGCCATATGATTTAAGTAAAATCTTTCCAACTGCTTCACCTTTCTCAATAGGTGCAGATAACCTTAAATTTTGTCCTTCTTCTGACATATTATGTTCTTCATCATAAACAATTTCTTTCTCTATCGGAGCATTCTTCATAATGAATCCACTTATATCTTCTCCAACAGCTATATTGATTTTCTTAGTCATATCAAAACTATTATCTAATACTGATACTGACTCTAATAAATCGCCTTCTTTATAAACTGTACGAAATTCAAAATTATTAAAACCCCAATCAAACGCTTTTTGAGCATCTCTCCATCTGCCTTCTTCCGTAGAATTAAGCAACACTGTCACAAGCTTTATTCCATCTTTTTGAGCTGATGCAACAAGACATTTCCCTGCCTCATCAGTGTAACCAGTCTTTACTCCAGTAGCATATTCATATCCATAAGTTACACTACTTATAAGTCTGTTAGAATTGAGCCAAGAATGTTTAAAAATCAAACCTGATGTAGTTTCTTTATCCGCTCCATATCCCTCATAACTAGGTTGGCTTACTATTGCCGCAAATTCAGGATTTTTCAAAAATTCAAGAGTAATAATCATTAAATCTTTTGCTGTTACATAATGATTATTATCATGATAACCATGAGGATTTACAAAATTAGAATTTACTGCACCTATACTTTTAGCCTTTTCATTCATAAGCTCTGCAAAAATTTTTTCTGCTTCACTATAAGTAAGACTATTTGTATTTTTAGCCTTTTTAGCTACATTCAATGCAAATACACAAGCTATTTCATTTCCTGATGCTAAAAGTAGACCTCTAAAAAGATTTTCTACTGTAATAACTTCTCCATTACTTACCCCTGCCACACTGGAATTATAAGGCACTTCCTTTATTTCACTTCCTACAGTAATAATGTCATCCATAGAAAAATAATCCATAACAACTAACGAAGTAAGTAATTTAGTGGTACTTGCCGGATACATTTTTTGCTCTGCATTCTTTGAATACATCACTGCTCCTGTATTTTGTTCCACTATAAGAACTCCTTCTGCTGTAAATTCAGGTGCTGGATTTCCATAAACTACCACAGTATTTAATATAAAAATAAATGTCAAAACTAATGCTGTTAATTTTTTCGATAAAACTTTCATAAATTACTCCTTAAACCTAATGCCTATCTCATACTCTTTCCACAAGATGGACAGAATTTTGCACCTGCTTCTACTTTAGCTCCACACTCAGAGCAGAATTTCATTCCTGTTTCTTCCAATTTCCCGCCACATTCAGCACAAAATTTAGCATTTGCTGAAACTGCTGCACCACATTTAGGACAAGTCTTAGATGTATTTACCGTATTTTGAACAGGCTGTGTACTAGAATTGTCATTCATAGTATTAAACATTTGCTGTGCCATTTTCATTCCAGCCATCATTCCCATTCCTTCTGTCATAGCAGAGCCACCTGTATTTCCTTTTCCACTTGTCATTGCATCTATCATACCAATATTTTGGTATTTATTTACATCTCCTACCATATCATAAGATGCTGTTTTTTCAATCATTTTCTGAACTTGTTCAGGATAATTAAAGCTTGAAATAACAAAATCTGTAATAGTAAGACCTATTTTATACATTTCCATATCTAAATCTTGCTGTATTCCTTTTGCTATATCATAAGCGTTTGCCTGAAGATTAAACATATCCTTGCCTTCTTTTGTAATCCATTTCATCAAAAGCTGGTCAAGTAATGATGTAATTCTTTCTTTAACATCATTTATAGTAGTATTCATGTATCATACGATAGAAAATCCAGA
>CAZQDT010000255.1:0-3393 GCA_964592005.1 uncultured Eubacteriales bacterium
CAACAAAAAATAAAGGTTTTATAAATAAAAAAAGGTAGTAGATTTGACACTACCGATATAAATTAGGAGGAATAGTTTATGAAGAAATCTTTTAAACAATATATAGCAGGTATTTTTACAGCAAGTGTAGTAGGAGGTTTATGTATTGGTGTAGGAGCAGGATTTACTCAAAACCTTATATCCAGCAACAATAGCACAGCTACTACTCTACAAGAAGATTTCAAATTTCAAAATATAAACAATAATCCGGTTGAACTTACACAGGTAAAATATATACCTACTATTTCTACCTCTCAAATAAGTTCAAGCGTAGGTCCATCTATTGTATATATAGAAAGTACCATAGTAACTACTGACTATTTCAATCGTTCATATGAACAAACTGGCTCTGGTTCTGGTATTATATATAAAGAAACCGATGATAAATATTATATTGCTACCAACAACCATGTTATAGAAGATGCAAATAAAATTTTAGTAACTCTTGAGAGTGGTCAGATAGTTGAAGCTAAACTTACAGGAAGTGCTTCTCAAACTGATTTAGCTGTTATTGAAATAGAAAAATCTGTTCTTACATCAGAAACTCTTTCTTCTATTGCTGTTGCTGTGTTCGGTAATTCAGATGAATTACAAGTAGGCGAAACTGCAATTGCCATAGGAAATCCTTTAGGTGCTCAATTCGATAATTCTGTTACTCAAGGAATTATAAGTGCTTTAAACAGACAAATTCAGGTAGATGATAAAAATCTTACTGTAATTCAAACAGATGCGGCTATTAATCCTGGAAACAGTGGTGGTGCTTTAGTAAACTCAAATGCCGAAGTTATTGGAATAAATTCTGTAAAAATAGCAACTACTGGTGTAGAAGGTATGGGATTTGCCATTCCAAGTAATACAGCTGTACCTATACTGGAAGATTTAATTGCAAACGGAAGTATTAAAACAGCCTTTTTAGGTATAAAAGGAATGGATGTAACAGAAGATTTAGCAGGTATTTTTGGATTACCAGTTGGTGTTTATGTAGGTGAAGTAATTGAAGGTGGTCCTGCTGAAAAAGCAGGTTTGCAAGCTGAAGACATAATACTTGAGTTTAATGGCGAAAAAATTCTTTCTATGGAGCAATTAAGTGAAACTATTAAAAATTCTAAAGTTGGTGAAACTATAATCTTGAAAGTAGTTAGAAATTCAAAAGCTGTAACATTGAACGTTACACTTGAAGCCACAGAATAAATTAATTTTCCTATCTAAATATATTAGAGTTGTCTGTTTTGCTTCTTTTCAGACAGCTCATTTTTTATTGACTTTTTAATTACCTGTATTTATACTTAAATAAGTATTACCTTATAGTTTTATCAATGCAGATTGCAAATATCTGCTTAATTTAAAGCAATTTTTATTTGATTAGGAGGAAATTATGAAAAAACTATCCCCAAAAGAAATTTCAATAATAGGAATGTCTGTTTCTTTAATTTCTGTAATATCCCAGTTTTCTGTACCCCTTCCTTTTGGTATACCTCTTACCTTTCAGTGTTTTACTGTTACTCTTATATCAGTTATTTTAGGTTTTAAAAAAAGTTTATTTACAATATTGACATATATTATAATTGGTTTTATCGGTATACCAGTATTTTCAAATTTTAAAGCTGGACCATCTGCTTTATTTGGTCCAACAGGCGGTTTTATATGGGGATTTATACCAATGTGTGTCATTACAGGATATATTTCACAAAAATATAATTCAAAGATACTTTTAATAATTTCGGTCTATTTAGGACTGGCTTTGGATTATTTAATAGGTGTTATACAACTTTCTTTTGTTTCAAATATTTCATTATATTTAGCAATACAAAAAGGAGCTGTTCCTTTTTTACTTAAAGATATAATTTTATGTACTTTGGGAATTTTACTCGCAAAAAAAATTAAAAAACTTACCAAATTATTTTAACTACAATAAAACTGCCTATTATTGCAAATACAAGTGATAACATTGCTCCTTTCAGGCAATATCTTGTATTTTTTATTCCTGCTGCCGTAGAATATAAAGTCAATACATAAAATATTGTTTCTGTACTTCCAAGTAAAATTGCAGAAAATCTGCTTACAAATGAGTCAGCACCATAATTTTTCATTAAGTCCAAAAATAATCCCGTAGATGCAGAAGAAGAAATCGGTTTCATAATTAATAATGGAATTGCTTCTGTTGGAAAACCTATTAAATTAACTATCGGTTTTAATATATCAGTAATCATATTCAATACCCCTGATGCCCTAAGTGCTCCCACTGCTGTCATAATTCCAATCAAAGTAGGTAAAATATCAAATACTACTTTTATTCCTTCTTTTGCTCCTTCTATAAAAGTATCATAGACTTCAACTTTGTTAAAATATCCATATACTAAAAAAAATATAAAAATAGCCGGAACTATTATATTTGATATAGTTTTAAGCAAAATCACTATTTTTCTCTCCTCTCTTTAATTTTTGCATAGACAACAGCAGCTAATGTTGAAATTATTGTAACAATTAATGTAGGAAATACTATATCTGAAGGATTTTCAGCACCATACTCCAAACGATAAGCAATTATATTTACAGAAATAATTTGTATTGAAGACATATTTATTATTAAAAACATACACATTGCATTACTTACAGTTTGATTATTTTTATTAATTTTTTGCATCTCTTTCATTGCCATAAGACCAGATGGTGTTGCTGCCCAACCCAATCCTAAAATATTTGCAATTATATTAGTAGCAACGTATTTTTTGGCTTTTTCTTCTTTTTTTAATTCTGGAAACAAATAATTAAGAAAAGGCTCCAATTTATTAGAAAACATTTCTACAACTCCCGCTTTTTCACCTATTTTCATAATCCCACTCCACATTGCTACTACTCCCAGCATAACCATAGCCAATTCCACTGCTTCCTTTGAAGAATTAATCAAAGCTTGTGTTATTTCTTGAGATTTTCCTGTAAAAAGTCCAAATATAATACCTATTATAAGCATTGCACCCCAAATAGCATTCATAAAATCCCTCTCATTCCAAATATTTCAATACTAAATTATATTATAGATTGTGATATTTAATGTAAGAAAAATTCTACAATGAGTAATTTAGAAGCTTTTATGAGAGCTATATGAGAAATAAAATAGCCATTAGACTAAAAAATTAATCTAACAGCTTTTATCTTTATTTATTATTAGCAGTAAATTTATTTAATAAAATCATTATCAAAATAATTACACCTGTAACTATAAATATTCCAAGCATTCCTTTTAACATTATAGGAAGTGTCTGTAAAAAAAGTCCTACATTTATTTCCATATGTTCTTCCTGCCACTCAAAATATGGACAAACATCCCCATATCAAGATATTGTAAGTTCTTAC
>CAZQDT010000256.1:0-3380 GCA_964592005.1 uncultured Eubacteriales bacterium
ATTTATATTGTATCGAGTTTCTCCATTTTCGTAAACTGGCATACCTGCATTTGGTTGAAACATTACAGGAATTGAAACAAAATCTTTCATCTGGTCATAAAGGGATTTAATCTGAACAGGACCTAATCCACAGTTGATACCAAGACAATCAACTCCTAGACCTTCAAGTAGAGCAATCATTCCTACAACATCTGAACCAGTAAGGGTATGACCGTTTTCATCGAAAGTCATAGTCGCAAAGATAGGTAGAGAAGTATTTTCTTTTACTGCAAGAACAGCTGCTTTTATTTCATATGTATCCGACATAGTTTCTATTATAACTAAATCAGCACCATATTTTTCGCCTGCAATAGCTATTTCTTTAAAAAGATTGTAGGCATCTTCAAATGAAAGAGGTCCTAAAGGTTCCATAAGCTTTCCACTTGGTCCAATGTCTAAAGCAATATATTTTTTATCAGAAAAATTTTGTTCGGCTATTGTTTTTTGGACAAGAGAAATAGAGGCTTTTACAATTTCATCTACTGTAAAACCAGTATTTTCAAGTTTGAAAGAGTTTACACCGAAAGTATTTGTAGTAATGATATCTGCACCTGCTTGCAAATATTCAGAATGTATTTTTAAAAGTATTTCAGGATTTTTTATATTTAAAAGTTCTGGAATTTCTCCAGATTTCATAC
Source organism: uncultured Eubacteriales bacterium (assembly GCA_964592005.1). GTDB lineage: Bacteria > Bacillota > Clostridia > Lachnospirales > CAZQDT01 > CAZQDT01. The sequence continues at coordinate 678 of CAZQDT010000256.1, forward strand.
CATATTTTTGAAGCATTGTACCCATACCACCATCAAAAAAAAGTATTCTTTTTCCAAGTTCGTTTCTAATATTCATTTTAATGCCTCCTAAAATGTATTGAAATTAAGTCAGATATTACAAGACTTGAATTTGTACAAAGTCTATTGTATAATAGTTAAAGATAATTTTCAAGAGTTAGAGGAACATAAGGCAGGAAAAATAATAAAGACTTTAAGATAAGGGGATTTTTTTATGGAAGAAATAATGGATACAGTTATAGTTATAATGTTAAAAAATAAAGAAAGTGGATTTTTAGAAAAAGAAATAGGAAATTATACAATAGAAGAAAATGAAAAATTTATAGTAAATGTGTTTGCTGTTGAGGAAGAAAATGGAATTAAAGTGCATTTGAAACTTACTGTTGATAGAGATGTGGAAGATTGGGAATTTGATGCTATTTATGATTATTATGATGAAGAAACAGTGAAGACAGAAGTTTTAGAAGTTTTAGAAGTAGAAGATTGTTATAATCCTACATGGGAGATAATTTTTGATTTTATAGATTCTCAAAAAGGAATGGAAGACAAGCTTGATAGAATACTTGAATGCCATAGAAAAGAACTTGAAGATGTATATGAAGTCATAAAAGATAAAAAAGAGGAGTATATGGAGTGAAAAAAAGAAAAAGGAAGAGAAAAAAAGTTTTTTTTAGAACTTTAAAAATAAGTTTATTGATTATATTTTTAATTATGTGTTTGTTTTTTTTGTTAGACAGATATTTGCCAAATTTTGAACAAATAAGTTTAGAACAAGCTTTTCCGCAGTGGGAAGATAGCATAGGAATAGCTGTGGAAGATATCGCAGTGGAAAGTAATAAAAAAGCACTTATAAAAAATTCGGAAGTATATTTTACAGCAGATTTTGTAAAAGAATATATAGATAAATATATATTTTGGGAAGAAAACAGCGACAGACTTACCATTACGACGGAAGATAAAGTTATTAAAATGAAAACAGATGAACTTACAGCATATGTTAATAATGATATTCTTACCTTAAATCTGCCAATAGAAAAACATAGTTCAGAAGCATATCTTCCTGAAAGTCTTTTAGAAATGCTTTATAATGTAGATATAAATTATATAAAGAATTATGATATTATAACACTTGATTATACAGAAAAAGAATATACAAAAGCTGAAATTATTTCCAAAAAAGAAATAAATTTACGTCAAAAAGCTGATAAAAAATCATATATAATCAGTAAAATACAGCCTAATGAGGAAGTATATATTTATGATTATAGGATAGAAAATGAATGGACAAGAATAAGATTTAATGGGATAGTGGGATATATAGAAACAAAGTATATTTCAAATATTTATAAAATTGAGCCTGTTGTTGAAGAAGTTAAGAATGAAAAGGAAATCTGGAAACCTGAAAATGGTAAAATAAATCTTGTCTGGGAGCAGGTTTTTAAAGTAGAGAGTAATATGGAAAATCTAACTTTAAAAGCTAAAGATGGACTTGATGTAGTTTCTCCTACATGGTTTTCTATTGCTGATGAAAATGGAAATATTTCAAATATAGCTGACAAAAGGTATGTAGATTGGGCACACAATCAAGGTTATCAGGTATGGGCATTGATAGATAATCAGTTTGATGGAAAGCTTACACATTCTGTTTTAAGTAATAGTGAAAGCAGAGAAAATCTTATAAAACAGATATTGGCATTAGCAGCATTATATGATTTAGATGGAATAAATGTTGATTTTGAAAGTGTAAAGCAGGAAACGGGAGATTATTATTTACAGTTTCTAAGGGAACTTGCTCCTTTTATGAAAGAGCAAGGATTAATTATAACAGTAGATACTTATGTGCCATCAAATTGGTCATGGTACTATCACAGGGACGAAGTGGCAAAAGTGGTAGATTATGTTATGGTTATGACATATGATGAGCATTGGTCAACATCTCCTGAAAGCGGTTCAGTGGCATCTTTAAGTTGGGTTCGTGAAAGTATAGAAGCATCACTTGAACTTATACCTAAAGAAAAATTGCTGATGGGTGTTCCATATTATACAAGACTGTGGGCGGAAACGCTTACAGAGGAAGGTGTAAAAGTTTCTTCAGTGGCTTATGGAATGGAGAAGGGTAAAAATATTTTAAAAGAACATAATGTTGAGCCGATTTGGAACGAAAAAGCTGGACAGTATTATGGAGAATATACAGAGGATGGTATAACATATAAAATATGGTTGGAAGAAGAACGTTCTATTACGGAAAAAGTAAAACTTGCCCAAGAATATGATTTGGCAGGTATAGCAGGCTGGAAAAGAGGACTTGAAAGTGTCAAAATTTGGGATATTTTAAAACAAGAACTTAAAAATTAATATGTTGATTAAAGAGGTATCTGTTCTTAGCAATACCTCTTTTTCTTATAAGCAGTTTCAGGAAAAACGCATGAATTAAATTAATAAATTCTGTTAAAATTTAGTTATATAGGGTATAACAATATAGAAGGTGTATCATATATGACTGAATTATTAGAATATATAGAATTAATAGAAGATGTGTTAGCATTAAAAGAAAATTAAGGAATAACATATAAAGAAGTAAAAGAGTATTTAGAAGATAAAGAATTTCAAGAAGAAATAAAAAAACAGGGAATTATAAATGCACAACAGAAAAAAGTCATAATCAATTAGAGAGAAGAGAATATT
>CAZQDT010000257.1:0-3300 GCA_964592005.1 uncultured Eubacteriales bacterium
ATATACTAAACAAAATCAAATGATGGCATTTGTTACGATAGAGGATACTTTTGGGGTAATTGAAGTAATAATGTTTCCGACAATATATGCAAAATATAAACATTTTATAGAAGATGATAAAGTTATATTGGTTCAGGGACGTGCCAGTGTTCAGGAGGAGGCTGATAGCAAGCTTATAGCAAATAAAATTATTCCATATGAACAGTTAATTAGTGAGCAAGAAAGTCAGAAAAATTCTAAACCACAGAAATTGTGGTTACAATTTGAAGAAGAAAAATTACAGAAAATATCTGAAATTTTAAAAAAGTATAAAGGCATTACATCTGTAATATTGGTAAATTGTAAAACTAAGCAAAAACTTGGAGCAGATATAGGTGTTGAAATATCTGACAATCTTTTAAGTGAATTAAAAAAGCTTTTAGGCGAAAAAAATGTAGTTGTAAAGTAAAGGAAGATTTAGATGAAAAAACCATTGATTGTTATAGGTGGACCAACAGCGTCTGGGAAAACAGGTCTGTCTATAAAGTTAGCTAAAAAAATAAATGCAGAAATTATTTCGGCAGATTCTATGCAGGTCTATAAATATATGGACATTGGAACTGCAAAAGTTACAAAAGGAGAGATGAATGGAATACCTCATTATCTTATAGATGAATTTTATCCTGATGATGAATTTAATGTTTCAGTATTTAAGTCAAGAGCAAAGCAATACATAGATGATATACAGTCAAGAGGAAAAGTTCCTATTCTTGTAGGAGGTACAGGGTTTTATATTCAAGCGGTAGTAAATGATAACAATTTTGAAGAAACCGATAATGATACTTCTTATCGAGCAAGTTTATATAAGCTTGCGGAAGAAAAAGGAAATGATTTCATTCATTGTATGCTTGAAGAAATAGATCCAGTATCTGCTGAAATAATACATAAAAATAATGTAAAGCGTATTATCAGAGCATTGGAATATTATAAACAGACAGGTATACCTATTTCAGTTCATAATGAGTTGGAAAAACAAAGAAAGTCGCCTTATGATGTGAAATATTTTATTCTTACAATGGACAGAAATATTTTGTATGAAAGAATAAATCTAAGAGTGGATAAAATGCTTGAGCATGGTTTAATAGAAGAAGTTAGGAAATTATTAGATATGGGATATTCTAAAAATTTAGTTTCAATGCAGGGAGTAGGATATAAAGAAATCATACCATATCTTGATGGAAGATGTTCTTTGGAAATGGCAATTGAAGATTTAAAACAAGCTACTAGACATCTTGCCAAAAGACAACTTACATGGTTTAATCATCAATGTCAGGGAGAATGGTTTAAGGTTGATGAACTTTCAGAGGAAGAAATTATAAATAAATTTTTGATTTCTCTTGAAGAACTTTTGACATAAGGTTATAATATATAAAGTTTTGATTATAAGCAAGCAGTGAATACGGATTGTGAATATCCGTTTGATAAAAAAGGGGTGTTAATTTTGAATAGAAGTACAAATTTACAGGATATATTTTTAAATTCTGTAAGAAAAGAGAAAATAACTGTTGAAATTACTCTTAGCAATAATTCTACGGTAAGCGGATTAGTTAAAGGATTTGATAATTTTGTAATAATACTTGATTGCAACGGGAAACAGCAAATGCTTTATAAGCATGCAATATGCAGTATTCTGCCATCTAAAAATATAAATATAAGTGTCAGTGAATAAATACATAAAAGATTGAAAGGAATTTTAAAATGGATTTTTTATCAGAATATATAAATAAGCAATTAAATATTTCGGCTGAACTTTTAGAGTTCTGTGAGAAGATAGAAACTTCTTTAAAAGAAAAATTTGAAGAAGTGGATAAAATAACTGAATATAACCAGATAAAAGTATTAAGTGCAATGCAGAAAAACAGATTAAGTGACATTCATTTTGCTGCAACTACTGGTTATGGTTATAATGATTTAGGAAGAGATACACTTGAAAAGATATATGCAGATGTATTTCATACAGAAGCAGCTTTAGTAAGACCTCAGATTATATCGGGTACTCATGCCATAAATATTGCACTTTCAGGTAATTTAAGACCGGGTGATGAGCTTCTTTCTCCTGTCGGGGTACCTTATGATACTTTGCAGGGAGTTATAGGTATTCGTGAAGAAAGAGGTTCTTTGAAAGAATATGGAGTAATTTACAAGCAGGTTGATTTATTAGAAGGAGATAAATTTGATTTTGAAGGTATAAGAAAAGCTATTACACCAAAGACAAAAATGGTTACAATCCAGCGTTCAAAAGGTTATGCGTGGCGTAAATCTTTTTCTGTGGAAGAAATAAAAGAACTTATTGATTTTGTAAAATCTGTAAGAAAAGATATTATATGTATGGTAGATAACTGTTATGGTGAATTTGTAGATATAATAGAGCCTAGTGATGTAGGAGCAGATATTGTTGCTGGTTCACTTATAAAAAATATGGGCGGTGGACTAGCACCTGTGGGTGGATATATAGTAGGAAAAGAAGAGTATGTTGAAAATGCAGCTTGTCGTCTTACATCTCCTGGACTTGGAAGAGAAGTAGGACCTACTTTGGGTGTTACACCATCTATAATACAAGGGCTTTTCTATTCACCACAAGTAGTTTCTGGGGCAGTAAAAGGTGCGATATTTGCATCTAAAGCTTTTGAACTTTTAGGTTATGAAGTAATGCCTAAGTCGAATGAAAAACGTTCAGATATAGTACAGGCTATTCAGATGAAATCTCCCGAAAATGTTATTGCATTTTGTAAAGGAATACAAAAGGGTGCACCGGTTGACAGTTTTGTTTCTCCTGAACCATGGGATATGCCGGGGTATGATTGCCCAGTAATAATGGCAGCAGGTGCTTTTGTGCAAGGTTCATCCATAGAGCTTAGTGCAGATGCTCCGATAAAGCCGCCGTATACAGTATTTTTACAAGGTGGTCTTTCATGGCATCATGCAAAGATAGGAAATATAATAGCACTACAAACAATGATGGAGCAGGGACTTATAGATATAAGCAGGGTATAATATAATGGAATAAAGCCCCAAATTACAGATTTTGTTTGGATAGGTGGTTTTTGGCTTTACAATAATATACTTCAAAAAGTGGCTACATTGTAAAATAAAATGCGACAAGAGCTGTTAAACTATTTCGCATTTTTTTGTATAAAAAATTACCATATTTTGTCAATACAAACGCGACATCCGCACCTGGGATTGTAGATACAGACCGTAACCCTATCCTTACTCGTTCTGAGGTTTACTCTGGTGTCTATGGTCGTGCCAGCATCAGCT
>CAZQDT010000258.1:0-3267 GCA_964592005.1 uncultured Eubacteriales bacterium
AATAGAATCCTGAGCTTGTTTCTTTGTTCCTACAAAAAGAATTTCTCCGCCATTTTCGATAATCTCTCTTACTGCAAAGTAAGCTTCATCTACTTTTTTAACTGTTTTCTGTAAATCTATAATATAGATTCCATTTCTTTCTGCAAAGATATACTCTGCCATTTTAGGATTCCATCTTCTTGTCTGATGACCAAAGTGAACTCCTGCTTCTAATAATTGTTTCATTGAAATTACGCTCATTTTTATTCCTCCTATGGTTTTTTCCTCCGTATTTACTATTAAAGACCTTTTTACAGGCACCACTTCAATAAATACGTGCGTTTTTATTTCCTTTGGAATTATATCACATATAATATAAATATGCAAGATTTTTTCAATAATTTTTTACATTTTTTATTTTATTATTTTTATCCCTTTTTGTAATATTTTAATTCAATATGCGTTTAGTTAATTCACTTATATTTTGAACCCCATAAACATTTATACCATCTATCTTATTCAATCCCTTTACATTTGCCGCTGGAATTATACAACTCTTAAATCCCATTTTGGCTGCCTCAATAACTCTTTTTTCAACCATACTTACAGCTCTTACTTCTCCTGCCAATCCTACTTCTCCAAAAACTACTGTATATGGGTTTATTGCAATATTTTTAAAACTTGAAGCTATTGCAGCAATTATTGCTAAATCAAGCGATGGCTCAGAAATTTTTATTCCTCCTGCAAGATTTACATAACTGTCATATGATGAAAGCTGCATTCCTAAATGTTTCTCTATAACCGCCATAAGTACGGCAACTCTATTATAGTCAATACCTGTTGCCGTTCTTCTTGGTACTCCAAAAGTACTATAACTTATAAGCGACTGAACTTCTGAAAGCAAAGGTCTGCTTCCTTCCATACAACAAGTTATAACTGAACCTGCCGCTTCAAGTGGTCTACCTTCTAGCATATATTCAGACGGATTGATTACTTCAACAAGCCCCTTATCCCTCATTTCAAACATACCCATTTCGTTAGTTGAACCAAATCTATTTTTTACTGCACGAAGTATTCTATAACTTACATGTCTTTCACCTTCAAAATACAATACCGTATCTACCATATGTTCCAAAACTCTAGGACCTGCTATTGCTCCCTCTTTGGTAACATGACCTACTATAATTACAGATATATTACTTCCTTTAGCTATTCTCATAAGTACACTCGTACATTCTCTTACCTGACTTACACTTCCCGGTGCAGAACTTACTTCTTCTCTATAAATAGTCTGTATTGAGTCTATAATAACCAATTCTGGTTTTTCCTGCATTATTACATTCTCTATGGTATTCATATTAGTTTCAGATATTAAAAATAAATTTTTAGTAGTTATTTCAAGACGTTCAGCCCTCATCTTTATCTGCTGAACTGATTCTTCTCCCGAAACATACAATACTTTTATATTTTGTTCACCAATACTTTGACATATCTGTAATAATAATGTAGATTTTCCTATACCGGGGTCACCACCTACAAGTACCATCGAACCTTGAACTATGCCTCCACCAAGTACCCTATCTAACTCTGAAAGTTTTGTTGAAGTTCTCACTTCATTTGTCATTTCTATATTTTCCAAAGTTACAGGTCTTACAGTTGTACCTACCGTAGAAACAATATTCTTTTTCTTTTCGATTATTTCTTCTACAAATGTATTCCACTGACCACAAGAAGGGCATTTTCCAACCCACCTCGGCGACTCAAAACCACATTCCTGACATACATAAATTGCTTTTGCTTTAGCCATTAAAATCCTCCTTTTCCATAAAAAAAGCTGTTCCGAATATGAAACAGCTTAATAATTTTTATTACAATATTTCTATTATAACATGTTTAGGTTCTTTCTTTGTTTCGACTGATGCTGTAAGCTTACCTGCAAGATTTGTCTTTCCTTTACCTGCTTGTACATCATCTATGTAAATTTTATATTCTACTTCAGTTCCTAAATCGACTGTTATCTGAACATCTTCAGCATTACTTTCTATGTAGAAATCTACTTTTTTACTATTTATGTTAAATTCTGTTACCGTACTTCCCGGAACAGATTCAAAAAACAAAGAACCATTTTTCTCAAGTCTAGTAACTTCATTGTAAGTTTTAACACTATATAAATCTCCACAGATATCAAAATCTTTTAATTTTTGTTTTGTTTCAGATAAATAATCTCCAAAACTTATCTTTCCACTCGCTTCTTGACGTATCAATTCTTTTATTATAGCCATTTTAAAAACCTCCTGAACATATTTAATTTTGTTAATTCTGTTTACTTAATTATAACATATATAAATTGTTTTTGTATACCTTTATTTTTCTTTTTTTATTTTTAAATATATTTTTAGACAAATTTTACAAATAATTAATAACTAAATCGGAAATTTTCAAGGTGTTAGGCTTCCCCTGTGAACAGGAAGCCTAACACTCTAATTTGTTTCTTCAATTACAATCTTATTATTTTCATATTTTGCAGTAATTTTTGCATTTTTCTTAAATTTGCCCTCAAGTAACTCCTCTGCCAAAAGGTCCTCTAAATTAGTCTGTATTGCTCTTTTTATCGGTCTTGCTCCATATTTTGAATCAAAACCCGTTTCGGCAATATAATCTACTACTGTTTTATCAACTGTAAGTTTTAGTCCAATATTCTTTTTAACCCTGCTTATAAGTTCATTTGTTAAAAGAACTACTATTTCTTTTATTTCCTCTTTAGTCAAAGGCTGGAATACTATTAAATCATCTATACGATTTAAAAATTCAGGTTTAAAAATATTTTTTACCTCTGACATAACATTTGCTTTCATATCTTCATAATTTTTTTCTTTATCTATCACAGTTGTAAATCCTAATTTTTTAGGTTCTACAATATTTCTTGCTCCTATATTTGAAGTCATAATTATAACAGTATTTTTGAAATTTATTTTTCTACCTTGAGCATCTGTAATATGTCCATCATCCAATATTTGTAAAAGCATATTGAATACATCTTGGTCTGCTTTTTCTATCTCATCAAATAATATTACAGAATATGGCTTTCTCCTTACCTTTTCACTCAACTGTCCTCCCTCTTCATATCCTACATATCCCGGAGGTGCTCCTATAAGTCTTGATACAGAAAATTTTTCCATATACTCCGACATATCTATTCGTACTATGTTTTCTTCGCTGTCAAACAGCGTTGCCGCCAGTGTCTTTGCAACCTCTGTTTTACCTACACCCGTAGGTCCCAAGAAAATA
>CAZQDT010000259.1:0-3155 GCA_964592005.1 uncultured Eubacteriales bacterium
CAGTCCAGTTTTTGTCATTGGGGCAGAGCCAGCCACGAGTTCCAACAATGGCAATATCTTCATAATTTGTAAAAGTATTCTGCATAAAAAACATATTTTCAGAATATTTTTGATTAAGAAAACTAATTTTATCCCACCAATAATCATGATTTCCTTTGAGTAAAATTTTTTGGCCGGGTAAATTTTTTATGAAAATTAAATCGGGTTCAGCCATATTTTCCTTTAATGCCCAAGAAATATCGCCTAATATCATAACGGTATCATTATCTGTTACAGTATTAAGCCAGTTATTTTGTATTTTTAGATGATGATTTTCCCAATTATCACCAAATTTATCCATTGGCTTATTGAGGGCAAGACCTAGATGTAAATCAGCTATGGCAAATAAAGACATAATATCATACCTTTCTGGCTGTAAATTTTTGTAAAATATATATGGCAATAAAACAAAACAAAGAACCAGTCAAAGCTCCGCATGAGTCTATAAGACAGTCGGTAAGACTCCCTACTCTGTCAGCTATAAAAAGCTGGTGAAATTCATCACTTAATGAATATAATGCAGCTGATAAAAAAGAAATTAAGGAGATATATTTTAAATTTAATTTAAAACTATTGTAAACAGCATTAAAAATAAATATTGCAAATATTGCATATTCGGTAAAATGAGCAGTTTTTCGTATCATAAAATGTAAAGTATTCAATGTTTCTGTATTTATTTCGAGATTAAAAAGGTTTAAAATAAATTCTGTTATACGAATGCTCAATCCTCCGGAATTTTCGCCCGTCTGGTTAGAAAAACTAAAAATTATGTACGCCCATAAAATTACCAAAATCCAAGAAATAATCTTTTTCAATTTAATACCTCCGATTTTATAAATAAGATACCTTATTATAATAGTTTTTTTAGATTATTACAATGAAAAGTTTTGTTAAAAATGTAAGGTGTATTAAAAATTAATCTTTTATTTATATTTTAATTATGATAAAATTAAAAAAATAAAATTATTATTAAAAAGGAGAGAAAAAAATGTTTTTTTTGGAAATTTTAAAAACTATATTATTTGGAATTATTCAGGGAATAACAGAATGGCTTCCTGTAAGCAGTACGGGACACTTGATATTGGTAAACCAGTTTGTTGAAATGAATGTTGGTTCAGCTGACCCGGATGCCTTTAAAAGAATGTTTGATGTAGTTATTCAGCTTGGTTCAATACTTGCGGTGGTGCTTTTGTATTTTGACAAATTAAATCCATTGTCACCTAAGAAAAAAGCAAAAGAGAAAAAGGAAACTTGGATATTGTGGGTTAAAGTGATTATTGCCTCTGTTCCAGCGGCTGTGCTTGGACTTTTATTAGATGATGTAATAGATGAGATGTTAAAGAATTGGGAAGCTTACATAGTAGCTGTTGCACTTATCGTATATGGAGTTTTATTTATTGTACTTGAAAACAATAAAAAGAAGCCTAAAATTAAAGAATTTAAAGAATTAGACTATAAAACAGCTTTGGGTATAGGAGCTTTTCAGGTACTTGCTCTTATTCCGGGTACATCAAGGTCGGGTTCTACAATACTTGGTGCATCTGTTTTAGGTACATCAAGACATATAGCAGCGGAATTTTCATTTTTTATGGCAATACCTGTAATGTTTGGAGCAAGTGGACTTAAATTTTTGAAATATGGACTTGAAACAGGTTTTGCTTTTTCGGCAGCAGAAATAAGTGTGTTGTTGATAGGAATGATAGTAGCTTTTGTGGTATCACTTTTTGCAATAAAATTCCTTATGGGATATATTAAAAAACATGATTTCAAAGGATTTGGATATTACAGGATAATTTTGGGGATTTTGGTGCTTCTATATTTTACCATATTTAGATAAAGGATATTTAAGAAATGAGGGAAATTTATGCACAAATTGGATTTTAAAGTGGGTTATAGTGATATAGGTACAAAAGAAACTATGAAATTTGGAAAACTTATTGACCATTTTCAGGACTGTTATAATTTTCAGCTTGAAAGTCAGGGCTTAGATTTAGAATATTTTAAAAGTATATCTCAGACATGGCTTGCATCTTCATGGCAGCTGGTAATAAAACGTATACCTGTAATTTACGAAAAGGTAACAGTTGCCACATCTGTATATAGTTGTAAATCTGTTTTTGGATACAGAAATTATATGCTCTATGATGAACAGGGAAATATTTGTGTAGAAGGAAATTCTGTTGGAATTTATATAGATGTGAATGCAGGAAAGCTTATGAAAGTTCCTAAAGAAGAAATAGAAAAATATAATATTGAACCTAAACTTGATATAGAATACCTTTCTTCTAAAATAGATATTCCTGAAAATGGAGAAGAAAGAGAACATTTTGTAATTACCAAACAATACCTTGATACCAATAATCATGTTAATAATGCACAGTATATATATATGACGGAGGAGTATTTGCCTGATGACTTTGAAGTACGGACTTTGAGAGTAGAGTATAAAAATGCGGCAAAACACGGAAATGTAATAGTTCCAATAATATATAGACAGGAAAATATAATATTGGTAACTTTATGCGATGAAAATAAAAAACCATATGTGATTGTGGAGTATGGGAGATATAGCTGAAAATTGAGGAGTGAGATTGTATGAAAAGATTTAATGTAACAGGAACTTGTTATCCAGATGAACATTATATGGTAAATCTTGAGAGTAGATTAAAGCAAATAAAAAAACTGGTAGATAATGGAGATTATTTTGTAATAAACAGAGCAAGGCAGTATGGAAAGACAACTACATTAAGGGCATTGAAAGAATATTTGAAAGAAGATTATATAGTTATATCGTTAAGTTTTCAGGCACTTGACAGTGATAGTTTTGAAAATGGAGAAACTTTTTCGATGGCGTTTTTAAAAATGATATTAAGAATTATACGTAGTAATAAAATAATGGGTTTAGATGAAAAAATACTTATGGATTTAAGAGGAAGAATAGATAATAATGAAAAATTAGGTTTGGTTAGTTTATTTGAATATATAAGTGATATTTGCAGTACATCACAAAAGCCAATAGTAATGATGATAGATGAAGTAGATGCAGCATCTAATAATCAGATATTTATAGATTTTTTGGCACAGCTTAGAAATTTATATTTAAATAGAAAAGATGT
>CAZQDT010000260.1:0-3152 GCA_964592005.1 uncultured Eubacteriales bacterium
TTTATCTAAAAGCTGTTCTCTTGTAAATACCTGATTAGGATGAGAAGCCAAAAAATATAAAAGCTCAAATTCTTTTGGCGGAAGTTCCAAAGTTTTCTCATGATATACAACTGTATAATCCAAAAAATTTATAGAAATATTAGGGTATACCACTTTTTTGCTATCGTCTGTACTTTCCTTAGGCTCATAACGCCTTAGTACAGCTTTAGCTCTAGCCAAAAGTTCTTTAGGTTCAAATGGTTTTACCATATAATCATCTGCCCCAAGCTCAAGCCCCAAAACTTTATCAAAGGTTTCTCCTTTTGCTGTAAGCATTATTATAGGTACTTTACTTATTTTTCTTATCTCCCTGCACACCTCATAACCATCCATTTCAGGAAGCATCAAATCTAAAATAACCAAATTAGGAGTAAATGTTGTAAACATTTTAACAGCATTTTTCCCATCATATACTTCTCTAGTTTCATAACCCTCTTTATTAAAATACAATGAAATAAGGTCTGCTATATTTGTATCATCATCTACTATTAAGACTTTTACTTTATTGCTCATATCCATACTCCCCTACAATTATTTTTTTAATTCTACTACTGTAACACCGGCTTCTCCCTCACCATAAACTCCTGCTCTAAATGTCTTTACATGAGGGTGTTTTTTCATATGCTGTTGTACAGCAGCTCTCAACGCTCCCGTTCCTTTTCCATGTATTATGGTCACTTGTTCAAGTCCTGATAAATAAGCATCATCGAGATATTTATCAATATTTTGTATAGCTTCATCTACAAGTTGTCCCCTACAATCAATTTCCGCTGATATATTCTGTGCTTTTCCTGCCTTTACAGAAGATTTATTGACATTTCTATACTTCTGTTTAACCTGTTTTTCTTCTGTGTCATCTATGGATAAATCTGAAAGTTTAACTTTCATTTTCATTATTCCAAGCTGAACCATTACATCTTTATTTGCATCAGGCAAACTTACCACTGTGCCGGACTGATTAAATCCTGTAACAAATACTTTTTCTCCTAAAGAAAGTGCTTTAGTTATAGGTTTTCCTTTCTTAACTGTCAAAGTAGCTTGTGCTACTGAACCCTCTGCTTTATTAAGTTTTTCTTTTATTTTCTGTCTTTTTTCATCTAAACCGGCTTGGTCTATTTCTAGGCGAATTTCCCTTGCAGATTTTTGTAAATCTCTTACCAATTCATCTGACTCATCTTTAGCCAATTGTAAAATTTTTCTAGCTTCTTGTTTAGCTTCCATTATTATCTTTTCTTTTTGCTGCTCTATCTTAAATTTTTGTTCTTCCACCTGTTTTTTAAGATTTTCAGCTTCTTTTCTATATTGTTCAGCTCTCTCCTGTTCAAAAATTACAGTTTTTTTACTTATTTCTATATCTGTTATAAGGTCTTCAAAATGTACATTTTCTTGAGTGATAAGTTCTTTTGCACTGTCTATTATATAATCAGGAAGTCCAAGTCTCTTAGATATAGCAAAAGCATTACTTTTTCCAGGAATACCTATAAGAAGTCTATAAGTAGGTCTTAATGTTTCAACATCAAATTCACAGCAAGCATTTTCAACTCCATCTGTGGAAAGTGCATATACTTTAAGTTCACTATAATGTGTGGTTACAGCTGTTCTTATCTTTCTTTTATGAAGATTTTGTAAAATTGCCATTGCAAGTGCAGCACCTTCCGTAGGATCTGTACCTGCACCAAGTTCATCAAACAATACAAGTGAATTATCCGTCACTTCTTCAAGTACTTTTACAATACTTGTCATATGAGATGAAAATGTACTCAAACTCTGCTCTATACTCTGCTCATCTCCTATATCTGCAAATACATTATCAAATACTGCAAGTTCAGAATTGTCAAATGCCGGAATATGAAGTCCCGCCTGTCCCATAAGTGTAAATAAACCTATTGTTTTAAGAGTTACTGTCTTACCACCTGTATTAGGTCCTGTTATCAAAAGCATTGTAAAATTTTTACCTAAATAGATATCTGTAGTAACTACTTTCTTAGGGTCTAATAATGGATGTCTTGCTTTTTTTATATTTATATATCCTCTGGTATTAAATATCGGCTTTGTCCCATTCATCGCTATTGAAAGTTCTGCTTTAGCAAATACAAAATCCAAATGTGATAAAACATTCAAATCTACTCTTATAAATTCAATATTTTCAGCTACCATTACTGAAAGAGAATATAATATTTTATCTATTTCATTTTTTTCCTGTATTTTTAATTCTCTTATCTTATTATTAAGCTGTACTACTGCCATAGGTTCTACAAAAATAGTTGCTCCTGTGGAAGACTGGTCATGAATCATACCCGGAAAAGAAGCTCTATATTCTTGTTTTACAGGTATACAATATCTATCTCCTCTCATAGTTATAACAGCATCTTGAAGCATTGTTTTATTTGAAGAAGAATGTATAATACTATTTAACTGTTCTTTTATTCTTTCATTAGATATCTTTATATCTCTTCTGATTTCCCTAAGTGCTGTACTTGCATCATCTGCAATTTCTACTTCGGATATTATACATCTTGAAATTTCTTTTTCCAAATTATTCAAAACTTCTATGGACTCAAAAAATGGTTCAAGACTTTCATATATTTCCTGTTTTCTTTCATCTTTTGAATAATTTTTAACCTGTCTTGCTGTACGTAACACACTTCCCACATTCAAAAGCTCTTCTATGCTCAAAGAACCTCCCATTTCAGCTCTTTTCAAGCAATCTCTTATATCTTTTAATCCATATAATGGTATTCTTCCTCTTCTCAAAGCCATACTTACAGCATCAGTTGTCTGTGCCTGCCAGCTATTTATTTCAAATAAATCATTTGTAGGTACTAATTCTTCAGCTTTTTCTTTACCCATTACAGAAATTGTACGTTCTACAAGCATTCGTTTTATTTTATTAAATTCTAATGTTTTTAAAGCTTTCTCATTCATTTTTATACCAAATATTTCCTTTCCAATTCTTTAATTAATTTTTCTATTGTATTTTTTATAATTTTAAGTTAAAATAAATTAGTAAAATATTTTTACCAAATTTATTTTATAATAAGTTATTATACATCATTAATATTTTATATTCAAATTATTTTTGATACTTGTTGTATAATCCTAACTCAAAAAAT
>CAZQDT010000261.1:0-3125 GCA_964592005.1 uncultured Eubacteriales bacterium
AGAAAAAGGCTGTTTTATGACTGGAACTCAGGATATGAAAATAGAAAATATAAATGTTGTATGTGAGGAGTGATTTGTGGTGGAATTATGGTTTACTGAAAAACATACCAAAGAAGTTAATTTCAGTATAAAGGTACAAAAACAGTTAATAAGTGAAAAAAGTATATATCAGCAGATAGATATATTTGAAAGCAAAGAATTTGGAAGATTTCTTTCTTTAGATGGTTTTATTATGCTTACAGAAAAAGATGAATTTATTTACCATGAAATGATTACACATATACCTATGGCTGTAAACCCAAGTATTAAAAATGTTTTGGTTATAGGGGCAGGTGATGGTGGTACAATAAGAGAACTTGTAAGGTATGATACAATAGAAAATATAGATATGGTGGAAATAGATGAAAAAGTAGTCGAAATATGTAAAAAATACCTTCCGCAGACAGCAGATAAGCTTGATGACCCAAGAGTAAATATTTATTATGAAGATGGTCTTAAATTTGTAAGAACTAAAGAAAATGAATATGATTTGATAATAGTCGATTCTACTGACCCATTTGGACCGGGCGAGGGACTTTTTACCAAAGAATTTTATGGAAACTGTTTTAAAGCACTTAAAGAAGATGGGGTACTGATAAATCAACATGAAAGTCCTTATTATGAAGAAGATAGAAAATCTATGCAGAGAGCACATAGAAATATAAAATCAGTATTTCCTATAAGTAGTGTTTATCAGTTTCATATACCTACTTATCCATCAGGACACTGGCTTTTTGGCTTTGCATCTAAGAAATATGACCCTGTAAAAGATTTAAAAGCAGAGCAGTGGAATAATTTGGGTTTAAAGACAAGGTATTATAATACAGAACTTCATAAGGGAGCATTTGCTTTACCAAATTATGTAAAGGAGTTGCTGGAAAATGTATAATAAAAATGTTCATACGTTCATAGGATGTGATAATGAATACGAAGAAAGTAAAGTTGTACTTTTTGGAGCACCTTTTGATAGTACTACTTCTTTCAGACCGGGGACAAGATTTGCCAGTTCCACTATAAGAAATGAAAGTTTTGGCATAGAAACTTATAGCCCTTATTTGGATAAAGATTTAGAAGATATAAAAGTGTTTGATTATGGTGATTTAGAGTTGCCTTTTGGAAATCCTGACAGAGCATTGGAGCAGATAGAGGAGCTTGCAGCGGATATCATAAAAGATGATAAAATTCCTTTTATGATAGGTGGAGAGCATTTAGTTACATTGGGTGCAGTGAGAGCAGCAGTAAAAAAATATCCAAACCTTCATATAGTACATTTTGATGCACATACTGATTTGAGAGAGGATTATCTTGGTGTTAAATTTTCTCATGCAACAGTCATAAGACGTTGCCATGATTTGGTAGGGGATGGAAAAATATTTCAGTTTGGAATAAGAAGTGGAGAAAAAAGTGAGTTTTACTGGGCAAAAGAACATACACATTTATGCAAGTTCAATTTTAATACACTTGATGAAGCGGTTGAAAAGTTAAAAGGAAAACCGGTATATTTTACATTAGATTTAGATGTGCTTGATCCGTCAGTATTTCCTGGAACAGGTACACCGGAGGCTGGAGGGGTTACATTTATGGAACTTATGAAAGCTATCAATAAAGTTTCTAAACTTAACATTGTAGGGCTTGATATGAATGAACTTTCACCGATATATGACCAAAGCGGAGCATCTACAGCTTTGGCATGCAAGCTTTTAAGGGAGATATTATTGCAGCTGTAAAGAGAGTGATTAATTTGGATATAATTTTTATAGGACTTGTATTTATTATTTTAAATTTTAATTTAAATTTCAATGAAGTTACTATTGGATTAATTCCCAATTTTGTAGGTTATATACTTATAATAAAAGGGATAAAAGAAGTTCAAAATTTTGAAGAATACTTTAAAAAGGCAATTCCGGTTTCAGTTATAATGGCTGTATATTCTTTTGTAGTTTGGGTTATGAATATTTTGGCTGTTGAAACTTCAGAAGTAGTTATGCTTATGGTGGGTATTTTTACTTCGATTTTGGCACTTTATGTAAAATGGGTGATTATCAAAGGAATTGCATTGATAGAGGATAAAGAAAAGTATGATTTATATAGTGATAAATTGAAAATTTTATGGTTTATTATGGTAGTAGTAGATTTGTTTTTCTATTTATCAATGTATGCAATAATTTTAGAGTTTATTTATATAATAGTAAGTTTTGTTGTTACTCTTTTGTTTCTTTTTTCTTTTAATAAAACGAGGAAACAATACAACAAAATTTTACCATAGAAATATTTATATTTGTTTGAATTTTTCACAAATGAGGTAGTAAAATTTTAAATATAGAAAGGACAGATGAAAATGGGTAAAGCTTTAATTATAGGAGCAGGTGGAGTTGCAAGTGTTGTAGTACACAAATGCTGCCAGAATTCAGAGGTATTTGAAGAAATTTGTATTGCAAGCAGAACAAAATCAAAATGTGATGCTTTAAAAGCTAAACTTGATGGAGGAAAAACTAAAATAACTACTGCACAGGTAGATGCAGATAATGTAGATGAACTTATAAAACTTATTGAAGCTGAAAAACCAGATATTGTAATAAATGTAGCACTTCCATATCAGGATTTGACAATAATGGACGCTTGTCTTGCAACAAAAGTAGATTATGTAGATACAGCTAACTATGAGCCTTTAGATACAGCAAAATTTGAATACAAATGGCAATGGGCATATAGAGAAAAATTTGAAAAAGCAGGAATTACAGCACTTTTGGGAAGCGGATTTGACCCGGGAGTTACAGGAGTATTTTCAGCTTATGCACAAAAACATCATTTTGATGAAATTAATTATATAGATATTCTTGATGCAAATGCAGGTGACCATGGCTATCCATTTGCTACAAATTTTAATCCTGAAATAAATATCAGAGAAGTTACTGCAAAAGGAAGTTATTGGGAAAATGGCGATTGGGTAGAAACAGAGCCTATGGAGATAAAGAGAGTATATAATTTTCCTGAAATAGGTGAAAAAGATATGTATTTACTTCATCATGAAGAATTGGAATCTTTAGGAATAAATATTAAAGGAATTAAAAGAAAACGTTTTTTTA
>CAZQDT010000262.1:0-3105 GCA_964592005.1 uncultured Eubacteriales bacterium
TTGGACAAAACAAGAAGAAAAAATTCTTGATAAAGGTGGAAAACGTACTGATGATAATGTAATAGCCAATCATGCTGATGTACTTGTTCAAAATGATAATGCCTATATTTTTTATTTTACTCACCCCGAAAGAGTACCCGGAATAACAGGAGGAAATCCTAATCGTTCTTCTTTACAGGTCGCTAAATTAGATGTAATTAATGGCAAATTGTGTTGAGATAGAGATAAAGATTTTGATTTTTATTTAGAAAATCTAAGTTAATACAAAATATAATCCAAAGGAGTGTTTTTTATGAAAGTATTAAAACGTAGTGGAAAAATCGAAGATTTTGATTTAAGGAAAATTCAAAAATGTTTAGAATGTATTTCTAATTCCTTTGAAGGTGCTCTTACAAATTCAGATATAAACAATGTGGTATTTGAAATAAACAAAAAAATTACTACAAATAATCCTGAACAAATAACCTATAAAGAAATAAGAAATACTGTTACACAAACTCTTAATGACATGGGATTTTTTAAAATTTCAAAAGCTTACGATGATTTTGAAAAATCCTTATAAAATTTTAGCTTCCTTATACAGAATATAGGGAAGCTTTTTTATTATAAAAAAGTTGTTGTATCATTTTCAATACAACAACCTTAATTATTAAAGTACCTTTGATAGAAAATCTTTCAATCTTTCATTTTGTGGATTTTCAAAAAATTCTTTAGGTTCATTCTGTTCCATAATTTTTCCATCTGCCATAAAAATTACTCTTGATGCTACTTCTTTAGCAAAACCCATTTCATGCGTAACTACAATCATAGTCATTCCATCGTCTGCAAGCTGTTTCATAAGTTCCAAAACTTCCCCTACCATTTCAGGGTCAAGAGCTGAAGTAGGCTCATCAAACAACATTACGTCAGGATTCATAGCTAAACTTCTGACTATTGCTATACGCTGTTTCTGTCCTCCTGAAAGCTGATTTGGATACTGTAAAGCCTTTTCTTCCAAACCTACTCTTTTTAAGAGTTCCATTGCTCTGTTTTCTGCTTCATCTTTTGTCATAAGCTTTAGTTTTACAGGTGCTAAAGTAATATTGTTAAGTATTGTAAGGTGAGGAAATAAATTAAAATGTTGGAACACCATTCCCATTTTTTGTCTAAGAATATTTACTTCTTTAGACTTAGCTGAAGTAATACTATTTCCCTCAAATAAAATTTCACCTGAAGTAGGTACTTCCATAAGATTAAGACATCTTAGAAATGTACTTTTTCCTGAACCAGATGGTCCTATAATAACTACTTTTTCCCCTTTGTAAATATGTTCATCTATATTTTTAAGTACATGATGATTTCCAAATGATTTGTTAAGTCCTCTAATGTCTATCACTTCTTGCAAGCCTCCTTTCAAGCATTGACAAAAGCTTTGTAAGAATAAGAACAACTACAAGATACATAACTGCTGCAATAAGAAGAGGTGTAAGCAAATCATAAGTAAATGTACCTATTCCCTGTGCTGCTTTTGTTACATCTGTAACAGCTATTGCTCCTACTATCGAAGTTTCTTTTATAAGCACAATAAATTCATTTCCTAAAGCTGGCAATATATTTTTAATTGCCTGAGGAAGTACAATATATATCATAGTCTGTGCATTACTCAATCCCAAAGAATTTCCTGCTTCCATCTGTCCTCTATCCACAGCCGATATACCAGCACGTATAATTTCAGCAACATAAGCACTTGAATTTATACCAAAACAAACCACACCTGCTAACATAGGAGAAGAATTTCTTGAACTAAATATAATATAATAAATAATTAATATCTGTACATATACTGGCGTTCCTCTTATAATTGTAATATAAACATTACAAATAAAACTTAAAATTTTAAATACTCCGCCTTTTTTATTTTCACAGCTACTTTTTATTATAGCCACTATTAAACCAATTGCTACACCTAAAAGAACTGCAAAAAACGAAAGTTCTAAAGTATTTTTAAAACCCTGAATATATGCTAAATATCTGTCCTTTTCTATAAATGCACGATAAAAATTTTCATAACAAGTCTGCAACCACTCCAAAACGACAGTCCTCCAGTTTCGTTATTTTGTTGTATGCTTTAATGTATATTCCTCAATCTTTCCATCATCTATAAGTTTTTGAAGAACTTCATTTATTGCATTAAGCATTTCTGTATTTCCCTTTTTAACTGCTATTGCATATTTATCTGTAAATACTTCTTTTTCTACAACTGCAAGTTCTGAATTAGATTTAACCATCTCTAATGCTGGTAATTCATCCATAATTATACAATCAAGCTTATTATTTTTCAAATCCTGTGCTGCCTCCAAAAACTTATTATATTGTTTTACAACACATTCTATATCACTTGAGCAATATATATCTGCAACTGTTCCAAGCTGAACACCTACTACTGTATCTTTTGTAATTTCATCAGAACTGCTTATTTTAGATGCTGACTTATTTATTACCATTACCTGCTTTGAAGTAGCATATTCTATTGTAAAATCCATAAGCTCTTTTCTTTCTTCTGTAACAGAAATTCCCGCCGCTGCAAAATCTACTTTTCCCTGTTGTACTGCAAGTAAAGCTCCATCAAAAGTAGTATTTTGAATTTCAAGTTCTTTACCCATTGCTTTAGCAATTTCATTTGCAATATCCACATCAACACCGATTACAGTTGTACCATCTTCTGTGTACTCATAAGGTGCAAAACCTGCTTCTGTTGCCATAATAAGCTTATCGGTTACAGTCTTGTCCGCTGAACACGCTGTAACTGACATTACCACCATAACTGCCACTAATAATTTTGCTAAAAACTTTTTCATTTATTTTTTCCTCCATTCTATTTTTAAGTAATTTCAAAATTCACAACTTTTACACACAAAAAGTAAACGGCTGAAGACAGTCATTTACTCTCTATAACAAAAAATAAAATTACTTAAGTATCCTTAATCAATGTTTAAATTTGCTCAAACCGCAAATGTTTTCACCTTGAATAAAATCACTTTATATATATAATTCAATACTAAAGGAAACAAAAATTTTGCTTGACTCGCAAAAGTTTTTGTATTTGAATTAAATTGAATTATATTA
>CAZQDT010000263.1:0-3070 GCA_964592005.1 uncultured Eubacteriales bacterium
TAAAAGACTGTCATTTTCTCTTACAAAATATACAAGAGGAACTATTCCACCTACTACTTGACTAAGTGCTGTTGCTATGGCAGCTCCTGCCACTCCCCACTTAAATACAGCTATAAATAAAAAATCCAAAAACATATTAGTTACTCCTGCCGCAACAGTAACCCATAATCCCAGTTTGGGTTTTTCAGCTGTAATCAAAAATCTTTGAAACACATTTTGAAGCATAAACGCTGGCATTGCTATAATGATAATTCTGCCATATATTACACAATTTTCAAGCATCTCATCTTCTGCTTTAAAAAATCTTGATATTGGCTCAATAAATAAAATTCCTATTAAAGCTATAATAACACCCAATATAATTGTAACATACACTAGCATCGAAAAATATTCATTTGCCTTATCTCTTTTCTTTTCTCCAAGTGCTTTTGCAACTATCGCACTTCCTCCTGTTCCAATCATAAAACCTAATGCTCCCAAAACCATTAAAAATGGCATAATAAGATTGATTGCTGCAAATGGTATTTTTCCTACAAAATTAGATACAAATAAACCATCTACTACTCCATATATAGATGTAAAAATCATCATAATTATAGAAGGAAATACAAAATAAATTAACCTTTTATAATTAAAATGGTCAGATAATTGAATTTTCATATTCTCTCAAACCTTTCTTTTAAAAATTTTTATAGCTTAAATTTTAATACATTTTTTTATTTCATCTGCCAAATTATTCTTTAACTTCATTAGTATATAAATTAATGATTTTCTTTCATCTTCTGACAATAAACTCCATGCTTTTTCTTGAGATTTATTGATAACGTCTAAATATTTTTTAGCAAATTCTTCTCCTTCTTTAGTAAAAATTACTTTTTTAATTCTTTGATTTTCTTTAGGTGCTTCCAAAATAATATATCCTCTATCAACTAAATGTTTAAGTGCAGAATTAACTGTCTGCTTACTCATAGACATACATTTACTTATTTCATGCTGATATTTACAATTTTCAATCCTCACTGCTACCAAAGACCAATACTCAGCATCAGATAAACCACTGTATTTTTGAAATACATCATATAATTCATCTGTTTCCTTGATTATTTTAAAATAATCACCTATTTTTTCACTCATAAATTTTATCAACCTCATTTCAAATTCACAAAAAAAAATCCGAAAATGGATTTTATTAAATCGGACTTTACGAATTCGTACTGTCCTAATATAACACATAAAATCTTATATGTCAACAAAAAAAATGGTGTTTCATAACTCCATACAAGTTATTTTACACCACTTTTTTAATATTATTTATAGTTTAAATTTTTGAATTAATCTATCTAATGTTTCAGCTTGTGCAGAAAGTTCCTGACTTGTAGCAGAAGATTCCTCAGCCGCTGACGCATTTGTCTGAATTACTTCTGAAATCTGATTCATTCCAACATCTGCCTGACGCATAGCTGATACCTGACCCGATGCAGTTTCACTAATATCTTTTGAAGCATCTGCAACAAGATTTATGCTAACTACTACTTCACCAAGAGAATCTGAAACATGTTTAGCTGCCATATTTCCTTCTTCTATTTCATTTAAAGAACTTTCAATCAATTCTCTCGTATTGATTACAGATTGTGCTGTTTGGTCTGCAAGCTGTCTAATCTGATCTGCAACAACCGAAAAACCTCTTCCTGCTTCTCCTGCCCTCGCTGCTTCAATAGAAGCATTAAGTGATAAAAGATTAGTCTGAGATGCGATATCTTCAATTTCACCAATAATCTTTGCAATATTCTTAGATGTTTCATCTATACGTTTCATCGCTTCTGTCATAACTTTCATATCATCTCTACTGCTATCTGCTTCAGAAGCACATTTTTTAGCCTGCTGATAAGCATTTTCAGCCACATTAGAAGCCTTTTCAATATTGGATGTAATTTCACTGATTGTAGCTTGTAATTCTTCTACTACACCAGCCTGCTCCGTAGCCCCTTCTGCAAGTCCCTGTGATGCCTGTGACAAATTATCAGCTCCTGCTGACACCTGAGTCGATGCCTCTTCAATAGCTGTTAATGTCGTTACCATTTGTGACTTTAACTCTCTCATTGCCATAATTATTGATTCAAAATCACCTATATAACTCTTTTCTGCATCTGAAGTTACTCGATAATTACCTTTAGAAAATTCATTTAATATTTTAGAAACATCATTAATAATTAAAGTAAGTTCTTTTCCCATATCAACTGCTGTCTTAGTCATATCAGCAACTTCATCTTTACTATCAACTACTGGGAATGGCGACATTAAATCTCCTTCTGCAAATTTAGAAAGACGCTCACTCAAAGCATTAAGTGGATTTGCAATTCCTTGTGCTATATTAACTCCCAATCTGGTAGAATATAGTGTACTAAAAATAATAATTATTATAATTAAAATTACCAAAACCCAACACAAAATCACTAATTGACTTTTAAGAGTATTTCCTTGATTTACATTTACATTAAGTAAATTTAAAAGTTCTTCATATACTTCATCATAAATTGGCTCAAGATATTCTATACTCATTCTCTGTGCTTCAGCACTCAATTCTGTATCAACAGTCGCCCCCTTGGCTAGTACTTCCTCTTCTATTTGCCAATATTCATCAATTTTTTTTGATAAATTTTTATAAGTCTGCCTTTCATCCTCTGTTGTAAGAGTTTCTTCAACCTTTGGCCAATAATTATCTACGAATTTCTTTTTCATTTCATCATGTTGTTTAATAACATTTTGCAATTCTTCCTCGATATCATAACCTATTGCAGATAACATATATGCTCTT
This sequence comes from uncultured Eubacteriales bacterium, assembly GCA_964592005.1. Taxonomy (GTDB): domain Bacteria; phylum Bacillota; class Clostridia; order Lachnospirales; family CAZQDT01; genus CAZQDT01. The sequence continues at coordinate 2,816 of CAZQDT010000263.1, forward strand.
GTTCCCGTAAAAGATACCATTGCTTTTCCAATATCACCTTGTGAAAATCCATAATTCGTCAAAGCATCAGAATACTTAAAATTCACAATTAAAAGAGATACAAGCCCTATTACAGCCGCCAATGCTGAAATTGCAACTACTCTTATAAATGCTTTAACCAAACGTTCCTTAATTCGTAAATTGCTCCCCATGTCTTCTTCTTCTTTCTCAATTTATTTGTCAATACCTCATATAGTCTTGAAAATAAATCCCCCC
>CAZQDT010000264.1:0-3059 GCA_964592005.1 uncultured Eubacteriales bacterium
TTCATCAATATAATCCCAAGATTTGTCATTATTTTCTAAAAATCTAATAATATCTGCATTATCTTCTATCTGTAAACCTGTAATTCCTAATTCATATAAAAAACCACTTACCATTTCTATTCCTTCAGAAACAGTAGTTATTGAAACTTCTATCCAATTCAAAATATCAAATCCCTTACTAAAATATTTTAATTAATCATATCAAAATTTTTTAATTTTAACAAGAGTATTTTAAGATAAATTTATTAAATGTTTTTAAATTTAAACTTAAAAAAATTATTAAAGGTGCTGCATCAAAATGCCGCACCTCTTAATTTTTCTATTCACCTTTAAACTTATCCTTAAAATTTTCCTTAAAGTTTTTCCAACCTCGTTTACCCGAAATTTCTTCATTTGATTCCTTTGCAAATTCTTCCAAAAGTTCTTTTTGTCTTGCTGTAAGTTTTGTAGGAGTTTTTACTTTTACTGTTACATATAAATTTCCCTTAACTTTCGGATTTCTTACATTAGGGAAACCTTTATCTTTAAAAGTAAGTACACTATCTGTCTGTGTTCCTTCTTTTAAAGTATAGTCTATTTCTCCTTCAACAGTAGGAATTTTTATTTCTCCACCAAGTGCAGCTTGAGCAAATGATATAGGTATTTCACAATATAAATCTGTACCTTTTCTTTGGAACAACGAATGTGGCTTTATCATTACCGTCACAAACAAATCTCCATTAGGTCCTCCTTTATCTCCGGCCTCTCCCTTTCCTGCAATTCTTACACTCTGACCATTATCTATTCCTTTTGGTATATCTACCTTAATTGTCTTAGGCTTTCTTACTTTTCCTTTTCCACCACAAGTAGGGCATGGGTCTTTTATAATTTTTCCTTCTCCATGACAATAACTACAAGTTTCTATCGTTGTGGTCATACCAAAAATTGTCTGTTTTGTAATTCTCTCCTGTCCTGTACCATTACAATGTTTACAAGTTTCTGCATGAGTACCTGCTTTTGCACCTGTACCTTTACAAGTTTCACACTGTTCCACAGAATTTATCTGAATTTCTCGGGAAGTTCCATAATAAGCTTCTTCAAAACTTATACTAATATTTACACGTACATCCGAACCTCTTGTAGGTCCTTGTCTTCTACTTCTTCCGCCAGCAGAACCAAATATATCTCCAAACCCAAAAGCTCCAAATAAATCATCCATATCAAAATCAGCAGTAAAACCTGATCCGCCGCCAAATCCGCCACCCTGTCCAAATGCCGCATGACCAAATTGGTCATATTGTGCTTTTTTCTTTGGGTCACTAAGCACTTCATAGGCTTCATTTACTTCTTTAAATTTTTCTTCTGCTTCTGCATTTCCCGGATTAGCGTCAGGGTGATATTTTCTTGCCATTTTCCTAAATGCTTTTTTTATCTCATCATCTGAAGCCCCTTTTTGTATACCCAAGACTTCATAATAGTCTTTCTTATCTGCCATATTCTCACTACCTTTTCTAAAATCTTTTAAAAAGGGCTGTTGTAAAACAACAACCCTTTTCTAATTATATTACACCTCTTTATATTCTCCATCAACTACATCATCATTTCCTGATGTTGTATCCTGTCCTGCTTCCCCTGATGCCTGTGCCTGCTGATACATTTTTTCAGATACTGCATAGAAAGCTTGTGTAAGACTTTCAGTAGCTGCTTTGATTTCTTCTACTTCATTATCTGACATTGTTTCAACATTTACATTTTCAAGTAAAGCTTTTAATTTGCTAAGTTCTTCTTCAATCTTTGCTTTTTCAGAAGCATCTAATTTATCTCCCATTTCCTGTAATGCTTTTTCTGTCTGGAATACCATAGAATCTGCTTTATTCTTTGTTTCTATTGCTTCCTTACGTTTCTTATCCTGCTCTGCAAACTGCTCTGCTTCTTTCATAGCTTTTTCAATTTCTTCATCACTTAAATTTGTACTTGAAGTAATTGTAATATGTTGTTCTTTTCCTGTTCCTAAATCCTTTGCAGAAACTGTAACAATACCATTTGCATCTATATCAAATGTAACTTCTATCTGAGGAACTCCTCTTCTTGCAGGAGCAATACCATCAAGTTTAAAGTTTCCTAATGTTTTATTGTCACGTACAAGAGGTCTTTCACCCTGTACTACATGAATATCAACTGCTGGCTGATTATCTGCTGCTGTTGTGAAAATCTGGCTTGCTTTTTTAGGAATTGTTGTATTTCTTTCAATAATTCTAGCAACTACACCGCCTTCTGTTTCAATACCTAATGACAATGGAGTTACATCAAGAAGAAGAATGTCTCCTGTACCTGCTTCGCCTGATAATTTACCACCTTGAATACTAGCACCTACTGCTACACATTCATCAGGATTGATTCCTTTAAATGGTTCTTTACCCATAAATTTCTTAACTGCTTCCTGAACAGCTATAATTCTTGTTGAACCACCTACAAGAAGTACTTTATCAATGTCACTTGCTGATAAATCTGCATCTTTTAACGCTGATTTTACAGGTACCATTGTTTTTTCTACAAGGTCATGTGTAAGTTCATCAAATTTAGCTCTTGTCAAATTCATATCTAAATGTTTTGGTCCATCTTGATTCATTGTAATAAAAGGAAGATTTATATTTGTTGTTGTTGTTGAAGAAAGTTCTTTTTTAGCTTTTTCAGCTGCTTCTTTAACACGCTGCATAGCCATTTTATCCTGACTTAAATCTATTCCTTCTGCTTTTTTAAACTCTGATACCATATAGTCCATAACTCTCTTATCAAAGTCATCTCCACCTAAGAAAGTATCTCCATTGGTTGCAAGAACTTCAATAACACCATCACCTATATCAATAATAGATACATCAAATGTACCTCCACCTAAGTCATATACCATTATTTTCTGTTCTTTTTCATTATCAAGACCATATGCTAAAGCAGCAGCCGTAGGCTCGTTAATTATACGTTCTACTTCAAGACCTGCTATCTTTCCTGCATCTTTTGTTGCCTGTCTTTGTGAGTCATTAAAATAAGCTGGTACTGTAATAACTGCTTGTGTAACAGGCTCG
>CAZQDT010000265.1:0-3055 GCA_964592005.1 uncultured Eubacteriales bacterium
TATGCAGGACAAAATATCATTAAAAAGAAAAATAAAATGTGCTGTATTGAATTTGTTGCTATATTTATCAGCAGGTATTATTTGTCTTATTTTGCTTGGAATTATAGGATATATTTTATACAGAGGACTGCCTCATATATCTTTGAATTTTTTGATGTCAAAGCCAAGCTTTATATATGAAACAGTTGGGATATTGCCTAATATTATAAATACAATATATATTGTTTTTATAACACTTATAATTGTTCTTCCAATAGGTGTAGGAGCTGCCATATATTTGAATGAATATGCCAAAAATAAAAAGCTTGTTCGGATTATTGAACTTGCAGCAGAAACATTATCAGGTATACCATCGGTTATTTATGGTTTAGTAGGAATGTTAATATTTGTTCAGTTTTGTTCACTTGGAACATCAATTTTGGCAGGAAGTCTTACTCTTGTAATTATGACATTACCAACAATTATACGAACAACTCAAGAAAGTTTAAAAACTGTACCTAATGGTTATCGAGAGGGTTCTCTTGCTTTGGGTGCTGGGAAATGGCATATGATACGTACTGTAATTTTACCATCTGCTATTGATGGAATTGTAACGGGTTGTATTTTATCAATAGGAAGAATTGTTGGAGAAAGTGCGGCACTTTTATTTACTGCTGGTATGGCAAATGAAGTCTTAAGTATTGCAGATGCTGTTAAACCCGGCAGTGCAGGGTCAACATTGACAGTTGCACTTTATATGTATGCAAAGGAAAGAGGAGAATTTGACATAGCTTTTGGAATTGCTGCGATACTTCTTGCTTTAACTTTTGTTATTAATTTAAGTGCAAAGTTAGCAGTTAAAGCATTGAAAAAGAAAGGAGCAAAATGATGGGTATTATTACGGCAAAAAATCTTAATTTGTGGTATACATCAAATCACGCATTAAAAGATATAAATATAAAAATTTCAGAAAGAGAAATTACAGCATTAATTGGTCCTTCGGGTTGTGGTAAGTCAACATTTTTGAAAAGTCTTAATCGTATGAATGATTTAGTTGAGGGTTGTAGAATAGAGGGAGAAATTTGTCTTGATGGGGTTGATATTTACAAAAATATAGATGTAAATATTTTGAGAAAAAAAGTTGGAATGGTATTTCAAAAGCCAAATCCATTTCCTATGAGTATTTATGATAATATTGCATATGGTCCTCGTATACATGGTATAAAATCTAAAGTTAAACTGGATGAAATTGTGGAACGTTCATTAAAACAGGCAGCGATTTGGGATGAGTGTAAAGACCGTCTTAAAAAGAGTGCTCTTGGTATGAGTGGAGGTCAACAACAGAGGCTTTGTATTGCAAGAGCTTTGGCAGTAGAACCGGAAATTCTTCTTATGGACGAGCCAACGTCAGCACTAGACCCTATTTCTACATCAAAAATAGAAGATTTAGCGGTAGAATTGAAAGAAAAATATACTATTGTTATGGTTACACATAATATGCAGCAAGCAGCAAGAATTTCTGATAAAACAGTATTTTTTCTGCTTGGTGAAATAGTAGAATTTGATGAAACAGAAAAAATATTTTCTGCTCCGACAGACAAGAGAACAGAGGATTATATAACAGGGAGGTTTGGTTGATGCGAAATAGATTTGAGGAGCAGCTTAATAATTTAAATAATGAATTGATTATAATGGGAGCTTTGTGTGAAGAAGCAATTTCAAGTGCGGAAAAATTATTGATTAATAATGATATTAAAATGAAAGAAAATGTTATTGAAGCAGATAAGCAGATAGACCAGAAGGAAAGAACGATAGAAACACTTTGTATGAAACTTTTAATGCAACAGCAACCAGTAGCAAGTGATTTAAGGGTAATTTCTTCGGCACTTAAAATGATTTCAGATATGGAAAGAATTGGTGACCAAGCATCAGATATTGCAGAGATTTCTGAGTATGTAACATCTAGTGGTATGCAAAGTGAAATTCATATTGCAGATATGGCAAAGGCAGCAATTAAGATGGTGACGGAAAGTGTAGATTCTTTTGTTAAAAAAGATGTAGAATTGGCATACAAGGTAATTGAGCATGATGATATTGTGGATGATTTATTTGATAAAGTGAAGACAGAACTGATAAATGCAGTACAGGAAAAAGCGGTAAATGCTGAAGCACTTATTGATCTTTTGATGATTGCGAAATATTTTGAACGTATAGGTGACCATGCCGAAAATATTGCAGAATGGGTAATATATTCAATTACGGGAAATCATGTATAATATGAAATTTAGCTGATTTATTGAATTTAGTTATAGTTTATGATAGAATTTTTGCAGTACACTTTTAGAGGTGAAAGAAATGATTTATTTTGTTGAAGATGATACAAATATTCGTAAACTTGTGTGCTATGCACTTGAAAAAGATGGATATAATATAAAAGGATTTGCTGTTCCAAGTGAATTTTGGACAGAAATAAAAAAAGAAATTCCTCAACTTATTTTACTTGATGTAATGCTTCCGGAAGAAGATGGATTATCTATTTTAAATAAATTACAGTCAGATAATGAGTATAAAAATATTCCAATTATTATGCTTACTGCAAGGGGAAGTGAATTTGATAAAGTTACTGGGCTTGATATGGGGGCAGATGATTATATTGCGAAACCTTTTGGTATGATAGAATTAACATCACGTATTAGAGCTGTTTTAAGACGATATGAAAAAACAAATAGAGCAAAGGAATATCACATAGGTGATTTGTATGTAAATTTTGAAAAACATATTATTGAAGTTGCAGGAGCAGAAATAACACTTTCTTTTAAAGAATATTCATTATTAAAAGTTCTTTTGGAAGCAGATGGAAATGTTGTAGCAAGGGATAAATTGCTTACCAGTGTATGGGGTGATTTTTATGAGGAGTCAAGAACACTTGATGTTCATATTCGGAAACTGCGTATGAAACTTGGAACAGCAGGTGAACTTATTAAAACAGTAAAAAATATAGGTTATAAGCTGGGAGGCGGCAGTGATGAGTAGTAAAATATTTAAATCAACTTTTATTACATTTATGATTGTATTG
>CAZQDT010000266.1:0-3046 GCA_964592005.1 uncultured Eubacteriales bacterium
AATGATATATTCAGCTATTGGAGAAACAGAGTATATTATCAATAAAATAAAAGGAGAATATCCTGATATAGAATTTAAAGTAATTGCAACAGGTGGTTTAGGAAGAACGATATCAGAATATACAAAAATTATAGATGAATATAGTGCTAATCTTACATTAGAGGGATTGAGAATTATTTATAATAAGAATAAATAGGAGTTTGGATTATGAATTATGAAATAATATGTCTTGTTGACAAGCCTGAATTGAAATATGAAGCTGCAAAGTGGTTTCATGAAAAATGGGGTATTCCTTTGAATTTATATATGGAAAGTATAGAAGAATGTTTGACAAAAAAGAGTTTAATTCCTCAATGGTATTTAGCCATAGAAAACGAGAGAATAATTGGTGGTTTAGGTGTTATTGAGAATGATTTTCATAATAGAAAAGACCTTGCTCCAAATGTTTGTGCAGTTTATACAGAAAAAGATAAACGTTGTAATGGGGTAGCAGGTGCATTGTTAAATTATGTTTGTAATGATATGAAAAAGAAAGGAATAAATACTTTGTATCTTGTAACAGACCATACTTCGTTTTATGAACGTTATGACTGGGAATTTCTTTGCATGGTACAGGGAGATGGAGAACCTGATATGACAAGAATGTATATTCATAAATGTTGATGAATAAAAAGATTATATTAAAATTGTAAAAGAGTTTAGTATAAACTAATATGTTGATATATAAAGCAGAATAGAAAAGGGAAAAAATGTATGAATATAGGAAATGTAGAACTTAAAAATAACATATTTTTAGCACCTATGGCTGGAGTTACAGACCAGCCTTTTAGAATTTTGTGTAAGGAACAAGGCTGTGCTTTGGTATATAGTGAGATGGTGAGTGCTAAAGGAATTATGTATAATAATGAAAATACTACGGATATGTTACAAATTCACCCTTCTGAAAGACCAACGGTTTTACAGCTTTTTGGTTCAGATCCTGAAATTTTGGCAAATATGGCTAAAAAGATAGAAAATTGTCCAATAGATATAATTGATATAAATATGGGTTGCCCTGCACCAAAAATTGTAAAAAATGGTGAGGGTTCGGCACTTATGAAAAATCCAAAACTTATAGGACAGATAGTAAAAGCGGTTTCAAGTGCAATAGAAAAACCTCTTACGATAAAAATACGAAAAGGTTTTGATGAAAACTGTTTAAATGCTCTTGAAATAGCACAGATTGCAGAAGAAAACGGAGCAGCAGCAGTTGCTGTGCATGGAAGAACCAGAGAACAGTATTATAGTGGAACAGCAGATTGGGAAATAATAAGGCAGATAAAAGAAAAACTTACAATACCTGTCATTGGAAATGGAGATGTAAATTCACCTCAGAAAGCAAAAGAAATGTTTGAGCAAACAGGTTGTGATGCAATTATGATAGGTAGGGCAGCACAGGGAAATCCTTGGATTTTTTCATCAGTTCTTCATTATCTTCAAACAGGGGATATATTACCTGAGCCTACAATACAGGAGAAAGTAAATACAATTTTAAGACATTGCAAAATGCTTATTGATTTTAAAGGAGAATATATAGGTATAAGAGAAATGAGAAAACATGTAGCGTGGTATACGAAAGGACTTCCTAATTCAGCGGAATTTAGAGTAAAAGTAAATTATGCTCAGACATTGGCAGAAATGGAAGAACTTTTGAAGGAGATGTTAGATTATGGAAAATAATTCTATGTCGCTTTGTGGAAAATGGAATTTTGAACTTGATAAAATGAATTTAGGAGAAAAAGAACAATGGTATAATAGAAAACTGAAAGATAGTATAAATCTTCCAGGAACTTTACAATTACAAGGATTTGGAAATAAAATTTCAAAAGACACACCTTTTGTAGATGGACTTCATGATACTTTATGGTTTTTAAGGGAAGAATATCGAGAGTTTGCAGAAAATACAGATACAAAAGTTCCCTTTTTATCTCAGCCGATAAGGCATTATACAGGGGTGGCGTGGTATCAGAAAGAAATATATATTCCAGATGAATGGGAGCAAAAATGTATAGTTTTAATTCTTGAATTGGTAAGATGGAAAACAAATGTATGGATTGATGATGTTTATTGTGGTAATTATGACAGTCTTTGTGTTGCACATAGATATCAGCTTGGAAAATTAAAGTCAGGTAAGCATATTTTGACTATTAAGGTAGATAATAGTATGATTTTTCCATATCGGCCTGATGCACATGGTGTATCAGATTCAGTAGGACATAGTTGGAATGGTATAGCAGGCAAAATAGAGCTTATGGCTGAAAATTCAGTTCAAATAGATAATATATCTGTTTATCCAGATTATTTAACTAAAAGTGCAAGGGTAAAGTTAAATATTAAAAATATTGAAAAAATAAATCAAAATTTAAAACTGAATGTAAAAAAGACTATAAATATAAATTTTTCACAAATTTGTGATGAAACGGAAGAAAGCTTTGATATAAATATTTCAAAAGATGAAGAAATATTTGAATTTAATTTGAATTTAGGAGAAAATGCCGGGCTTTGGGATGAGTTTGAACCGATACTTCATAAATTGGAATTTTTGTTGAGTAGTGGAACAGAAATTTTAGATAAAAAAGAAGTAACATTTGGACTTAGAAATATTGAAACTAAAGGAAGAAAATTTGTACTTAATGGAAGAAATATTTGTTTCAGAGGTACACATGATGCAGGTTGTTTTCCGCTTACTGGATATCCATCGACAGATGTAAATGAATGGAAAAGAATAATGAATATATGTAAAGATTGGGGACTTAATCATATTCGTTTTCATTCATGGTGTCCTCCAGAACAAGCATTTATTGCGGCAGATGAGTTGGGAATATATCTTCAGGTAGAAACTGGTATGTGGAATTATTTTATTCAGGGTGGAGAAATAGAAAAACAGTTATATATTGAAACAGACAGGATATTGAAAGCTTATGGAAATCATGCTTCATTTGTACTTATGTCATCTGGAAATGAACCGCATGGAGATTATAAACCTATAATGAAACAATGGGTTGAA
>CAZQDT010000267.1:0-2990 GCA_964592005.1 uncultured Eubacteriales bacterium
TGTAAAAATATAACAATTTTCGTGATTTTCGCCCGCCTTCTTTACGGCGTAAAGGCGACTTCTTTACGCCGTAATCATCACACGCCTACGGCGTAAACGTCACTCGTTTCCGCCATAAATGCAACGCCTCTACGGCGAAATGATGATGTCGTGTCAGACTACCGGCACAGCAGACACGCCAAAGAACGACTAACAGCAGACTTTTTAGCTTCTGGTTGACCACTTCCGCAGACCCCTGTTTTTTGTCAGTTTGTTTGACAACACAAGGAGGGAAGAACGGACTTTTAGTATATCCGTCTTTTATTTATGAAACAGTTCAAATAAGTTTTTTACCTTATCATGAATCTACTTTTTACCTTTCACATCTCCAGCAAAGACATAAATGTAGGAATCCACACATTAGCATCATTTTAGAATATAAAATGTTATTGCGTTAATTTTATTCTTCTCATTATTTACTTGTTTTCATAAAAAGTTGTACCTTTGCGGCATCCTTCCTAAAAGGCTGATGTTTTGGCAGAAGTCCAAAGGGTGGGAGACATATATGGGAAAGCGTTTACTAACGCTTGTTCTTGACGTGCAGAAACTTCGCAATTTCAATCACAGTCAAAGAACAGAGCTGTAGTAGATGCCTTGTGGATGTGTGTACATCTACCTTTGATGTGCGTCTCTTTGATGAGACGTACATCTTTAGGTGTTATACATATCGGCGTGGGCTTCTGCGTTGCTCGTTCTGACTGTGATGGGCAATGCGAAGGCCTCTGCGCGTGGGACGGGTGACAGTACAGCGACCCACGCTTTTTTATTTATGCCCCAATTATTAAATAATAAACCATTTGCCAGGTGTCGCTGCAAATACTTTGCAATATGACAAGGGTTGAATATATAGACCGACTGAAAGGCTTCGCTATTTTGTGCGTAGTTATAGGACATTTTACACTTTGGGGCTATGGGATGAATAATGATCCTCTACATGATTTCGTTTATTTATTTCACATGCCCTTGTTCATTTTCCTTTCTGGCATAGTAATTGGTTCAGCACCTAAAATATCAAAAGTAATAGTGAAAGCTTTTCAATTTCTATGTCCTTTCTTCATAGTAGGCTTCGTAGCTTACTCTACGTATATTAATGGCAACTTTCATGATTTTATTACAGGGCATTACAAATATGGCTATTGGTACCTACTTGTTTTGACCATTCTATATTTTCTTCTTCTACCTTTTCAATTTACAAATGGCAAACAAAGCAAAAAATATGTCGTTATAGACATAGCTTTTTCTTTTGGCGTATATATAATTTTAAACACTTTAATTCGACTTCTACCATTCAATATTGTTGATACTATCGGTTTGGGCATGGTATATGAATACTGGCCATATTTCATCATAGGGTATATGACTCGAAAGTATAATTTAACAAAATGGCTGATGTCGAATAATAATATCATGTCCTTAGCTATAATAGCTATTTTACCAGCATCTATCATGTATTTTTCAGGTCATGGACATCTATATAAACTTATTGCTTTAGCATTTATAATAGTTCTCGTATACCTATTTAAATTACGTGATAATAAGACTTCTATTGTTGAACGAGAACTATCAAGATTGGGAAGGAACTCTCTAAATATATACATATTCCATTATTTTGTAATTAGTAACATACATCTTACAAATGTGGGAGAATGGCTTATGTCTTCTAAAAACATCTTGATTTTAGCATTGCTAAACATTGCTATGTCAGTTATAGTCACTTACATCTCACTTGGATTTGGCCATCTAATACAACAATCTAAATGGATCAAAGACATCATCTATGGCAATTTTGCCAAGCAATTAATAAAACTTAGTTAGTGTTCCATAGACATGCAGGAAAAGGATGGTTACTTGCAACTACACACCTTTACACTGTCTATACATTCCACCAAATAATTGCATAGTTTATCCGCATACGCCCCAAGGTTATGGTGCACAAATGAAATGGCCAACAAAAGACAACAGACATTTGCTTATTATCCTCTTATCGATTTTCTTTTGAGCAAGATTAGGTCACGATACATCAGTCTCGTCTCCAATTTATCTGTAGGATTGTCATCCAAAGCACGATACTCGCGCTCTTGTTGCTCGGTGCTGAAAAACAATTTTAAGCCATTGCGTTCATAGAATTCGATTAGTCCTGGTTCGTTGTAGGCATCTACTATAAGATGTCGACAACCTGATTTATTATCATCGCTGGTAAACCACTGCGCTACAAAATCTATGATTTGAGGACCGAGATGAGAATGTTGATAACGCAAGTCTACACCTAATCTGCCAAGCAGAACGGCAGGATAGTTGATTAATCCTTTTGATTGATGAACTTCATAGCCTATCTTTTTCTTGCGGACATTAGGAAGTCTCTTGGTAAAGATGCTTGCATTAGCAACGGTAAAAGCAGCAACTATATTCTTTGGAGCTTCTTCTGGAACAAATACGTAAGTCTTTCCGAATAGTTCTTCTTGATAATCAGAAGCGTCATTCAGAAAGAAATCATTGATGTCGTCTCTACCGCAATCGAAGTTAGAGAAATCAGTTTCTCCCGATATGAACGGTAGAAACACAAGATCATTCAGCGTCATTGCCTTTCATCTTTTTAAGGAAACGACGTGAACGCTCTACAATACTCATGCACTTTGCCTGAGCATCAGCATCATACTCAGAGCCTGCAAGGTTCTTGGCATTATATTCAGCTTCCTTGACGAAGCGGTCTGCTACATCACCTGTAAGTACAGGTACATTACTTATTGCTAAAGCCATAGTATTATCCTCCTTTGCTTATTTTCCGCAAAGTTACGACATAAAATCCAAAGCTCCAAGAAATAAAGAAAATAAATAAAACCGAATGAAAACAACAATCATTAAACGACAATAATATTATTAACTGTTCAAACACAGGGATACAATTTCATACAAGTGCCCCTCCTTGGCGATGACAGAATGCAGTAAGGTCA
>CAZQDT010000268.1:0-2934 GCA_964592005.1 uncultured Eubacteriales bacterium
ATGATTAATAAATTAGTTTAAAATAAAGACACAGCTTATAATGGGCTGTGTTTTTATATTACTTGGATTTTTATAAAAAGTTTATAATGTAAGGTAAAATTGGATTTTGGCTAAATTAAGCAAGTGATGAATATCTGCTTGACAAATACAAAGTGAAAGCGTTTTCTGGAAGAATATCAAAAATTGTTTTTAAAAATAATCTTTCGTGTGTTTTTACTGTACAAAACATTTTCTTTAGTTTACATATCAAATAAAAAGTGTTATAATCACAACTATATATTAGATTAAGGCGGTGTTTTAATTGAGAGGATTATTTATAACTATGGAGGGTTCAGATGGCTCAGGAAAGACTACTCAGATAGAGCTTCTTAAAGAAAAATTTGAGAAAGCTGGACAAGAAATAATCGTAACAAGAGAGCCGGGTGGAACTGATATAAGTGAAAAAATAAGGACTCTTATACTGGATAAAGAAAATACGAAAATGGCATATATAACAGAAGCTATGTTGTATGCAGCATCAAGGGCACAGCTTGTGGAAGAAGTTATAAGACCTGCTGTGGAAAGTGGTAAGGTGGTAATAAGTGACAGATTTGTAGATTCAAGTCTGGTTTATCAAGGCATAGCAAGAGGGTTGGGAATAGAAAAAGTGGCTGAGATAAATTCATATGCTTTAGGAGGGTTAAAGCCGGATATTACATTTTTTATGGATTTGCCGCCTAGTAAGGCTATAGAGAGAAAGAAAAAACAGGCAGAGTTGGATAGAATAGAAAGTGAAAAAATGGATTTTCATAATATGGTTTATGAGGGGTATAAAACAATAGCTGAAATTTATAAAGACAGAATAGTTATGATAGACGCTTCAAAAACTGTATTAGAAATACATTCAGAGATATATAATAAAATAAAAGATATAAAAAAATAGGGGGTTATCTTATGAAATTAGTAATGGCAATTATACACGATGAAGATGCACACAGACTTATGGATGTTCTCAATGAAAATGGTTTCAGTGTTACAAAGCTTGCTAGTACAGGAGGATTTCTGCGTTCAGGAAACACTACCATTCTTATTGGTACAGAAAATGAAAAAGTAGAACTTGCAACTACTTTGATTGAAAAGACTTGTAAAAGCAGAAAGCAGATGATAGCTGCTAACACTTCTAATGTTACGGTTTCAGAGGGTTATATGCCTTATCCAATAGAAGTTTCAGTAGGAGGAGCTACAATATTTGTAATAGATGTAGAAAACTTCAAAAAGGTATAAAAATTGAGGTGAGAATTTAATGGATTTTAAAGTTCAGGATGTACAGGCAGCACAAATGCAGGCAGTTGCTCCTGTTAAAGATAAGCAGGTTGAGGGGGATTTTGAATTTGCATTAAAGCAGGCAGAAGATGATGGACTTCAGGAACGTCTTAATAAGCTTATGGAAGATATAAATGTTCAAGGTAAAAGGCTTGCAGACCATATGGATATAAAAGATATGAGAAATTATCGTGCATTGGTTACTGAATTTATGGGAGAAATTGTTTCACGTTCACATAAATTTTCAAGAGAAAATTTTTTGGATAAAAGAGGAAGACATAGAGTTTATGGTTTGGTCAAGCTGGTAAATAAAGATTTGGATGAATTGGCACAAATGCTCATAAGTAAAGAAAAAGACCATTTAAGCATACTTGACAAGATAGATGAAATAAGAGGGTTAATTCTGGATATATTGACATAGAAAGGAAGAAAAAATGTATACTTTTGAGGAAATAGTTGGAAATGAACATATAATAAAAAATCTTCAAAGTGCGGTTTCTAATAATAAAATTTCTCATGCTTATATAATAGATGGTATTGAAGGTTCCGGAAAAATGCTTTTGGCAAATACTTTTGCGAAGACTTTGCAGTGTGAAAATGGTGGGAATACACCATGTAATGAGTGTATTTCCTGCCATACTTTTGATAGTGGAAATAATCCTGATATCATATATGTAGTACCCACGAAAACTAAAGCATTGGGTATAGAAGATATAAGAAATCAAATGGTTGATATTTTAAATATAAAACCATATAAAAATAAATATAAAGTTTTTATTATTGATAATGCAGATACTATGACTGTTCAAGCACAAAATGCTATTTTAAAAACAATAGAAGAACCGCCTTCATATTCAGTTTTTATTCTTTTATCAACAAATTTTTCTTCCTTTCTTCCAACAGTATTATCAAGATGTATTTTGATTAAACTCAAACCACTTTCAGAAGAAGTGATTAAAAGATATATAAGAGATAATATGAATATAGAAGAAGAAAAAGCAGGGGTTTACAGTGCTTTTGCTTTAGGAAGCATAGGAAAGGCAAAGAAACTTATAGAATCGGAAGAGTTTGGAATTAAAAGGCAAAAGATAATGGATACTTTAAATGCCATAAAAAAGAGTGATGATATAGAGATTTTTGAATTAGCAAAAAGTTTTGAGGATTATAAAGAAGAAATAAATGAAGCTTTGGATATTTGTTTTGTATGGTATAGAGATTTATTGGTATTTAAGCTTTTGGAAGACAAAAGATATATTATTGAACAGGATAAATATTCTGAATTAAATTTAAAAGCAGGAGAATTTGAAAGTTCTCAGCTTTTTAAAATATTGGATATTATAGAAAATACAAGACAACAGTTGGATAAAAATGTAAATTTTCAACTTGCATTAGAGATAATGTTTCTTAAAATAAAGGAGAATTTGAATGGTTAAGGTAGTCGGAGTCAGATTTAAAAAAGCGGGAAAAATATATTATTTTGACCCAAATGATTTGGAGATAGAAAAAGAACAGGCGATTATAGTTGAAACAGCCAGAGGTGTTGAGTTTGGTACTGCACTTATTGTAGATAGAGAAGTGAGTGAAGAAGAATTGACTTCACCTCTTAAAAAAGTTATAAGAATTGCTCCACAA
>CAZQDT010000269.1:0-2866 GCA_964592005.1 uncultured Eubacteriales bacterium
AACAAAAGATAGATAAAGTTTTAGAGAAAGGAGAGAAAAATAATGTTGACAGTTAATATTGGTGATAATAAAAGTTTTATGAATAAACTTTTAAGAGAAAGTATTTTTGATGATTTTGAAGTAAGAAAAATAGAAGTTCAGACTTTTACACATTTTGAAATTTCAGGTATAATTGATAAAAATTTTTATGCAGTAGAAGAACAAGAAAATATAAAACGCAATTTTTGTATTTGGAGTGAAATTAAACCAATAGTTTTTAATCTGATAAAAGGAAATAAACTTCCAAGATTTATTAAAATAATTTTTTCGCTTGATGAAGAAAAAATGTTGCAAATTTCTGAAAATGCTGCTGCATTATTTTTAAATATTTCGTTTGAAAATAATGTCATTATTTGTACAACAGGCAGTTCTCAAAAAAATTTTTCTTTGGACAAGAGTGTAGATATTGCTTGGGAAGAATATATATGTGAATTTTTAAAAAATAATGACATTCTCTTCCAAAAGTGGTAGAATGAATATAAAATCATTAAAAAACGAATACTTAAATAGTAAAATATTTTTAGGAGGATTTTTTAATGATAATATATAATGAATATAAAAATAGTGATAAAAATGGGTCGAATAAGGAACAGAATGTTGAGGTCGAAAAAGCGAGAGATGAAAAGATTAAAGAAATGGGTCAGATAACCCTAGATAATAATGAAAATAACTATAAAATACATTTGTTGAATATTATAGGAGAAGTAGAAGGTCATCAGGAACTTCCGCCACAAAATAAAGCTACAAAGTATGAGCATATAATTCCACAGCTTGTTACAATAAGAGAAGATAAAGATGCAGATGGACTTTTGGTAGTAATAAATACTTTAGGGGGAGATGTTGAAGCAGGTCTTGCAATAGCTGAAATGATTTCAAGTCTGGGAAAGCCAGTAGTATCATTAGTGTTAGGAGGAGGACATTCAATAGGTGTTCCATTAGCAGTGGCTTCTGATTATTCTTATATATCACCATCCGCTTCTATGACAGTACATCCCATAAGAATGAATGGAACAATAATAGGTGTTCCACAGACTTATGAGTATTTTGATAAAATGCAGGATAGAATTATAGAATTTGTGGCTTCCAATTCTGGCATAAGTAGGAAAAGATATAAAGAGCTTATGATGGCAACGGGAAATCTTGCCAAGGATATAGGGACTGTTTTGGTAGGTGAAGAAGCAGTTAAGGAAAAAATAATAAATGAAGTCGGGGGACTTGACCAAGCTTTGGAAAAAATATATTATCTGATAGGAGAAAAAAGAAAACAAAAATAATAGATAAAGACGGGGGGATTATAATGCCGCAGGCTCGAAAAAATACAAAAGATGAAGTAAGAGCTAAAAGTGGAAGTAAAAAAAATATAAAAATAACCAGTAAAAAAGTTAAAAGTGCCAAATATGGGAAGAAAAACAAAGGATATATAATTTCATCTGATGTAAAAGATGAAATTATCTTAGTACTTATGGTGGCATTGGGTATTTTGATTTTATTAAGTGTATATACTGATAATATGGGATTATTGGGAATCTTAATAGGAAGTTTATTCAAAGGGTTAATAGGAATAGGGGCATATATACTTCCGATTATAATTATTTTTTGTGGTGTATTTTTAATTTTTCAAAAGAAAGTGGAAATTAATTTAAATAGTATAATTATTTTATCGTCAATACTTGTAAATATAGGTTCTCTTGTATATGTGCACAAAGTATCTGATAATACTGAAATTAAGTTGTTACAGGATATAAGTTATTATTTTTTAAATGGAAGTTGGAATAATGGGGGAGCATTAGGAACGATTGTTGGAGGTATATTGTTGACACTTATAGGGAAATATGGTGCATTTATCATATTGTATAGTTTACTTATAATTTTAATATTGCTTTTTACAAGAAAACCATTATTTAAAATAGTTAATGTTTCTGTAAAAAAGAATTATAATAAAACTAAAAAATATGTAAAAGAAACAACTGATAAATTTAGCGAAAGTTTACAACCGCAAAAAGCAAGAAAAAAGAAAAGTCAGAATATACGATTTATTATAGAAGACGAAAAAGATACTATGAGTATGGATGAAATGGAAAAAGCTTTTGAAGAGGCAAAAGAAAAAGTAATACATGAAAAACTTGAAGAGGCAAAAGAAAAAGAAGTACAGGAAAAACTTGAAGAAAGTGAAAATATTGTAAAAACTGCTGAGCAGGAATTTATTTATGAAGAAAAAATTGAACCGAGTATTATTGAAATTTCAGAATTATTTGGAAAAGCTGAGGAAGAAAAAGTTAAAAATGCAGAAGAAATGGAAAGTAGGGTATTCGAGAAAATTGAAATTGAACCATCAGCTATTGAAATAGCAGCAAAAGAAATGCCTAAAAAAATTGAACCTTCTGTTGAGCATAGGAAAATACCGACTACGATTTCAGATAATACTAAAATAGAAACTGTTTCTAAAAAAGAAATGGAAAATAAAAATTCAACACCATATATATATAAATTTCCAAGTATTGAACTTTTAAATAAAAAACCTCTTAAAAGCAGTGATACAGCACAAATACAGGCAGAACTTCAAGAAAATGCCATAAAACTTGAAAAGACTTTAGAAAGTTTTGGGGTAGAAGCTAAAGTTTTAGATATATGCAGAGGACCGGCAGTTACAAGATATGAAATACAGCCTAAGATAGGAGTTAAAGTAAGTAAAATAGTAGGGCTTACAGATGATATAGCACTTAGTTTGGCTGCGACAGGTATTAGAATGGAAGCACCTATTCCCGGAAAATCAGCTATTGGCATAGAAGTTCCCAATAAAGAAGTACAGGCTGTGTATTTGAGGGAA
>CAZQDT010000270.1:0-2865 GCA_964592005.1 uncultured Eubacteriales bacterium
GTGCCATGATATCCTTTGCAGTGTCAATGGGCGGCTTGTCATACTTCACACGAAGCTCAGCGCTACCGATGATTCCGTTTGCCGCAAATACTGCAAACAGATTCTGGATGGCCGAGAGCGCGGCAATCAAGTTCTCTTGTGTGAGTTTGCCGATATAGCCCTCAAGCTTGCTGACAACAGTTGCTGCTTCTTGTGTATCCGCAACCATTGCTTTTTTTACGCTGGGATAAAGTGCTTTGAGCAGCGTGGCGGGGTTATATAGAAGATGCTTTTGCGGAATAGTGTCGGGCAACTCAGCTTCAATATCCCAATCTGCCGCTATCAGCTTTTCGACAGCTGCAACAAGCTCGTCCGCTCTAAAACAAGACTTGGTGTTGGGATCAACAGCAAAATGGACCGCACCCATAGTGGTTGCAGAAGCCTGCTTCAAGAAAGTCAAAGCGCTTTCAAAATCTGCTTTGCGGTTGAGAACGAACTGAACCATGTCGTTCCATTCACGGGTATCACGCTTGATATTATCATCCTTTTTGAAATCCTTAAACAGCGAATTAATCACCGTATAGGGAGAGCTTGTATCCACTTTTTGACCCAAAATACATGCCTTGAGATATTGGATTGCAAGACACCATTCCAGTACAGGGAGTGATTCTTCACCTGACTTGGTCGCAGTAACCTTTTCGATGATTTGAGTTTTTCTGCGTTCCAACCATGTAATCAGTCTTTGCTGATAATAAGCTGCACCCTCAAAGTCCCAGCCTTTTGCATAGTTCAACTCGTTCAAGGCCATCAGAGCGTCGCGGCTTTCGGAGCTTCTGTCCATGTAAACAATAGCTTTATCGACATTTGCAGGAGCACTTTGATCGTCGATGTAGTAGCAGCCCAAATCGGACAAACGCTCTTCTGCAATATAGGCAGGGATACCAATATCCTGCCAGTTGATTGCGCCACACTGCTTAGAATCGCCACGAACAAGTGTACGAAGCCAACCACGATAGTCGACGTCATATTTCAATGTTTCGTTCTTGGTAAACCATGCTGTGATGTCATTCTTAAATTTTAGATAGTTTTTCGTCACGCCATCAACAGGAGGTTTGGCTTGGGGAGGTTCAGGTATAGCAGGCTTATACTCGGGCTTGTTGCCACTACCCGCGACCAGCTTATGTTGATCCTCCGGAGACACCGCTTTGCCAGCGGACCTGTCTACGATTTCACCAATACCAGTAAACGCATCTAAGCCAATATCTGCAAGGAAAGCCTGCTTCAGACCTCCGAACCACAGAGTTCCATCGGCTTCTTTAACGCCTGATGCAGAACCATCACCCCAAATGGCGAACACCGCTTTCAGTCGATTCTTATCGTCAGTACTGATATTTTCCAAACGATCGATAGAAGAACTGTGGGGGTCATTTGCCATTTGAGCATTGCTGGGATTAAGCGGGAAATACCATCCGTCACAATATAACTTGCCGTCGAAATACTCTTTCAGCTGAGCACGAATAACGTTCTTCAAGAACATTCGCGGATTTTTGGTTGCAAGAGCTTCATATAGGGCTAACAGAGAATGACGATTAAAAGGATAGAGCGTAACTTGCTTTCCCTCGATAGTTGTGGTTTCCCAATCGCACGGGGGAGTAAAATTGCTGATTGGCAAGTCGTGTATATCGGCTCCTGATTCGTTCCAACTACGAAGCTCTGCAGGATCACAGTAAATAGCATTCAAGTATCTTCCGGCCATCTGAACGATGAACTCGTCAGTACCATACGACCGCTCTGTAACTTCGATTTGGTGGGTTACGCGGTCTTTGAAGTTACCTCTAAATGCATAGTAATAGTCGTTTGTAATGCCGATTACAGAAGTGACGCGGCACAAATCATTGTAGTCGCCGCCGTGCTCATAAGAGAGCGCAGTGATGAGTTCTTGGTCAATGCCGGTAAAGCCCGTAAAGTCCTCAATGAAGATCGTAAGGTTTTTACCCTGCTTCTTCAAATCTCTTCTCAGCTGTGCAAAGACGGTCTCAGCGTTTTCGCTGGAAATATCGGCACAGCGCTGAATAACTTCTCTTGTAAAGCCGTTGAGATAATTAATAAGTTTGGAAATTTCAAAGTCATCCCCCTTCAAGGAGGAAGCAAACAAGGATGCTTGGGGATCGCCTTGCTTCATGACCGCACGGATAATCTTCGATACGTTGAAATCTTCATCAGTAAAGATGGTCGTATCCTGGAGAATTTGATTACTCGGAGCGGTAATGACATTATAGCACTTGGAAATTGCGCCACCCTCACGCAAAAGATGCTCACTTACACGACTGTCTGCAAGATAACTGGCAATATCACGGCATCTTACTGCTTTATAGGTCTCACCAGACGCATCGTTTCGTACAGCAGCGATATAGTCATAGAGAATCTCTGTTTTGAAAGAGTCCTCGTCCTTTGAATCGGAAGATGCTACAAACTTTCGGAGTTTTTCTGCTACATCGGGATCTTTAATTGCCTCTTGTTCCAGCAGCTGAGAAAAAGCACCTCGGACGGAGTTGTTCAGACGTCGCAGAAAAACCAATTGCTCTGTGGTGGGGTTGTACACCGTGGAGGGACTTCTTTCAAACTTGCCCTTTAGATAGCGGATAAGATGCGATTTACCGGTACCATGGCCACCTCGGACAATGACCATACGGTGTTCATTATCGGGATTATAAATCAGCTGCTCAAAAACCTCATCCTCATTCATCAGCTTAGTGGGAGCAGGCATTTTGCCCTCTTCATAGTAACCACCGTGAAAGAGTTCGAGAGACGAAAAGGGCATGTGGGTTGACATGAAATAGGCATCCTCAGTCGCCATATCGTCAGTCTTAATCGCATAGCGTTCCA
>CAZQDT010000271.1:0-2864 GCA_964592005.1 uncultured Eubacteriales bacterium
TGAGCTCCCATATTTTCAAATGGGTCTTCAAGTTCAATTTCTTTAGCTATTGTAACACCATCATTTGTAATAAGAGGTGTTCCGTATTTTTTATCCAATACAACATTACGTCCTTTAGGTCCAAGTGTTACTTTTACTACATCTGCTAATTGATTTACACCACTTTCAAGTGCTGTTCTTGCTTCTATTCCAAATTTAATCTGTTTAGCCATTATTTTTTCCTCCTAATCAATCTAATAACAATTTATATATATTTACTCAACTATTGCAAGTATATCACTTTGTTTTACAATAATATATTCTGTTCCATCAAGTTTAACTTCTGTTCCTGAATATTTTGAATATATTACTTTATCTCCTACTTTAACCTGCATTGCAACTTCTTTGCCATCTACCATTCCGCCAGGTCCTACTGCAACTACCTCAGCTTCTTGTGGTTTTTCTTTAGCCTGACTTGGAAGTACAATACCTGATTTTGTTTTTTCTTCTGCTTCAATTTGTTTAATAACTACTCTGTCACCTAATGGTTTTAAATTCATGGAAAAAGCCTCCTTATTTATACTAATCTCAATTTTTGTCATCTTTTTGTTAGCACTCTCTCTGGTTGAGTGCTAACTTTAGATATTATATTAGTCATATTGGTATTTCAATGCAACTTTTGTTTTAGCCAAAATTTCAAAATTAGCTCTTATTTCCTTTTATTTTCTTATTATATTTTCATTTTACTTGATTTTTAAATTTTTTCAATATTTCAGCCTATTTTTTCCATTCGTGCATAATTAAAAAGATATTGTTGTGCCAATCCTGCCAAATCTCCAAATTTTTCATAAGCATACTGATGTATTTCTTTTATTCCTGCCTCTTTTTCAAAATAAAAATAATTCATAACCCTCTTTATCCACACATCTGTTGGAAATACCTCTGTCCTTCCCTCTGAAAATAAAAGTACACAATCTGCAATCTTAGGTCCTACTCCCTTTATATTCATAAGTTTATCCCTTACTTGTTGTGTTGTCATACTTTTAAATTCTACTAAACTTATTTCACCTGACTTAATCATCTGACAAGCATTTATTATATATTTAGCCCTAAAACCAGCTTTACATTCTTGTAATTCTTCTTCTGTTGCTTTTGAAAGCTGCTCCAACGTAGGAAAAGCATATAAATTTTCCTCTAGTTTTGTACCATATTTTTGAGAAATATTCTCAACTACTTTCTTAATCATCGGTATTCTGTTATTTTGAGATATTATAAATGATATCAGACATTCCCATGTTTCTTGATTTAATATTCTTATTCCCTGTGCGTAGTCTATCGCTTTTTTCATTACTTCATCATTTGAAAGCTTTTGCTTTATTTTACTATAATCTCTGTTTAAGTCAAAATATTCTATCCAAATTTGCTCAAAATCTGTTTTACTGCAAGGATAAAATTCAACCTCATTTTCTTTTTGATGTATATATAACACTCTATTATATGCTATAATTCTATACTTTTTCTCTTCAATTTTTTCAAATCTAAAACACTGACCACATTCCAGTATAGCTTCTATATCAAAACTATCCATATTTTCCATAATAATACTCTTATCTTTTTCGTAATACTGCAAAAAAATTCATCTCCTTATATTTTATCATAAACATTTTTAGTATAACAATTTCTAAATATCTTATCAACAAATTTCTTTAAATCTAACTGTAACTGTGATATAATTAATTATATTTATAATAACGGAGGAATTTTTATGTCTAAAGAATCTATCTATGAAATACCTGTTAATGACGCTTTTGCTGCTGATACCGAGTGTCCTTTCTGCTATATGCTTAGTGTTCTCGAAAAAAACACTGTCGACTATATGATGGGGCCTTCCTACATGGAAGATGATATCAGAATGGAAACAAATAAAATAGGATTTTGCCAAAATCATTACCGCAAAATGTTTGGAAAACAAAACAGTCTAGGGCTTGCTTTAATGCTCCATACTCATCTTCAACAAATAAACAAAGATTTAACAAAAATGTTACCTTCTAATGGTGTACCGTCTATTACAAAAAAAGGATTTTTTTCAAAACCAATAATTCAAAATAATGTAAGTTCACACCTGCATAAAGTTCATGATGACTGTTATATATGTAAAAAAATAGAAACTACTTTTGTAAATTATGTGGATACTTTTTTTTATCTTTGGAAAAGAGATAATAAATTTCCAAAAATGGTTAAAGAATGTAAAGGTTTTTGTATTGAACATTTTGCAGATATATATGAAACTGCTCCAAATAAACTTTCTCCAAGTGAATGCGAAGATTTTTATAAAACAATAATTCCTATACAGCTTGAAAATATGAAACGCTTAGAAGAAGAACTTTCATGGTTTATAGATAAATTTGACTACCGCTACAAAGATGAACCTTGGAAAAATTCCAAAGATGCTCTACCTCGTTCCATACAAAAAGTATCTTCTGAAATAATTGAATAATTTTCAGACTATAAAGACAAGTTTTCGTATATATTTTTATAACCATTTTTTCAGGAGGAATTTTTAATGACAGAGGAACAACGTAAAAAACAAAAAGAAATTATTAAACGTGAAAAGAAAGAAATGCGTGAAAATGAAAAACGCAAAATTGCTGAAATGAAATCTTTTAAAGACAAAAAAGATTATATCTGGGAATATTATAAATTTCACATAATAGGAGTAATAATTGCAATTATAGCTTGCTACTCACTTCTTGACCACTATATTATAAATCCACCAGACAAATCTGCTTTAGGTATTGTACTTACCACTGGCACTACAATAAATTCTACTGATGAATTTGCAGCTGATGCCAAACAACTACTCAATATAGAAGAAGGTTATAAAG
>CAZQDT010000272.1:0-2855 GCA_964592005.1 uncultured Eubacteriales bacterium
GCTTGCTTTTGCAAGAGGAAGCTCCCACCTCTTCAGGTGGGAGAGGATGTCACTTATTATTGAAAGGAATGTATATTTTATGAATACATCAAATTTAAGATGCCGAACCTGTAACAGTCAGTTAAAATTAGATGTTGGCGGTACTGTCGGCATATGTCCACGCTGTGGAAATCGTTACAGTATAAAGACAAATGGTGCTGATTATTTTGTAAGTTCATTTATTGGAAAAAGTAGTACCTATAAAGATCCTTTATCATATGCACAGCCGAATGACAATATTGTACATAATAATACGCAGTCCGTAAATAGAACATCCAGATCAAAAGTTTCTACTTTGAGCAAATTAATGATTGGTGTTTTTATTGCTTTTTCAATGTGTATTATAACTTTAGCATTAGTATCCAATGTAAAAACTTCTGATATTAAAGTTAATATAAAGCCTGATGTACAGACGCAATCTGTTTCTAAAACAGACACATCGGATGAAAATAACACAGAAAGTAAAAAAAATAAAGTTTTGCACCCTCAGACAGAAATTATTTCAAGTGCAGTAAAATTAATTTTCGGAAAAGATGCTCAGGAAATCACTACTAAAGAATTTGAAAGTATAAAGTATTTATCTGTCAATACAAGTATAGTTAAAAATAATGTGACTGTTAAATACAGTTTTGAAGATTTCTTTGATTATCCTGATTTGACAAGCTTTGAAGAACAAATCTTAACTATAAATATACCTTTTGAAAATGTATCTTCAAAAGCTTATGTAGATGACCTTCATCTTTTTAAAGGGGTTACCTTTTTAGAAGTTCGTACTCTAAATTTAAAAAAAGATGTTTTTTCAGATTTTAAAGATTTAAGAGCAATTTCTGTTACTTATTCAGATAATCCTGCTGAAATTGTACCATTTATAAATCCTAAACAAATTTCATATTTACAATTAGAGGGACCTGATAACCTTGATGGTCTTGAAAAATTTACTTCTTTAGAAACTTTATATATAAATGAAACTAAAATTACAGATATTTCAGCAATACTTAATTGTAAAAATCTTAAAAATTTAAATATATCTGCATATGAACCAATTACAAATTATTACATACTTGAGCAGATGCCTCAGCTTGAAAGTTTGACGATATATGATGATGAAAGTATAAAAGATATTTCTTTTCTTAGTGCTTTAGTCAATCTTAAAAGCTTGACTTTAAAAGAAACTTTAATAAAAGATATATCAGCTATTGAAAAACTTAAAAATCTTAAATCTTTAAATTTGACAAGTAATTATATGTTGCTTAATATTGACCCCATTGCATCACTTACACAATTAGAGGATTTAACAATAGATTTTCAATATGTGCAGGATTTTTCAAGTGTAGAATTTGATAAACTAAGTGCTTTGACAAATCTTAAATCATTAAACATAAATTATGCTTATGATGCAGAATTTATACAATATCTTACTAAATTAGAAAATCTTACATTAGACTATTGTTATTGTTATAAAATTTCAGAATATATAAAAAATTTAAAAGAACTTAAAGTTCTTAAATTACGACATATGATAAGTGAATCTCATGATGCTTTTCAATGTCTTACAGAACTAAAAAATTTAAAAGAAATAGATTTAAGCTATAACAATTTCAACAGAGATATAAGCGGAATATTCCAAATTACCCAGTTAGAAAAAATAAAATTGTATTCTACATCATTTTGGATTACACCTGAACAAATTCCAATATACCCAAATTTAAAAGTGCTTGATATGACTTACTGGAGTCTTTCAGATTTTATGTATACAGGTGGAGATGGGTTGGTTAAAAAAGAATATTTTTATCCTGTATTAGAAACACCTATAATAGAAGCTTTTGCAAAATCCACAAGTATTGAAGAACTTTATTTGGACACTGTCGAATTAACTTCATTAGACTTTCTTGAGAATTTAACAGAATTAAAAACTTTGAGTTTACAGCGTATAGAAAATTTGGAAAGTATAGACAATAATTTGTTTGTAAATGTTACTAACCTTCAAAATCTTTACTTAAATAAAAATAGTATTAGTTCGCTTGAATTTACAAAACCTCTTGTAAAATTAGAAAACTTAGATATCTCAAATAACTATGTAACTGATTTGACACCTTTAATGGAGTTTGAAAAATTAAAAAATGTATGGGCATATGAAAATCCTGTGAAATATTGGGATGTTTTGAAAGATGTAAATGTAATTCATTAAGATTATATTTAATTTAAGGATAAATATCAATGAAAAAGAGAAAATATTGATTTTTGGAATATTTTCTCTTCTTTAATTTTTTAAGGTAAATATAAAGATAAATGTATTTATAGTTGTTAAAAAAATAAAAAACTAAAGTAAGAAATATCTTGTAATTGTATAAATAATGGGATATAATACTACAATAGGCTATAAAATGTGTTTAAAATAGGCACGTTGAATTAAAATAGAAATACTAAGGGGCGTTAGAAATGGATTTATTGAGTATCAGAGATTTATACAGACAAAAAGAAGAATATCTTGATAAGGAAGTAGAAATAGGCGGTTGGATTAGAAGTATTCGTGATTCAAAGACATTTGGTTTCATAGTTGTAAATGATGGAACTTATTTTGAAACTTTACAGATAGTTTATGATGATAAATTAGAAAATTTTGAGCAGATTTCAAAATTAAATGTAGGTTCAGCTATTATTGTAAAAGGTAAGCTTGTGGCTACTCCTCAGGCAAAACAGCCTTTTGAAATTCAAGCTCAAAGCGTTTTTGTAGAGGGAATGTCTACACCTGATTATCCTCTTCAAAAGAAAAGACATACACTTGAATATTTGAGAACCATTACACATTTAAGACC
>CAZQDT010000273.1:0-2818 GCA_964592005.1 uncultured Eubacteriales bacterium
AGAGCACCTGCCTTACAAGCAGGGGGTCATAGGTTCGAGCCCTATAACGACCATTGTATGCTCGAGTGGCGGAACTGGCAGACGCACAGGACTTAAAATCCTGCGGGGTAAAACCCGTACCGGTTCGATTCCGGTCTCGAGCATATTTTTTGTATTCTTTTCAAAACTGTTATATATTTCTAAAGTTTCTTTTGTAACCGTTTCTAATGTTTTCTCATCTAATTTTCTTATAATTTTTTTCCTTATTAATTTTTCATATATCGTTAATAATACTTAATCTTTTTTCTCTGCACAATTTTTCTAACTTATTAACTTTATCATTCGTTTTTAGTATTCACATACTTTAATTCTAATTCAAAAGAATATTTAACTTTTCTTGATATAAAAATACTTTCAAAGTAGATTTGGTTATTTACTATGTTTACTTTAGGGGTATCATATCAAGTGTGGGTTAAAAAAATGATTTTGTGGATAGAACTAAAACAGTACCATATTGGCATAGAGATGCTTAAAGTAGATTAAATTATTGGATGTGATATAATTTTATTGAGGAAATTTTGTGCGTTTTTTCTGAGGAAATGTAAAGATGATAGGATAATTAAAAATAAGTTAAATTTGTTAATTAACAATTCATGGATATTATAAAGATTATAAGCTAAAAATAAGAGAGGGATGTTTAAATGGGTATTTATCTAAATCCGAAAAGTAATGGTTTTAAGGAAGCTTTAAATTAAGATATACGTAGATAAAACAGGAATGATTGAATATTTGAATGAAGTAATTTATACTCAACAGAAATATGTATGTGTAAGTCGCTCAAGGAGATTTGGGAAAACAATGGCATTAAATATGATGGCGGCTTATTATAGAAAAAATGAAAATACAAGGGGATTATTCAAAAATTTAGAAATAGAAAAATTAGAAACATTTAAATAAGTATAATGTGATATTTTTGAATATGGTAGATTTTTTGACAGCAGTACAGGAAAAAGAAAAGGTAATGGATTATTTGCAAAAGAAAGTTATTATGGATTTAAAAAAAGAATATACAGAAATAGTTACAGAAGATATGGATTTACCTATGGCATTGATGGAGATTTACCAAAGTACAAATATAGGATTTGTATTTTTAATAGATGAGTGGGACTGTATATTTAGAGAGAATAGGAATGACAAGGAGTTTCAAAGAAAATATTTAGATTTTTTAAGATATTTATTTAAGGATAAAATATATATAAGTATGGTATATATGACAGGAATACTCCCAATTAAAAAGTATGGAGTACATTTAGCATTAAATATGTTTACGGAATATTCGATGACAGACCAATCGGTATTAGAACGTTTTACAGGTTTTACCAAAGAAGAAGTGAAAAAACTTTGCGATAAATACGATATGGATTTTTATGAAATGCAGAGATGGTACGATGGATATAGATTAGGAGAGCACCATGTATATAATCCAAAATCAACGGTGGAATCAATAATTAGAAAGAAATTTAATAATTATTGGACAAATACAGAAACGTATGAGGCACTTAAGGTATATATAGATATGAATTTTGATGGATTAAAAGATAGTATTGTAAAAATGCTTAATGGAGAACGAGTAAAAACAAATATAAGAAGATTTCAAAATGATATGACTACATTTAATAGTAAAGATGATGTACTTACGCTGTTGGTACATTTGGGATATTTTTCAGAAATAAAAGAAGTATTTATACCAAATGAAGAAATATCTGATGAATATATAAGTGTAATAGAAGATATAGATTGGTCAGAAGTAATAAATTCTATACAACAGTCAGAGCAATTGTTAGAAGCATTATGGAATGAAGAAGAAGAAAAAGTTGCCCAGATGGTAGATGAGGTGCATATGGAAACAAAGAAACATAGTTGTAAGATTGAAAGAGTGGAGAAATAATTAAATATAAAATGTGAATTTAAAAGCATTGTATTGGTAATGTACTAATCAATGCTATTTTTTATATTTAATAAGTCAAAATTTTAATATTTCTACAAAATAGCAGTTGACAATGTTCGATATATGGAGTAAACTGTATGTACGTTTAAAAAATGAACAAAAATCAAATTGATAATTATGTTAAAAAATTTTGTTTATATATGTATTACTGTTCAAAAAACGAACATAATTTTAAGAAATGAGGATATTATGGAGAAAGAATTAGAAGTTTTGCAACAAATACAGGAAAATGGGTGTATTACTCAAAGAGATTTAGCACGAAATATGGGACTTTCATTAGGAAATATAAATTTACTTATGAGAAAAATGATAAGTACCGGTTTGATAAAGATAGAAAAACTTAATGCTAAAAAGATAAGATATATACTTACTCCGGAAGGAATGGCAGAAAAAGCAGCTAAGACTTATAATTATGTTGTAAAAAACTATAACAATATGCTTCATGTACAAAATGTAGTTAGAGATATAGTTGACAAACAGTATCAGCAGGGAATTAAATACATATATCTTTATGGTGAAACAGATGAAGTATTTCAAATAGTAAAAGTAGTCTTGGACAACTATGTTGAGGAATATGAGATTAAGTATAAGCAGGTAACAAGCATGGAGCAGATAAAGAGGAAAGATGATAAGGTTGGAGTGTTTGTGTGGGATTTTGAAAAAAAGAAAGAGCTTAAAGAAAAAGATATTGAGAGTGTAAATGTTTTGGAAAGTATTTAAGTTTGATATGATGTTCAAAAAATGAACTTATTTGAATAAAAAATTTTTAAGTTGATAAGGTAGTGTCAAGTGATTTATGAAAAAACAGTTAAGAAAAAAAGATTGAAATAG
>CAZQDT010000274.1:0-2814 GCA_964592005.1 uncultured Eubacteriales bacterium
AGAAATTGAAGATAACGAAGGCAAACCTATAAGGGTTAATGAAAAATTTAGAGAAAATCACAAAAATATGGATATTTCACATGACGATGTTGAAAAGATTAGAGATACAATATTTTTAAAGGCTCGAACAAAGCAACGAAATATTATTATATTTGACAGATTTAAAAAAAGAAAATAAAAAAGAGCCATCCAAACGGCTCCAATGCTTATAAACAAAAGTTATAAGCCTTACACAATAATGTGTAGTTCTATTAATGAACGAAAACATTATAACGTGTAAAAATTAAAAAGTCAACCCTTTATGCAAAAAATTGAAAAAATCAAAAAAATTGCGACGTCGCAAAAAAAAACGGCTTCGTCTTCTTTACTATATCTTAAACAACAAAAAACTACGTGTTCACGTGGAATTAATTATTTAGGATATAACAATTTAATAAAAGTATAAGCCACCTATCAAAGTGTCTAGGCACAAAAATAATACTTAAAGTTATTTATGTTGAGTTTGCTTGTTTTACATCGCGGTCTAATGAACCTTGTCATAATTCAAAAAAACAAGTCTGATTTAAAACAAATAAAAACATTAATTAAAAAAATAGAAAATTAAAAATTAAAATTTAAAAATTAAGGAGAAAATCAAATATGGCATTTGTTAAACCTATTAGAGAGAAAGGAATTATTATTTCAAAACATTATCAAGAAGCAAAAGACGCAAGAACAGATATGAACGGCAAAGAATGGCCCGCAACGGAAGAAAAATTTTTAGTTGAAGTTATCAGTTGCGACGAAGACGACTTTAACAAAGAAACTGGAATTTTAAAAGGCACACGTGTTGAATATCCAGTTGACAAAACAACTTATGAAAAAGTTAAATTTGGTATGTGGGCAAATGTTAAGTTCCAAGTAAACGTTTATGGCGATAAAAACAATTATCAACCACTTATGTTTAGTTTGGTTCAAAATAAAGAATAAACAAAAAAGGAGTGAAAAAATTTGGAAACATTTAGAAAAATTGGTTATGTGCTTTTAGGCATTGTTCTAGCAGTTGCAATTTTTTGTGCAGTTGTTGGTGTTGGTTGTGCTGTAAATGGCTTAACATTCGGCGACCAAATCGTAAGTTGGTTTGGAACAAGCGCACCAGCAGTTGAAGACGTAGTTGAAGAAACTGTTACAATGCTTAAACCTATTATTTAAAAAAGGAACGAGTTATGAAAAAGATATTAATAATTGCCCTAATAATAATTTTAGTGGTGTTATTTGGAACGTTCCCCTTGTCGATTTTATCAAAGATATTTGAAATTTTGGGCAAAGCCGTTGGTTGGCTTGCAAAAATACTCAATGTTTTTGGTTGGAATGGCATTGTATAAATTATGTATTTTGTAAATTAAGAAAAAGCGCTATATCAAGAATTACAATGTTAAATAAAAAAAATTCTTAATAGTGCTTTTTATTTTAAAAAATTTTAAAAAAGGAGAAAAAATGAAAACATTAAAAGTTGTTGGAAATTGTTGTTTAGTATTTTTAACTACTATTGCTATTCTTGTTTCAATAGGTTTTTGTTATTACCATTTTTTTGTTAAAGATTTAGTTATTGGTGTCAACAATGTTGCTGACCAAATAGGACTTGACATAAAAAAAGACGAAGATTTAACGGAAGAAGAAAAAAATGCTTATGCTGACAGATATTTTTTGGAAGTTAATTATTATTCCAACCACAAAGAAAATGGAATTGAACTCCAAGAATTAAGGTTTAACTATTTTCGCACATGGGCATTAACAAGTGATGTCTATCGTTCAACGGGTATGCAGTATGTTGGGCATTATAAACATAAAGATGTTGCTGTTTATAACATTAGTGAATTAAATAATTATGTATTCCCACAGTTTTGTTATTATGATAGTACTGATGGACTTAGTTATAACGGATATACGGGCAGTATTGCCTCAACGTCCACCGCTTTAAAAAGGTCTACGTCTTTTACAATTAAAATTGACGGCAAGGCTTATGAAATAAAATTGGATAAGTCAGTAAAACATGGTTGGTGGATATTCGGTTCAACTCATTATTTTACTTGGAGCGAATTATTTGAGTCATGTATGGAAGCAGTAAGTTCTTGCAGTGCTGGTTATGGAGATTATTACATAACCGTTAATTTGTCAGATTATTTTACTATTTATGAATATAACGAAGACGGCAAATTTAAGGCGGATGACGTTTCTGACGTTATTAAAAATTATGTAGTTATGAAAGTCCATTATGACGAAAACGGTGCAAGAAATAAAACTCAATCATTATTCGGGTCTATTCAATGCAACCCAAGTTATGACGTTGAAGATAAAAATATTGACACAACATATTGGCAAGAAAGAATGGTTTATAACTTAACAGCAAAAGATTTTACTTATAGATATAGTGAAATATATAAAGGTTATTTTGCAAGTTTAAGTTTAGACACAAAAACTATGTTTGCGGAAATGCCACGAGTAAAAGTGAACATTACACTCGATTTGCAAGCACAATATCTTTTAGATAATGAAATAAATATTGTTGGTTTTGACTATAACGGACTTGAAGATTTTGAAATTGACACATTAACAATTATTGGCGAAAATCAAACATTTTATTTGCTAGAAAAAGCATTATATAACACAAAACTACAAACGTTAAAACATTCAAATGGTATAACGTTTGATTATGGTTTAAATGCAACAAATAACGAATATAAGGTGGTGGTTCTATGAAATGGTATACATATGTAATATGTTTTGTGTTAATTGTCGTTGGAACATTTTTTGGTATTATATTATTTAAAGAAA
>CAZQDT010000275.1:0-2787 GCA_964592005.1 uncultured Eubacteriales bacterium
TTTGCTAAATATGGTATATAAATTACTGCTGTTGTGCAAACAAATGAAAGAATCATAGCACCCCAATGGAAAATGTTGTGGGTATTAAGTTTAAAAACAGATTTTCTTAAAGACCTCATATTAAAAGAGTGGAATATCTCAGCAAGAGATAATGTTAAAAACGCCATTGTCATTCCATCAGCACTGTTAGCTATTTCCCATACATCAGCTTCCATGTAATGTCCAATAAAATATGCAGCAAGTGTAATTAATGTTACTACTGTACCCTGAAAGACTACATCAAATCCCATTCCGCCTGCAAAAATTCCTTCTTTTGAATCACGAGGAGCACGTTTCATAATGTCACTTTCATTCTGTTCCATACCAAGTGCTAAAGCAGGGAAACAGTCTGTAATAAGGTTAATCCAAAGAAGATGTACAGGTTTTAAGATTGTAAATCCAAGTAAAGTAGAAATAAAAATTGATAATACTTCAGATAAGTTAGAAGCCAATAAAAACTGTATGGATTTTCTTATATTGTCATATATACGTCTACCTTCACCTACTGCTGAAACAATAGTTGCGAAATTATCATCTGCAAGTACCATATCTGCTACATTCTTTGTAACATCAGTACCTGTAATACCCATACCTACACCGATGTCAGCGTTTTTAATAGAAGGAGCATCATTTACACCGTCACCTGTCATAGCAGTAATTTTGCCTTTTGCACGCCAAGCATTTACTATACGTACTTTATGCTCGGGTTGAACACGTGCATATACAGAAAAATTTTCGATTTTTTGAGAAAGTTCTTCATCAGAGATAGAATCAAGTTCGCTTCCTGTCATAGCTTCCTCAGGGCTTTGAATAATTCCGAGTTCTAAAGCTATTGCAATAGCAGTATCTTTGTGGTCACCTGTAATCATAACAGGTTTAATTCCAGCTTCACGACATTTATCAATAGCAGGTTTAACTTCAGGTCTTACAGGGTCAATCATACCAGTTAAACCGATGTAACATAAATTATTTTCTATTTTATCTGCATCATAATTTTCTGGTTCTTTGTCTAATCTTTTATAGGCAGCACAGAGGACGCGAAGAGCTTTGTCTGCCATAGTTTTGTTTTCAGCTAATATTTCAGATTTTAATTTTTCTGTCATAGGTTCTTCTTTGCCATCAACTAAGGCAGTAGAACATAATTTTAATACTTCGTCAGGAGCACCTTTTGTAAATTGGATAATTTCGTCAGTCTGTTTATGAACAGTAGACATCATTTTACGCATTGAATCAAAAGGAGCTTCACCTATTCTTACAAAAGCATTTTTTAATTGATTTTTATTGAGATTGAGAGAATAAGCATAGTTTACCAAAGCACATTCTGTAGGTTCACCTATTGCATTATTGTTTTGATCAAGTTCAGCATCACTACATAATGCCATTGCAAGTGCGAGTAATTTTTGGTCACAGCTTGAATAACCTACTACGGTCATTTTGTTTTGTGTCAGTGTACCTGTTTTATCAGAACATATAACTTGTGTACAACCAAGAGTTTCCACTGCTGTAAGTTTACGGATAACAGCATTTGCTTTAGACATATTTGTAACACCAATAGAAAGTACAATAGTTACTACTGTTGCCAAACCTTCAGGAATAGCAGCTACTGCAAGACTTACAGCTACCATAAATGTGTCGAGTAAACTTTCAGAGCCACCTCTTATTAAGTTGATAGCAAAGATAACTATACATATTCCTATTACAAGAAAACTTAAAATTTTGCTTAACTGATTAAGCTTAATCTGAAGAGGCGTTTCTCCGTCTTTGGCTTTATCAAGTGCATCGGCAATTTTACCCATTTCTGTATCCATACCAGTAGCTGTTATAACGGCACGTCCACGACCATACACAACTGTACTTCCCATATATACCATATTTTTTCTGTCACCAAGAGGGACATCTTTATTATTTTCACATGTAAGTACATCTATTAATTTTGTTACAGGAACAGATTCACCAGTCAAAGCGGCTTCTTCGATTTTCATACTTGCACATTCAATAATACGTGCATCAGCAGGAACAGAATCTCCAGCTTCTAAAATTATAATATCACCTACAACTAAATCTTCACTTTTTATTGTGACTTGATTTCCGTCACGTATTACTTTAGAAGTAGCGGCAGCAATTTCCTGCAAAGCTTCAATGGCTTTTTCGGCTTTACTTTCTTGAAGCATACCCAAAACAGCATTGAGGATTACTACAATCATAATGATAATTACATCAGCAAAAGATTCACCGGAATAAACAGCGGTAATACCTGAAATCACAGCGGCAACAATTAATATTATAATCATTGGGTCAGCGAGTTGAGCTAAAAATCTTTGAAGTAAGGTAGGTTTTTTACCCTCAATGAGTTTGTTTTTTCCATTGACTTCAAGTCTTTTAGAGGCTTCAGCAGATGATAAACCATTTTCATTACTTTTCCGTTCTTTGAGTACATCTTCGATAGTGCTTAAGTAGTCTTTCATAAAAATCCTCCTATTAAATTATTTTTTGAGAATAAAGGCATATTAAAATTAACCTATAAAAAAGACTTATCTGCTATATATAATAGCAGATAAGTCTTATCATTTAAAATAAAGCCAGAAAGAATACCTTCCATGATGTTGACTTTATTACGTTTTACGCCGATTACTCCCTTATTTATAAATAATGATATCATTAAAAATTTTAAATGTCAACAAATTTTTGATAATAACACAGGAAAAACGCACGAATAATTATTCTTTGCATTTAATTATCAATTTTACT
>CAZQDT010000276.1:0-2778 GCA_964592005.1 uncultured Eubacteriales bacterium
GCCACATAAAGATAGACATAAAAATAGAGAAATCCCCTTGGAATTTGATTTTTTGACATTACTTGAAAAAATTCTTTTAAAAGACAGGCTTACAATAATTTTGATTACAGATGGTGAACCTGTCAAAATTTTAGAATAAAATTAAAGTGCAGATGTATGCACTTTAATTTTGTCTGTGAATTTTCCACAAATATCTGTAAATTTCGTTGATTGCTTTAAAATCATCTTTTAGTTTTTGTGATAAATCAGCTGAAAATACCAATTCATTTATAGGGACATGAGCCATAAGGTCAATACTTTTACTATTGTACCATTCGGATATCTCTGGTGGAAGTTCAGGATTAAAGTTTTTCTTGTATTTTTCGCTTGATAAAATCAAAGAATTTTGGGATTTGTAAATTTTAACTATTTTTTCAAGTTCTTTCATATGTTCATCAGCATATTTCCTAAAAGTAGCCATAGTTGAAGGTTCACACCAATAATATCCCATACCATAAAAATATTCAGTTGCTTTAAGTTCAAAAAAATAAACCGGACGAATTTTCCAATCTGGAACATCTGGTTTTAAAGTAAACCAACAGGACTCCTTGTAAGGAGGTCTATTTTTTGAAAAACGTAAATCTCTGTTTAAACGGGAAATAGTATAATTACAGGGAATATCTTTGTTAAGTTCATTTATAAATGGAGTTATTTCTTCAGCTAAAAGTTTCATAGGTTCAACTACATAATCTTTATATTCTTGTCTATGTTCATCTACCCAGCTTTTATAGTTATTTAAACTAATTCCCCAAAGAAAGTCAATGGCTTTATCTGAAAAACCTTCAAACATTTAATAATCCTCCTTGTCAAAATATCAAAATTATTATATATTAAATTCAATATTATCAATACAAAAACTTTTTGCACGGTTTTAAGCAAAAATTTTTGTAACCTAAATAATTGAATTTATATATTAAATTCAATTATAAAATAAATTCAATATTAAATCAATACAAAAACTTTAAATTAAAAATTGTTAAAATAAAGGAGTAGAAAATTTGTGAAAAAAGTAGAAATATATACAGATGGTGCGTGTTCAGGGAATCCGGGACCGGGCGGTTATGGAGTAGTTCTGTTATATAATGGAAATAGAAAGGAATTATCTGAAGGTTTTAAGCTTACTACTAATAACCGAATGGAAGTTTTAGCGGTGATAAAAGGATTGGAAGCATTAAAACAGCCTTGTGAAGTTACACTTTACAGTGATTCAAAATATGTGGTAGATGCAATAGAAAAAGGTTGGGTAAAAAAATGGAAAGCAAATGGTTGGAAAAGAAATAAAACAGAGTTTGCCTCAAATATAGACCTTTGGGAAAGGCTTTTAAAACTTTTAGAAATACACAAAGTACAATTTGTGTGGGTTAAAGGTCATGCAAATAATATTGAAAATGAACGATGTGATGAACTTGGCAGGGGAGAAATAGAGAATGGAAATTTAAAAGAGGATATGGGGTATAAAGGTTGAAAAATAAAAATTTGCTTGTTACCCAATCTGGCAACAGAGATTTTGAAAAAAATTATGAAAAAAAGCTTGTCAAGATAATAATTTTATGTTATAATCTCAAATTGTAGTTTAAATGTCCTTGCTCTCTTTTGAGTAAGAGGGCCATAGTCCAAAAGGAGGTGTAGATATGAACAAATACGAATTAGGTCTTGTACTTAGTGCAAATGTTGATGAAGAAGTAAGAAAAGCTACATTTGAAAAAGCTCAAGAGCTTATTACAAGATTTGGTGGTACAGTAGAGAAAGTTGATGATTGGGGTAAGAGAAAATTAGCTTACGAAATCAAAAAACAATCAGAAGGTTTCTTTAGTTTTACAACTTTCGCTGCAGAACCAACAGTTCCAGCTGAAATAGAATCTCGTGTACGTATTATGGATAATGTACTTCGTTATCTTATTATTCGTCAGGATGCGTAGTCTTTTTTAAGGAGAGTGTGTTAATGAATAAAGTAATATTAATGGGCAGACTTACAAGAGCCCCAGAAGTTAGATATTCACAGAGTGCAGAGCCAGTGGCAGTTGCCAGATATACACTTGCAGTTAATAGAAGATTTAAACGTGATGGTGAAGCAGATGCAGATTTTATAAATTGTGTTGCGTTTGGTAAAGCCGGAGAGTTTGCAGAGAAATATTTTAAAAAAGGACAAATGGTTGCTGTGGTTGGCAGATTGCAAGTCAGTTCATGGGATGACCAAAATGGTCAAAAACGTTGGTCAACAGATGTTGTTATAGAAGAACAACATTTTGCTGAAAGTAAGAGTTCATTTGAAGCAAATAGAAGCAGTGTAAACAGTTATGATAATGCTCCAAAACCTCAAGCTCCGTCAGCACCGACTCAGTCTAATGCGGAAGGATTTTTCCCAATAGATGAAAACATAGATGATGAAGATTTGCCATTCTAATATTTAAGAAGGAGGATTGTAAAATGATTAATAAAAAGCGTGGTCGTAGAAAAAAACGTGTTTGCAATTTTTGTGCAGATAGCGTAAAAAGCATAGATTACAAGGATATTGCAAAATTAAGAAGATATG
The DNA here is from genome assembly GCA_964592005.1 of uncultured Eubacteriales bacterium. Classification (GTDB taxonomy): domain Bacteria; phylum Bacillota; class Clostridia; order Lachnospirales; family CAZQDT01; genus CAZQDT01. The sequence continues at coordinate 2,573 of CAZQDT010000276.1, forward strand.
TATCTGAAAGAGGTAAAATTCTTCCTAGAAGAATTACAGGAAACTGTGCTAAACATCAGCGTGCTTTAACAACAGCTGTTAAGAGAGCAAGACATATCTGTTTAATGCCATATTCACAAGACTAATAAAAAAAGAACTTCTTTTATGAAGTTCTCAGTTTGTAGACAAATAGGTTCAAAAGTCAAACTTTTGAACCTATTTGTCAT
>CAZQDT010000277.1:0-2764 GCA_964592005.1 uncultured Eubacteriales bacterium
GATGTGAAAGAACTTGAGGAAGAATATGAAAGAAATGTAGATAGTAGGAAACATATTTTAATGGTAGATGATGATGCTGTTTTTTTAAGAAATATGAGAGAAATTTTACAGGTAAGGTATCAAGTATCGGTAGCAATATCTGTAGCACAAGCAATGACTATTATGGGGAAAAAAGAGCCAGATTTATTGATATTGGATTATGATATGCCTATATGTAATGTAAAAATGATGATGGAAATGATAAGGTCAGAGGAAAGATTTAAATATGTACCAGTTATCTTTCTTACAGGAAACTCACGCAAAGACCATATTATGGAAGTTTTGGATTTGAAACCAAAAAATTATTTTTTAAAACCTCCGGTAATGAATGAATTATTTGATGCAATTGAACGTGCATTAAGAAACAGTGAATGCGAGCAGTTATTGCGAGATATTGAAAATGAAGATAAAGATGTTTCAAAATGATATGGTATTTTATATTTTTAAAGTCTAATAAAATTTAATGGCTAATTATAATTTATATATGTTTTATCAAAGAGGAGGAAAGTTAAATGTTTTTAACAAGTGCAGTAGAAGCAACTACTTCTATTAATGTAGATGCTATAGCAGTAGAAACAATGTTAGATACACCACTTTGGCAGCTTGGACTTCTTGCAGTAGTGGCGGCAGCAATATTTATATTGTTTTTTATAATTGTGTTTATGATAGTATCAGCAATACTTAAATTTATTGATAATCTTATAGAACTTTACTACAAGAAAAAAGGAATACCACGTCCTATAAGCAGGCGAAGAAAAAATAATGGAAAGAATTTTTAAAAGAAATCTAAAGTTTACAATATATTCATATTTTATTCAAAATTATTGTGTAGAATAAGTATAAAGAAAAAGAAGAGAAAAAAATAAAAGCTATTTCAATAAGGAGGAAAAAATATGTCTGAGAGAATAAATGGTTCTGAATTAAATCCAGAAGATATAATAGAGGGAAGTTACATAGATATAACTTCCGCAGGGAAAAAGAAAGAAGAGAAAGAAAAAGTTGATGTAAAAGAAGGAATGAAAGAAACTTATTCAGAAGTGAAAGCTGAAGAATTTGATGAAAAAACAACCAAAACAGAAATGGAAGCTGAGAATATTTCAAAAGAAAAAAATGTTTTTTACACAGAAACAGTGTTAAATGAAAAAACTAAAAAAGATAATTCAGGCTTTAAACGATTTATAGCGGGTGTATTGGTTGCAAGTCTTGTAGGTGGTCCTATGATAGGTGTTGGATTTCAGGTTTCAAAACCTTTGGCTGATAAAGTAGCAGTAATGCTTGAAAGTAAAGAAACTGAAAATTCTCAAACAATACAGGCAAATAATGGTGATGATACCAATAATATTAATAATGTTGTACAAGTCAATACTAAGACAGAAACTACAAGTGTAGCGCCAGGAGTGTCAATATATAAAGCAGTATCTCCAGCAGTAGTAGGTATAACAACTACGATAACAACTCCTGATTATTTTAATAGGTCTTCATATAATAGTACATCTTCAGGTTCTGGTATTGTATTTGAGAATGCTTCTGATAAAGTTTATGTAGTTACAAATTACCATGTAGTTGAAAATGCTACAAAAGTAGTTGTTACATTAAATGGAGGAGAAAATGTTGAAGCTAATATAGTAGGAGCAGATGAGCAGACAGATTTAGCTGTTTTATCTGTAGATAAATCAAAAATGAAACAAGAAACACTTTCAAACATTGTAGTAGCAGTGTTTGGTGACTCCAGTGAACTTGAGATAGGTGAGATTGCGATAGCAATAGGTAATCCTTTAGGTGAACAATTCAGCAATTCTATGTCACAAGGAATAATAAGCGGACTTGATAGAGTAATACAAGTAGATGATAGAAATCTTACAATGATACAGACAGATGCTGCAATAAATCCAGGAAACAGCGGTGGTCCTTTAGTAAATTCAAAAGGTCAGGTTGTAGGTATAAATACAGTTAAATATTCTGACTCAAGTGTAGAAGGTATGGGATTTGCAATACCTACTAATATAGCTAAACCTATTATTGAAGAATTGATGAGTAAAGGATATATTTCAAGACCATTATTAGGAGTAAGAGGTATAACAGTTACAGAAGAAATTTCAGAGGTATGGAATTATCCTGTGGGAGTATATGTAGCAGGTGTTACAGAAGGTAGTGCCGCTGGTATTTCAGGACTTGCGAAAGGTGATGTTATAGTAGAATTTGAAGGTGAAAAAATTTTTACTATGGAACAGCTTACACAACTTATAAAACAGCATAAAGTAGGCGATAATGTAACTATAAAATATATAAGAAATGGTCAGACAAAAGAAACAGTTGCAGCACTTCAGGAAAGTACAACTACTGAAGAAACACAGACAAATTCAAGTACACAACAAGAAGAGTCAACACCATCTAATGGATATAACAATTATTATGATTTCTTTAATGATTATTTTAATTATTATTTCAATCCATTTGGAAGATAAAAATTATAAAGAAAGAGTTTGTTGCAAAAAATTATTTTTTAGTGCAACAACTCTTTTTTAATTTATTATATGAACTTACTTTTAATGAAAATATTTGCACGAAAAATGCATGAACAAAAATTCAATACAAATTTATATAAAGCAATGATGCAAGTAGTAAAAATTTTGCTCAAGTCGTAGAAGATTTTGTATTTTAATAAAATTAAATTATATTATATAATTCAATATTTAAGGAAACAAAATTTCTGCTCAAGTCGCAG
>CAZQDT010000278.1:0-2748 GCA_964592005.1 uncultured Eubacteriales bacterium
ACAAAAATTAAACATAGTTTTAAAAGAAGAACCTTATATAGAGGATTGGTATAGAATTACTCTTTTTAGGCTTATTCAGATATGTAAATCGGTTTCTTCAAAGTATACACGTTCTAAAGTAAGAAAAGCACTTCCTGAAGATTTTAAATATATTCTGGAAGAACTTATCCATGAAGATGGAGAAAAAAGGAATAAGCAGGAATATTATAATGAAATAATAGAAACAATTATACAGCTTGACAGGGCGAATGCTTTTATTATAGCAATGTCTAAGCTTATACAAAGACTTGCAATAGACCGACTTCATATAATCGGTGATATATATGACAGAGGGCCGGGAGCAGCTATAATTATGGATACTCTTATGAATTATCATTCGATAGATGTGCAATGGGGAAATCATGATATAAGCTGGATGGGAGCAGCGGCAGGAAGTGAAGCTTGTATATGTAATGTTATAAGAATATCTGCAAGATATAATAATCTTCAGACGATAGAGGAAGATTATGGAATAAACCTTATACCTTTGGCAACTTTTGCAATGGAATTTTACAAAAATGACCCATGTACAAATTTTATGCCTTTAATGACTGAAAATAATTCAGATATTGCATCTAATGAAGCAAGGCTTATAGCACAGATGAATAAAGCAATAACGATTATTCAATTTAAGGTGGAATATGATATAGTAAAAAGACATCCTGAATATAATATGGAAAATAGTCTTTTACTGCATAAAATAAATTTTGAAAAAGGTACAATAGAAATTAATGGAAATAATTATCCTCTTAATGATACTTTTTTTCCAACAATAAATCCTGAATCGCCATACAGTCTTACAGATGAGGAAAAAGATGTTTTGGAAAAATTGGTGAGTTCATTTGTGAACAGTAGCAGACTTCAAGAACATGTAAGATTTTTATTTTCAAAAGGAAGTCTATATACTATATATAATTCAAATCTTTTATATCATGGTTGTGTACCTATGGACGAAAACAGAGAATTTAAAGTTATGAAAATAGATGGGAAAGAGTACAAAGGAAAGAAACTTTTGGACAAACTGGAACGTATTGCAAGAGAAGGGTATTTTAATACAACAAATCTTATGGCAAAACAAAATGGAATGGATTTAATGTGGTTTTTGTGGTGTGGTCCGGATTCCCCTCTTTATGGTAAAGACAGAATGACTACTTTTGAAAGATGTTTTATAGATGATAGTGAATTATATAAAGAAGAACAAAGTTATTATTATCAATGGAGAGATGAAGAAATTACCTGTAATAAAATACTTGAAGAATTTGGTCTTGAGCCAAGTAAATCGCATATTATAAATGGTCATGTCCCTGTAAAAGTAAAAAAAGGCGAAAGTCCTATCAAGGCAAATGGTAGACTTTTGGTCATAGATGGTGGATTTGCTAAAGCATACCAAAAACAGACGGGAATAGCTGGGTATACACTTACTTATGATTCATGGGGATTAAAGCTTATGTCGCATGAGCCTTTTGAGTCTACTGCGGCGGCAATAGAAAAGGGAACAGATATAGTTTCATCAATTATGGTACTTGAACATGCCATAAAAAGGAAACATGTAGAAGATACGGATATTGGAAAGGATATAAAATATCAGATAAATGATTTAAAAATGCTTTTGATGGCATATAGACAGGGTCTTATCAAGGAACAAAAATAAAATTAGAGGGAGTTGTTTGTTATGGAAAAAATAGTATGTTTAGGTGGATATTATTCTGGAGCAGGTATGTTGGAATTTAAAGAATTAGATAAGTTGTTGCAAGATGGATGGGAAATAGTGAAAATGAAGCCTATAGGAACAAAAGAAGCAATGTGTTGCTATGTATGGCTTGAAAAATATGATGATGACTTTGATGAAGAAGATGATTTTGGCTTTGGTTTTGAGGATGATGATTGGGACGATGACTGGGATGATGAAGACGAAGATGAAGATGAATTTGACTTTAATTAATAATTAGGAAAGGTAGAAAAAAATGAGTATTTTAACAGTAAAAAATGTAAATCATGGTTTTGGAGATAGAATGATACTTGATGATGTATCTTTTAGGCTTTTAAAAGGTGAACATGTAGGTTTTATCGGTGCAAATGGTGAGGGAAAATCTACATTTATGAATATTATCACAGGAAAGCTTATACCTGATGAGGGTAAAATAGAATGGTCTAACAGAGTACGTGTAGGTTATATGGACCAGCACGCACAGCTTCAAAAGGGGCAGACTATAAGAGAAGTATTGAGAAGTGCCTTTTCTTATTTATTTGAACTTGAACAGGAAACATTTAAGATAGGTGAAAAACTTGGAGAGTGTGAACCTGATGAAATGGAAAAGCTGTTGGAGGATATGGGGACTATTCAAGAAATCCTTGACCATAGTGGTTTTTACACTATTGATGTTAAAATAGAAGAAATAGCAGGTGGTTTAGGTTTAAAAGATATAGGGCTTGATAGAGATGTAGATGATTTGAGCGGTGGGCAAAGGACAAAAGTACTTTTGGCAAAATTATTGCTTGAAAATCCTGATATAATGCTCTTAGACGAGCCTACAAACTATCTTGATGAGGAGCATATAGAATGGCTTAAAAGATTTTTACAGAATTATGAAAATGCTTTTATACTTATATCGCATGATATACCTTTTTTGAACAGTGTAATTAATTTAATTTATCATATAGAGAATGGTAAATTGACACGTTATGTAGGCGATTATGATAATTTCCAAA
>CAZQDT010000279.1:0-2704 GCA_964592005.1 uncultured Eubacteriales bacterium
ATTTTTGTTCAGGATAATATATCAAAGTAGCAAGTGCTTTCTTTTCAGAATTTCTCAAGCTATTCCCAAATATTTCCTCAATTTTATTTTTTATAACTCCTGATGCATTTCTCAAAACATGGCTAAAAGGTTCATTTTCTCCATGCACATCTGATATAAAATGTTCCGTACCTTTTGGCAAATTCAAAATAGACTGTAAATTTATTATTTCAGTACAAGCCGCTGAAATATTAGGATATTGTTTTGCTAACAGCTTTATATACTTTAAATTTGTTTCATCAATTTCAATAAACTCATCTTTTTGCAAAATAACAGCCTCCAATTAAAAATTTTTACTTATAACACTCCTTATACCAAACAACTATACATTCATAATGCAAACTCGCTAATTACTCATAACCCAACAACTAATTCACAGTTTATTCGGTTAAAATCCATATAATACAATATTTAATTTTGTGCGGATTTTTCCTTAATTAATTCCATAAATATTTTTAATAATTAAAGAAATCGTGCCATCTGCATTTGTTATAAATTCTATTGCTTCCTTATTACCATACTGTTCTACCGGTATATTTACTTCTATTCCTGTCTGAGTTTTTATAATTTGTTTTTCAAGCTTTTTAGTTGCTGTCTTTGTCTGACAGCTTACCGGCTCATCTTCAAAACCATATTTTTCTATTTTTTCTTTAAATTCCTGTTTTACTTCCGGTTGTTTTTCAAATATTTTATCTGCCAAAGTATTTACTACTATACTTCCTGTTTCTTCATATTCTTCAATTATAGCTTTTTTTACTTCAATCTTCTGTTCCACATCATCATTAAAATATTTTTTGTTGATTTGTTCAACTGTTTTGTTTATAATATTTAATTTTGTTTTAGCAGAAAGATTTCCACTGCACTGCAAATAATGAAGCGACAAATAATTCTCTTTTTGTCCATTTATTGGATACTTTTTTTCTAAAATCTTTATTGAATAATCATTTAAATCTATAATTACTGCTTCATCTAATTTTTGGCTATCTGTCGGCAACGCTGCCCTTTGTTTAATAATAGAATTTATGGTTTCGCTTTCCACCGATTCTACATAATGGATATAAGAAGATTTATAATTCATCTTCAAAAGTGCCATATATTGTTTATTAAACAATTCAAATACTGATATTAATAAATCTGCTGAAGGTATCTCAACATTAGATTTCATAATTTCAAACAAATTTTCCGCCATTACTTTACTTGCTGCAACAAAATTGTCTTTCGTATAATTTCTAATCTGTGTATATACAACACTGTCTTCTTCCTGAAAAAAGCACTCTTTAAAATCATCACTTGAAAGTATTTTAAATATATGTCCTTTTATAAAATCCCTAACTTCACTATCAAGTTCAAGTTCTGTATCAGACAACACTGGTACAAGTACCGATGAGTCCAATATATGAATTATTGCCTGATTTATATGTATATCTTCTTTTTCCAATTTATTTTTCCTCCACAAATTCTGATATATCCACATAAACCGCCTGTGTCTTTTCTTCACTTACAGGACGATTGAAATAAATTCTTTTTCCATCTCTTGAAAAACTTGGATTAGAATGTATCTGTAATTCCCAAGCACATTTATAGAAAGTATGTGCATCAAGTTCTGCGATAGGCTCTACCTGTCCTCTTTTATACAAAAACACCTTTATTACTTCATCAGGATACATACTATCTCCTGTAAAATACTGTCTATCAGGAGAACCATCTACGTGATTGCCTATTCCACCCAATACTTCAATAATTTCTCCATCTTTAGAATATCTGTTAATTCTACTTTTATCCATATGCCATCTTGTGCCATCATGATACTGATATACCGCCATATATGTATCATTATCAAACCAAAGCTGATGAACCGGCTTATTAGGAATTAGATGATATGTTCCGTCTGCAATATCATAACCTACAAGTACAGCATCTTTATCTGCCAACCCTACTCTCATCATTACAGATGTAACATCCGGATTATATTGAACGTGACTTACAGATGTCGTCATTTCAGTCGTTTTGTAACCTAAACTTTCTAAATATTCTTTCATTTTTTCCAAAGACATAATCTTTTTAACTTCTCCAGTATCACAATCAAGCTCATAGACTGCCACCTCATCTATCTGAGGATATTGAGGATTTTTGCCTAATTGTCTTGGTGTTATACTAAATGGGAATTTATGCTTTTCAGCACAATGACTTTCTTTACCAAAAATAGGTCCAAATTCCACTTTATTTTCGACAATATTATATATGTAAAAAATACTTTCTTTTAAATCACTTCCACCTCTAAATACAATTCTTTCATTATCTATAAAAGAAGCAGATGGTCCATTATGATTTCCGCAATGCACTTCAAATACTTTTCTATGATTAGTTAAATCCCTGTCGCAAATATAAATTTCAGTAGTTTTATCAGGACCGCTTAAAGCTTTTTTTCTTGCATAGACAATATGCTTTCCATCAGGACTTTCAGGGCAACCTCCATTCATTCCTAATAATGTTGAATAATCTCCATCACTTATTTTTACAAGTTCCATACCAAAACCTCCCAAATCAAAAAATTATTAAACATTTAAAGTATAACATTTTTTTTTAAATTAATCCATAGTTTAATATAATTATCAGAAGTTTAGCTTTTAACAAATAAAAATCCTTGTTTGCATTGAAAATTTGA
>CAZQDT010000280.1:0-2691 GCA_964592005.1 uncultured Eubacteriales bacterium
TAGTTACACCATTTTTTATTTTATTTTGTGCGTGTTTAAGCTGATGTTCAAAATTTACTGCATTTACATTTAAAGCTGCACATATATTAAAAGGACTTTTAAAAACAGTTTCATTAAGTGTAGAAATATGATTTGCCAAAATAGCAGAATTAAAGCTGAACATAGCTTTTATTTCATCTCTTTGTGCTGATGGTATAGGGTCACCTGTAACGACAAGTACATTATTTACTCCCTCCATATTTAAACCCAAAAGTAATGCTTTAGTAGCATTTATATTACGGTCACGACAGGTCATATGTGGTATAGGTGTTATATTTAACTCTCTTTTTAATTTACACGCTAATAAACTGCTATCCATTCTTGCCCTTGCTATCGGACAATCTGCTATTGTTATAGCATCTGCTCCTACTTTTTTAAGCCTCTTTGCTCCTTCCATAAAAAAATCTATTTCTGTATCCAATGGCGGGTCAAGTTCAACTGCTATTACTTTTTTTCCTATATTCATTTTTTCAATAAGTATACTTTCTTTTTTCTCTTTTTTATCTTCTGAAACTTGAACTTGTATACTGTTTTCTATATCAGAAACCGAAAAATTCTTCAAAGCGTTTACAGTATCTGATATATGTTTTGGAGTAGTTCCACAACAACCTCCTAATATCTTTACACCTGATTTGGCAATTTCAAGCATTTGTTTTGCAAAATATCCTTCACTTCCATCAAAAAAAGTTCGATTGCTGATAACTGTTGGATATCCTGCATTTGGCATTATCGAAACTGCCTTATCTTCTATTTCCATTTTTTTGATATATTGTAATAAATGGTATGGTCCCGAAATACAATTAAATCCTACAGCATCTATTTCATTTATTGATTTTAACTTTTCAAATATTTTTTTACCTGAAAAACCAAGTCTTGTAAATCCTTCTGGTGAAACTGCAAGCGAAGTTATTATATATGATTGTGGATTTTTTTCTTTTATATAAGCTGACAATTCAGGCAAATATTCACAACTGTTAAAAGTTTCAAACAAAAAATTTTCTGCTCCCAACTCTAAAAATACATCAATTATATCTGTATAATCTTTCAAAATATTTTCTTTTTCATATTCTAAAATAGGTCCTATATCTGCAAATACAAAGACTTTTTTACTTTTTGCTGCTTCTAAGGCTATTTTATAACCTTCTTGTACAACTTTTTTTACTAAAGAGAAATCTGCTTCAAGTGAAATTTTATTTGCACCAAAAGTGTTAGTTTTAATTGCTTTTGAACCTGCCCGTATATATTCATTATGTATTTTCAAAACAGTTTCTCGGTCATTAATATTTGCAAGCTCACACTTTCCAACATTGTGCTTAATTGCCGCATAATATGTACCCATAGCACCATCAAATACAAGTGGTGATTTTTCTAAATATTGTTTTACTGTCATTTTTATCTTCCTCCACAAATACAACAATTCCTATAAAAATAGTGTATTAATTTTATTCTATTTTTTACATATTTACAAGTCTTTTTAGAAAAAATAATTTAAAATATCTGAAAATGGTGGTTCGTTGGCGGAAATGCTAATAAATATGCGATTGGCGAAAGAAGAAAAATAAATATTAGGAAGTAGACATAACTACTTCCTATAAAAAAGATACTTATTATAAATATTTTTTTAATGTATTTCTTACTGCTCCTTTACCTGATACAAGCTCTGAAAAATATTCTAATACTTTTTGAGCCAAACTCACTTCATACAAATTTACTCCAAATATTTTTTCATTACTTAATAAAGGTTTTAAAATTTCAGAATAATCTCTGTTTTCACCCAATTTTATATTTTTAACAAAAATTTTAACTTCATTTAAAAGAGGGTCTGGACTTATTTCAAAAATTTCACCATTGTCATTTATTCCCATAATATACCTAATCCAGCCTGCAAATACAAGAGGTATATATTTAAGAGTCTTAACATCTAAATCTTCTCTTGCAATATAAGCCTTTATAGTTTCTCCAAAACGTATAGGAAGCTTTTGAGAAGTATCTGTTGCTATCCTCTGAGGCGTATCTGGCATAAACGGATTAGGAAGTCTCACTTCTAGCACTTCTTTAATAAAATCCATCGGTTTAATAATTTCAGGATTTACCACAACTGGCATACCCTCATCATATCCAATTTTTTCTATAAGCTTTACAAGCTCATTATCTTTCATTTCTTCATAAATACTGTCATATGACAATAAACAACCAAATACTGCAAGTGCTGTATGCAATGGATTTAAACAAGTGCACACTTTCATTTTTTCCACTTTATTTACAGTTTCTCTATCTGTAAATATTACTCCTGCTTTTTCAAGAGGAGGTCTGCCATTAGGGAATTTATCCTCTATAACCAAATACTGTGCTTCTTCTGCATTTACAAATGCCGCTGTATATGTATTTTTATCCGTAATTATTATTTCATTGTTTTCAAATTCATCTGATTTAAGCATATCACACACATTCTTATCAGGTCTTGGAGTTATTTTATCAATCATACTCCATGGAAAACTTACTTTTGTTTCCAAATAATCTATAAATTCTTTTTCTACAAGATTATTCTCTACCCAAGCTTTTGCATAAGCCATAACTGCATTATAAACTTTTTCTCCATTGTGTGAACAATTATCCATACTTACAAGTGCCAAAGGACACTCTCCTGCCTTA
>CAZQDT010000281.1:0-2653 GCA_964592005.1 uncultured Eubacteriales bacterium
GGTTCATCATATAGAAGGTCATATAAGTGCAAATTATATACAGAATAAAGAATTAGAGCCACCTTTTATATGTCTTGTAGTTTCTGGTGGACATTCTCATGTGGTTTATGTTTCTGATTATGATAAATTTGAAATAATGGGTCATACAAGAGATGATGCAGTGGGTGAAGCATATGATAAAGTTTCAAGAGCAATCGGTTTTGGATATCCCGGAGGTCCTATTGTAGATGGATTGGCTAAAAAAGGAAATCCAGAGGCGATTAATTTCCCAAGAGTATATCTTGAAGAAGATACTTATGATTTCAGTTTTAGTGGTATAAAATCTGCTGTTTTGAATTATATAAATAAAGCTAAAATGATGAATGAGAAAATAGTGCCAGAAGATATAGCAGCAAGTTTTCAACAGGCGGTTGTGGAAGTTTTAGTAGAAAAAACAGTAAAAGCAGCTAAAGAAAGGAAAGTAAATAAAGTAGTAATGGCTGGAGGAGTTGCCTCAAATAGTGCATTAAGAAAAATGATGAAACAAAGATGTGAAGAAGAGGGGTTAAGTTTGGATTATCCAGCTCCGATATTGTGTACTGATAATGCAGCAATGATAGGGGCGGCTGGTTACTATGAATATATCAAAGGTTGCCGTAGCGGATTGGATTTGAATGCAATTCCTAATTTGAAACTTGGTGAGAGATAATGAAAAAATTAAAGTGGTTTTATATTATTGATACAGTAATTATAATTTTGGGTATTATGTTATCAGTATATTTTGATAGTCTTGAGGGCTATGGGTTTATGCCGGGATTTACTTATTTAAGTTATATTTTTATTAGTGTATTGGTGGCTTTAGCAGGTATTGTAGTAATGGTAACAGTTTCATTGATATTAATTATCAAAAAATTTAGAAAAAAGTGAAAAAATCATTGACAAAAGATATATTGTATGATATCATATCTTTTGTCAATGATTTGGTCGTTTAGCTCAGCTGGGAGAGCACCTGCCTTACAAGCAGGGGGTCATAGGTTCGAGCCCTATAACGACCATTTTTGTTTTAAAAAATTAACATATCTTTATATTTTAATGTTTCTACATATTTATTTTCAAGAGGTATCCACTCATTTATAAATTTTTTGCACATAACTTCACCGTTTCTTTTTAAAATCCTTTCAGATTGTGTATTGTTATCAACAGTAAGTAGAATTTTTAAATCATAATTGTTGATAAGTGTTGGGTGCATACTATAAACACCTTCTACTATATTAAGTTTTTTAGGTGTAATTTCTACGAAATTATCTAAAATCTGTTTAGAGCAATTGTAAACTTGGTATTTAAAAGGAATATTAAGTTTTAGTTTTGATAAAATTTCTTTGTTAAAACGCAAATAATCAACATTTCCACCAATTTCTGCAAGACGTTCAGGAGTTTTTAATTCTGGGGTAAGAAAAAAATCATCCATATGAAATACATTGCAGTTATAAATAGAGGACAAAATTTTAGCAAGTGTGGTTTTTCCAGAAGTGCATTTGCCGTCTATTGCGATAATTACAGTAGAATATTTTTTGAGAAGTTCATCTATTTTTAAAAATAAGTCTAAGTATTTTATAAATTTGAAATCTATTACACGATAAGAGGGTAAGTAATTTTTTCTATATATTTCACTGTGGCTTACAGCAGGATAGCCTTTAGATTTATATTCTGTTAAATAATTATCAAATTCATTTAAAGAAAAAGAAAATTCAGTACAAAGTTCTCTTAAAATTTTTAATTTTTCTTCAAAGTTTTTAGTATTTCCATGTATATTATTTGCAGTATATATAAACATTTGATTTAATGTGTTTAACTCCAAATTTAAAGATTTTACAGCATTCAAATTAAATCGGCATAGATTATTGCCAATATATTCATAAGTTTTTTCGCTTTTAGAGTTTAAATTATTTATTTCTGATTTCAAGTAATTTAAACTTTGACTGCTGTCTGAAATCATATGCCCTCCACCAAATTCATTTTGATAAAGAAGCTTTACCATATCTGTTATTTGTGATTGAGGGTAGAGGTTAAAGTGATTTATTAAAATTTGTTTTATATTGTTATTCATTTTAAAAATCCTTTCTCTTTAAAATAAGTTCTTAATTAAAAAAATATATAAGATTAAAATTTGTTAATTTCTTCAATAATTTTATCTAAACTGTTATAATCTATAAAATTAACTTTTTGATTAAAGGTTTCAATCATTGTTTTTATTTCAGGTGTTTTTTTCTCTTCAGGTATATTTTTGGCTTTGGTATATAAAAGTTTCATCATTGTATAGTGTTTAAAATTTAAATTTTTATAATCAATGCCACCTCTCAAATGGAAAATTTTGGCTTTATCATGAAAGACCGGTGGTATTTGCCTGCTTAGAGCTTTTTTTATATTATCGGTATTTTCTTTGTCTGTTACATCTGCCAGACCGACAGTAACGATAATTAAATTTGAAGTTGAAGGGATTAATTTGATTGTATTTTTTAATCCTTTTACTCCGCCTGCATATAAACCGCCTAGATATATGATTGTTGTATAATCGGATAAGTTTTTAATATCTTTGTAATTTATTATCTCTATTCCTGTTTTTTCAGCTAATTTTTCAGCACCAAATGAAACTTTTCCAAATCCTAAGTGAATA
>CAZQDT010000282.1:0-2647 GCA_964592005.1 uncultured Eubacteriales bacterium
AATACTATTATTTATGTTATTGATAGGTGTAGGTTTGAAATTTCCTGACTTTATTACCGCTAATGCTCCCTGTACTTCCATACTAAGCATTTCTGATATTTGTTCTGGTAAAAGTGTGCATATTTTTCCAGCCGTCAGTACACATATACCAAAAGTATGTAGCCAAACTTGGTCAAAAAACAATCTAGCTTCTTTATCATTTAAACCATAATCTTTCTGTATAATTTCAATACATACTTTCACTGTATCTCCAAGCTCATTTACAAGCATATCGTATGTCTGACTTTCTGTATGCTCTCGCATATATATAAGTTGAAATAATTTTGGCTCTTTCATAGAAAATTCTATCATCTTCATACCAACATATTTAAATGCAGGTGTATAATTTAAGGCATCACTAACATATGACTCAAATTCTTTCATTGCAACTTTTCTCACTTCTAAATGTAACTCTTCCATATTTTTGAATGCTGTAAAAATAGGCGAAGAAGATGTTCCGAGTTCTTTTCCAAGTTCTCTTGCAACTACTGCTTCTATTCCTTTTCCTTTAGCTATTTCAAAGGCTTTCCCTATAATTTCTTCTTTTGTGTATTTAGCTTTTGGCGGCATAACTTTTCTCCTCTCCATTTATAGAATACAAAACTGTGTTATATAACATATGTTTTATTATAATATTATATATTTTTTTTGTCAATAAATTTATCAAAAAAATATACAAACACTTCTAAATCCAAAATCCTCTGTAAATTTTAGCAAAAATAAAGGACTGCCAAAATGGCAATCCTCTGATAATTATTAAAATTTTATTTATAACATTATACAAATCAATCCACCGCTATTTTCATTAATAATTTTCTGTAAAGTTTCTTGGAATTTCTGTTGTGCATCTTCAGGCATTCGGAATAATTTGTTTTGCAAGCCATCATTTACCATATCATACAACGACCTTCCAAATATATTTGATTCCCATACCTTTTGAGGGTCACTTTCAAAATCTTTCATAAGATAATTTATTAAATCTTCACTTTGGCTTTCACTTCCAACAATAGGAGCAATTTCCGTTTCTATATTTGCCTGAATAAAATGCAGACTTGGAGCAGAAGCTTTTATCTTTACACCATATTTTGAACCCTGTTTTATAATCTCTGGTTCTTCAAGTTGTAATTCTTCTACTGATGGCATAACAACTCCATATCCTTTTCTCTTAACCTCCCTTAAAGCATATTCTATCTTATCATACTCTTTTTTTATCTCTGCAAGTTTAGTTATTGTAGAAATAAGCTGATACTCATTTTCTATATCCATTAAGGTAGTTTCACTCAATATTTTATAGAACAAATCATCTTCTGTATTTACTTCTATTCTAGAAGTTCCCTGACCTAATTCTGTCTTTTCTATGTACACTTTCTTTACAAAATCATATTCTTCCAAAGAAGATATCACATTTTTTAATTCTCTAAGCTTATATACTTTTTTCATTACTTCTTTAAGTGCTTTAACTATTTCTTTTTTTAGCCAATGTTCTTTAGAAAGAGTTTCCACCCATTTAGGAAAATAAAGTTTTAATTCTTTTACTGGAAATTCATATAATATTTTTTCAAGAATATTATTAATATCTTCTGATTTTAACTGTGCACAATTTACAGAAATAACAGGAACTTCATATTTGTCATTCAATTCTTGTCTTAACTTTTCTGTATCTGCTGCAAATGGTTTAGTTGTATTTAAAAGCATTACAAAAGGTTTATTTATTGATTTAAGTTCATTCGCTGCTCTTTCTTCCGCTTCTATATAATCTTCTCTTGGTATTTCTGTAATACTTCCATCAGTAGTAATAAGTATTCCTATGGTAGAATGTTCATTTATTACCTTTTTGGTTCCTATTTCTGCTGCCTGTGTAAAGGGAATTTGTTCTTCAAACCATGGAGTATTCACCATTCTTGGCTTATCTTCTTCCATTGCCCCTGTTGCCGAATCTACCATATAACCTACGCAATCAATAAGTCTTACATTAAAATCTATATTATCGTGCAAACTTATCTTTACTGCTTCATTGGGAACAAATTTAGGCTCTGTTGTCATAATTGTTTTTCCTGCGGCACTTTGTGGCAACTCATCTTTAGTACGTTCTTTTATATAATTGTTTTCAATATTCGGAAGAACAAACAAATCCATAAATCTTTTAATAAACGTAGATTTTCCTGTCCTTACAGGTCCGACTACTCCAATATATATATCTCCATTTGTACGTTTAGATATATCACTGTAAATGTCATAATATTCCATCATAACCCTCCATTGATAAGTATTACTAAAATATATATATGTAATTATCAATAGAAGTATGACACGAAAAACTATATAAATTGTTATTTATCTTTCTCTTATATATCCTTTATTGACTGCATCTTTCAATAATTCATCTAAAAATTGAGATATTTCTTTTGGTCCATTAAATACATCTTTCTGTTTTTCTCTTACTTTTTCGTATGGCACTCCATGTTCAAGCCATGCTTTTCCTTTTGTGGAATAATTTAAGAGTACAGGCTGTAATCTATCAAGAACAGCCGCAAATTTTGATTCTTTTGTATTTTTAGCTTCAAACTCATGCCAAAGTCCCATAAATTCATCTTTTTGTTCCTGTGGA
>CAZQDT010000283.1:0-2625 GCA_964592005.1 uncultured Eubacteriales bacterium
TATATCACTTTTAAATATATTTATCTATACTTTCAATAACTCAAGTGTTCTCCTTGTTAAAACCGAAAAAGCTATAAAACGATTTTTAATCTTAATTATTTTTTGTTGCCATTATACAACTCAAATATATTTCTGTCAAAGTTTTCCATATGCTTTTTTATTTCATTTTTTTACTAAAAGCTTTTTATTCATAAAAAAAGCTATAAAAATATTAAATATTTTATAGCTTATTTTTTATATATTTATATTAACACAAATGTAACAATTATGCAACACTTTTTTAAACTCTAAACAAATTCTTTCCATTTTCCATAGTTACTTTAGCCACTTTTAAAGGCTCTATTTGTTTAATACTTGCAATTTTCTCTGCAATAAATTTTAAATTTTGTGAATTATTACGCTGACCTCTGTTTGGTACTGGTGCTAAATATGGTGAATCTGTCTCTATCAAAATTTTATTTAAAGGAATTGCCTCCACTACATCTACCGTTTTTTTTGCATTTTTGAAAGTTACCACTCCACCTACTCCTATATAGAAACCCATTTCTATATATTGTTTTGCCATTTCTACACTTCCTGAAAAACAATGAATTACCCCTGCCCTTTCTTTAGGAAGATTACTTTCTTTTATTATATCAAAACAGTCTTGAGCCGCTTCTCTGCTATGAATAATAACAGGCAACTTAACTTTCTTAGCGAGTTCAAGTTGTCTTTTAAGCCAATATTTCTGAAGTTCTGACCATTCTTTGTCATAATAATAATCAAGACCTATTTCGCCTACTGCAACTACTTTACTCGCCGAGCATAACTCTTCTAATTCTCCAAATTTTTCCTCTGTCAATTCCTGTACTTCATGAGGATGCACTCCCACAGCTGCATAAAAATTGGGATACTTACCAGCCAACTCAATACCCGACCTTGACGAACTCATATTAGATGCTGAATTAATTATATATCTAATATCTGTACTTAAAAGGTTTTCTATAAGTTCTTTCCTATCTTCATTAAAAGCTTCATCATCATAATGTGCATGTGATTCAAAATACATAAAACTCTCCCCCTTATTTTATTTTTTATCAACTGATTAAAAGCAGACTTTTATAAACAGCCTGCTAATTTTAATCAAATAATTTTTATTCAATTTTCTGTAAATACTGCTTTTTCTTTTGCGGCTTTAAGTGCTTTCATATAAATTTCAGCTTTTTTAAGTGCTTTTTGAACATCTTCATCATCTAAACTAACAACTTCATTAGCTACAAATATAGGTATCTCCATAGCTGTTCCATTTATATCAAAATTTACCTTTATCTGCTTTGTTTCATAATTTGGCGTTGCACCATCACTAAGAGAAATATTTCCTATCTTATCTGCTGTAAATTTCTGAATTTCAAAAGGATTCCATTTCTGCACTACTGCCAATTCTCCACTGTTTGAATTTATCCAAAGATGATTTTTAGGTGTATTAAAACTGTAATTTGCTCCAAAATTTTCTGATTTCAATTTATTATCTGATTTTTTTACCATTTCTTTAAATAATTTTGAAGGTATTAACATCCAGCCCAGCCATACAACTAATAAAGCTACTGGAATACAATATTTCCATCTTTCTTCTTTAGCCATTCCTACTCCAATATATTTTTCATTCATATCAGAAACATTAAGTTCTGCATTAAAATCTATATCAAAAAATTCATATTCAGAATTTTTAAGATTTTCAAATTGTTCTTCTATATAGGTATGATTTTCTTTATAACTTATTGTAGTACAGCTATTAAAATCACTTCCCAATAAGAAATTTTTCTGATACTCTTCCCATGAAGAAAATTTTTCTTGAAGTCTTTGAGCTGCTTCTACACATATTTCTGCCGCTTCTTCAAAAGTCAAATATCCAGCAACATATCCCCATGAAGCATATCCCACCTCCCAAGCAACCTCATATCCAGTTATATCCAAATTCTGATTTTCAAATTCTTCAAAAACTTCAATATAATTATCAATTACCTCTGGTGCATTTTCCTGCAAATATTCCATATGGCTTTGCCAATCTTCTGTGTTATTTTTATACATATCATAAAAATTTTTCATATACTGTGTATATAATCCATTTTGTGACTGTTCAATAGCTTCCATCAATTCTTCTCTATTTGTTATATCATCACTACTTGACAACACTTCCTGCATAATAGATGTACTATCGTCCATCAAAATTCCACCAAATATTTCAGGTGTAAAATCTCCATCATTTAAAATTGCACCCACAGATTTTACATATTTCATTGTACTGCTTGTTGTATCCAACCCTAATACTCCATAAACTATAATGGCTGGAATTAAAAGTATAACTGTCACTACTGCCAAATAATTAATACTTACTTTTTCCATCAAAATTTCCTCCTATATTTTTATTTCCCACATTTTTCATAAAAAAATTCCATCAGAAAAATCCGACGGAACTCTCCCCAATTCCCAACATCTCCTTACTATATATTAATATAGAACTTGAGATAATGCAAGAATAGTTTATTTAGAAAATTTTTAATTAATATCTTTATTCCTCATTTGCCTGAGCCAATTTCGCTGCTTGGTCAGTAGTTATAAGTGTATCCATTATTTCATCTAAATCTC
>CAZQDT010000284.1:0-2617 GCA_964592005.1 uncultured Eubacteriales bacterium
CTTTGTGGTGGTGTTACAGCACTTATGCAGGCAGGTTTTGAAACATTGGTAGAAGCTGGATATCAGCCAGAAAGTGCTTACTTTGAATGTATCCATGAAATGAAACTTATAGTTGACCTTATCAATCAGGGTGGATTTGGATATATGAGATATTCTATTTCTGATACAGCAGAATATGGTGATTATGTAACAGGAAGCAGAATTATTACAGAAGATACAAAGAAAGCTATGAAACAGGTACTTAAAGAAATTCAAGATGGTACTTTTGCATCTAAATGGATTGCTGAAAACATTGCAAACAGACCTTACTTCAATTCAACTAGAAGAATTAAGAGTGAACATCAGTTAGAAAAAGTTGGTGCAGAGCTTAGAAAAATGATGAGCTGGACAAAACCAGTAGAGAAATAATATACATATTTGGGATTACCTGTCTGATGAATATTCATCAGACAGCCCATTTTGATAGGAGGGCTCAGGACAATGCAGCAGATAAAAATATTTGACTCTACCCTAAGAGATGGGGCACAAGCAGAGGGAATATCTTTTTCAGTAGAAGATAAAATAAAAATAGTAAAAGTTTTAGACTCTTTGGGGATTTCATATATAGAAGCTGGAAATCCAAGCTCTAATCCTAAAGACATTGAATTTTTTGAAAAAATTAAAGAAGTTAAACTTGAAAACTCAAAGTTAGTGGCATTTGGAAGTACACGACGTAGAGATATCAAAGTAGAAGAAGATAAAAATGTACAGTCACTTTTATCAGCAAATACAGAAGTGGTGGCAATATTTGGCAAAAGCTGGGACTTTCATGTTACAGATATTATAAAAACTACTTTAGAAGAAAATCTTAATATGATAAAAGAAACTATGGCTTTTTTTAAAAACCATGGAAAAGAAGTAGTATTTGATGCAGAGCATTTTTTTGATGGATATAAAGCAAATCCTGAATATGCTATGCAGGCACTTAAAGCCGCAGTAGATGGCGGAGCAGATTGTTTAGCACTTTGTGATACAAATGGTGGAATGTTTCCTTTAGATATATATGAAGTAGTTAAAAAAGTAGTAGAAGCATTTCCTAATACAGATGTAGGTATACATTGTCACAATGACGGAGGAATGGCGGTAGCCAACAGTATTTCAGCAGTACAGGCAGGAGCAGTACATATACAAGGTACATATATAGGTTTTGGTGAAAGATGTGGAAATGCAAATCTTAGTACAATAATACCAAATTTACAAATTAAAAAAGATTATTTGTGTATACCGGAAGATAAGATGGTAAATCTTACTCCAACAGCTAATATAATGGCAGAAATAGCTAATGTTAAACTTAACAAAAATGAACCTTATGTAGGAAAGTCGGCATTTTCACATAAAGCGGGAATGCACATAGACGGAGTAAGCAAATCACCAGCATCATTTGAACATGTAAACCCTGAAAAAGTAGGAAATGAAAGAAGATTTCTTATGTCAGAGGTTGCAGGAAGAAGTACGATAATATCGAAAATTCAAAAGATAAATCCTAATATAACAAAAGATTCACCTGAAACACAGCTTATAATAGATTCGCTTAAAGAATTGGAATATAAAGGATATCAATTTGAGGGTGCAGAGGGAAGTTTTGAACTTTTGGTAAGAAAAAAATTAGGAAAATATAAACCATTTTTTGAACTTGAACATTTTAAGATAATAGGAGAACAACCTACAAAAGATGGAAAACCAAGTTCTTCAACACTTATAAAAGTTTCTGTCGATGGAAAAACAGAAGTAACCGCAGCTGAAGGTGATGGACCTGTAAATGCTTTGGATATGGCACTTAGAAAAGCACTTGAAGTATTTTATCCTGAACTTGCACAAATAAGACTTATGGATTATAAAGTAAGGGTGCTTGATACAAAGACAGCGACAGCGGCAAAAGTAAGAGTTCTTATTGATACTACTGATGGAATTGACAGCTGGACAACAGTGGGAGTTTCTACTGACATAATAGAGGCAAGCTGGATAGCTCTTGTAGACTCGATAGAATATAAACTTATAAAAGATGTTGAAAAGAAATTTAAGGCATACTTATAGAAAAAAATTACTTTGATTATTGCAAAGTATTTATATATATTAAATAAAATTATAGGAGGATTTTCAAATGGGAATGACAATGACTCAAAAAATATTGGCTGCTCATGCAGGTCTTGAAAGTGTTAAAGCAGGACAGCTTATAATGGCAAAGCTTGATTTAGTGTTAGGTAATGATGTTACTACACCAGTTGCAGTGAATGAATTTGCAAAAATGGGAGTAGATGGAGTTTTTGACAAAAGCAAGGTAGCAATCGTACCAGACCATTTTACACCAAACAAAGATATTAAATCAGCTGAACAATGTAAATGTATCAGAGAATTTGCAGTAGCAAAAGGTGTTGAAAATTATTTTGAAGTAGGACAAATGGGTATTGAGCACGCACTTCTTCCTGAAAAAGGACTTGTAGTTGCAGGAGATGTAGTTATTGGTGCAGACTCACATACATGTACATATGGAGCATTAGGAGCATTCTCAACAGGTGTTGGAAGTACAGATATGGCAGCAGGTATGGCAACTGGAGAAGCGTGGTTTAAAGTTCCATCA
>CAZQDT010000285.1:0-2595 GCA_964592005.1 uncultured Eubacteriales bacterium
TATTTGGAATTACACAATCGCCTTAAGGAAAAATAAAAAATAAAAAATACTAACAAAGTCATTGCCGTTTTAAGTTTTTTCAGAGTTTTTATGAGCAATAGAAGGAATAATTGTTTTTAATTTCCTTAATTCAGATGTTAATTCTTGTAATTTCGAGAAAAATAACCTGAACATTTTTTGTGTGCATATGAAAAAAGAGAATTTCACTGAATAAAAGACTCCTAGAAACTAAAAAGAAAAACTCAACATAACATTTTAATCAAACGAAAACAAAAGAAAAAGGAGAAAAAGGGAATAATTACGCCATAGCTTATCAATAGAGTATGATTAAGATTCAAAGAGGCGAATTAATTAATTATCTACTTTTCATCATCAACTATAGAATAAAACAACAAAATCAACAACAAGCAAATAAACATTAGGGCAGGAAAAGATTTTATTTTTGGAAAAGTATTTGGTATTCATAATTCTCTAAAGTCATTTATAAGAATGCTCTAGTTCAACAATTATTGACAAAAGTTGCATCACTTATGAATTATCACATCTTTTCTGTGGTTGCCTTAATTTTAATTTTATTTACGTTATTGATTTGCTATTGTTTCCACTTTCATGATTTTATATGAAGTGTCCTATAAAAAAGAGTTTACATAACTCTTTTCATTTAACCTTATTCTAATATTGAATTTACGAAAGGCGATCCATCGTTTCTTTATTTCACATTTTAACCAAAGAAGATAACTAAAAAAAAAAAAAAAAAAAAAAAAAAGAGTTAATGGAAATAAGGAAACTAGAGCGTGTTTCTTCTCCAGTCAATAACTTTGGAAGTCCCCTATTTATAGGCTCACACAAGGTTTATTTTAAGCTTTTTAAAAAACTTCTATTTTTAGAATTAGTATTTTTTCACCATCTGTTCCCAAATTTGGAATGGTTCTATTAAGGGAATAATAAAAATGTCAATTCTTATAAATATAATTTTTTATTTTACTTTTTAAAGATTTAAGACTGTTAAATAAATAAATAAATAAATAAAATAATTTTAAAAAATAAAATTAAAAGGAAAACAAACAAAAAACTGAAAAGAAAGGAGAAAGGAACGAAAAGATAAAAAAGGCAAAAATATTTTATTTCACCTGAAAGATTTTTTCATTTAAGAAACAAATGTTTTTTATTAAAGTAATGACACGAAAACGTTGATTTTGATTTTTTCTTTTCTTTTTATTAAGTTTTAAAATTTACTATCAACAGTTGCCTTTTTATGTTTTTGCTTTCGCGATTCTTGGAAGTGGTGTTGTAGGAAATGAATTGAGGATAACAAGCTTAAATGGACTCGTAGAGCTCAAAAACAACGTGAACAGTGGAGTTGATTACACTGGGACTACTGTTTTCCTCGACTCTGACCTCGACTTCTCTGGGAAGACCTTTGAACCTATTGGCGCTTCTTATCACAGATGTTTCCGTGGTACTTTTGATGGACAAGGGTATGTGATCAGCAACCTCACAATGAACTCCTCTTTACAACATACTGGTTTATTTGGATATTCTGAAGGACTTATCATCAGGAATGTCGTCCTCGACTCTTCTTGCTCTATCACAAGTTCTTTCAATGACTCTGATGATGCTTTTGCAGGAGGAATCATTGGGTATTGCTATGCAGAATATGGACATTGCACCATCGAGAACAGTGTGAACATGGGAAGTGTCTCTTTCGGTGGGGACATAAGTGGGCTTATAATGAATTATTCTTTGTACCTTGGAGGGATTGCTGGATATCTTTCTTCTTCTGACTACAACCTCACTGTAAAGAACTGTGCCAACTATGGAGATGTCGCACACTCTGGTACGAGCAGCGATTCATCCATTGGAGGGATTGCTGGGTATTTTATAGGTGATCCACCCCAAAAGAGAGTGTACATCTACAACTCCCTCAACATCGGCACAATCACGCACAATGGAACAACATCAAGTAGTTTGTACCTTGGAGGGATTATTGGATACACTTATTACACAACCATTGAGAACTGTGTGAGTGGAGGGAAGATCTCATCCAACGATTCAACATATACTGGGAGCATTGTGGGATATGTTTCTTCTGATACGATCATTAATTCCTGCTATTTTACAAGTAGTTTGAGTGGCCTCAGTAAATATGGAGGTGGGACTCCTGACAGTGAATCCAACACATCTAACTATGACAGCACCACATTCCAACTGAATGGGACTGTTTCCGTTGGGAGCTACACAGGCAACTCCCTCATCGAAGTTCTCAATGCTGCTGCTGATTATTACAAAGACTGGTACTATTCCCACTGGCTCCTCAACAAGGAAAGAAATGCTGTGTCGTTCACCATCAAGGAGAGGACAAAACCATTTAAGATGAATTACAAGATAATTCTCCTTCCCAGTCTCGCGAATGAAGGGAAATTGTGCTTTGATGGATGGTACATAGACAGTAGGCTCACGACACCGCTCACATCATATGAAATCACGGGTGAGACTCAGCTTCATGGGAGATTCGAAGAAGGAATCAACTATACTGTTATCTTCGATGTGAACGGTGGGGATTACTCCAACGAAACAAGCAAGGAGGTCACATTT
>CAZQDT010000286.1:0-2590 GCA_964592005.1 uncultured Eubacteriales bacterium
CCATTTTTTATTTCATCCATTTTACTATTGTATGTAAATTTTGCTGTAATCCATACACCAATTATCGTCATTCCACCTGTAATAAAAGCTGCTATTATTGTTTCCATCCAAAAAGCCTCCTCAAATAAAAAATTGTACATCTTTTTCACCTCCAATTATAAATATTTTAGACTTTTTTGTCAATTTATTGTAATTATTTGTTGTCCAGCATATTTTAAATAAAAAACATTCTCTAAAAATTAGAGAATGCTGGTTTACAAATTTCAAATATATGATATAATAAATGCAAAGAGAGTAGTTAGTAGTATATGAGTTGTGACCTCATATTCATCTCACTTTATAGTAATAAGATAACACCTTATTTGCGAGATAAGGTGTTATTTTTTATCTTTAATAAATTTTTACTACGTTAAAGATAAGTGTTATGATAAAAACAATTAAAAAGATTATTACTTTTATTATCATTTTTTTCATAAGCATTCACCTCACTTTCCTTGCATAAAGTGAGATGATAACACCCTACTACCAACTACCTGTGTTTAATTATATCACATATTTATTATTCAAACAAGAGATTTTGCCTATATTCCTGTGACCTTTACTACTAATTCATCATCTATTCCTAGTTCCTGCATTTTAGCTCTGACCTCTTTGAGAACTTCATACTCTATTTTGGCTCTTTCAATATCTTTCTGAAGCTTTTCAAAATCTATATCTTTTCTATACTCTTCTTGTTTTTTCTCAGACTTTTTGTAAAGTAATATATACCTGCCTATTTCAAATATACAGGCAAATTCCAAATTCTTTACCGGCTCTATAATACTTTCATCAGATTTTCTTCTGTAATATTCTCCATCACAATAGATATAGTCGTATAATTTACTTAAATCATATGCTTTGTTAGAATATGAAGATTTTTGAGTATTTATTTCAAATTCTCCATAATGCTTTACAACACCAACAAAAATAGAATGATTTCCATTTTCAACAATAAACAAATTCATTGGTAATAGTAACATTCCCCAATGATTACTATCTGACTGTTTCCATTTATCTTTATGTATATCTACAAAATTATTCTGTAATCTTTCATATTTCCAAGGACTTGTAATTATGGCGGTACTATCTAAATTAAATCTAATAGGAGTTTTAATTACATTTTCTTTTAAAAACTGACTAAAAGTAATGTCATCATATATGATAGCACTATTTTTCAGAAAGCAGTTTTGAATATTTAAAGCTTTACCTTCTTCTTGTGTTTTTATTAATTCAATAGCATTTGTATATATCATTTTGTCTGTAAGCATTTTTATAAAATAATATATATTTTCTTTTTCAAATTCTTTATACCTATCATCATAGTCTAAAAGTCCTCTAGCAAATTCCAGTATATTTCTAAACTGTTGTTTTTGCTCACTAACTGTTTTCTGAACTTTAGTTTCCTCTTTTTCTTTGATTTTTTCCTGAAAAACATTTAACATCATCTTCCTTTTCTTATTTTATCTTTTAAGACACTGCACGTCAATTTAAAAAATTCTTTTTCTAAAGCAATACATTTATTTTTGTTACAGTAGCAATAATAGGAAACTATGCCATTATAACAGTTTATTATTTCTTTTTTCTCTACTTTACTGCATAAAATTTTCAATAAAATACTACTTATGTCTTTTTTAGTTGAAACAAATGGTATTGTTGGTAATCCATAATTTTCTATAAAACTTTCCTCTTTTACCTCTCCAATTTCAACAGCAGTATTTAAAAACTTTTCTGTTATATGTTTAAAAAATGTTTCTGAAAATTCTTGTGGCTTTAAATCATCTTTTTTGTATGTATATTTCTTTATTTCTTCCAACCCTTTTAACATTTCATCAGTATCAAAGTTCCGTATATGTGTAATCATTTTGGCTCTCCTTATTTTTGATATGTGTATTATTTTTCAAACCTACATTCCATTCTATATTCAGTTGTCAAAGTACGAGTATTGCTAAATTTAATAATTTTCTTTTTACAGTTACTTCTTAAAAATTTTTAAGTAATTCCATCATTAAGCCTTGCTTCCAGCTTTTCAAGTTCTTCAAAATCCCAACTTCTTTGTTCGTAATTGCAAAACTTATTCTTTTCTGGAACTGCTTTTATATATTCTTCTTTAGGTATAACATTTTGTTTTTGCAGATAATAATTCTGTATGGTGTTTACTGAATTATAGAGTGCTGTTACAAGGTAAGCTTTTATATTGCTTATATTACTTTGGGTATTTTTCATGCACTCTAAAACATATTCCAAATGAGCTCCTGTTAGCTTCAAAAACTGACTTTTGACAACCTCATATGGATAGTTATGTTTACCTATCCTTACCGTTTCATCGTTAGTAGTAATAACTTCACACATTATTGCATATAATTCCTTATACAGTTCTAAATCATCACCCTTTAATTTTTCCATATAGGAATTGTATGAAATATTTTCTTTTACAAGCTCTGCGTATGTAGCGTTATCAATCGTATCAATCGTTTTTTCATCGGGTATATTAATATTACTAGATTGATTAGATTGATTATTAATATAATTATTATTGTTATAATTAATATAA
>CAZQDT010000287.1:0-2570 GCA_964592005.1 uncultured Eubacteriales bacterium
TACAGCAGGTGTTGCTAAAAGAATGCAGGCTCGTTCCAAATATGGAGCTAAAAGACCTAAAGAAGCTAAAAAATAATAAAGAAAAACTTATTGCATAGTTAATATCCTATAATAGTAAGTATAGCCTATGTACTTGTAATATACAATCACTGTTGTTTTATAGATGGTGGATTTGTGCGGTACTAGGCATGAACGTGCTGTTCGTAGAGAACAGGCGAGTACCTGTGATATTAAATTTTTATTTAAGGAGGGAAGAAACGTGCCACGTAAAGGACATGTATCAAAAAGAGACGTATTGCCAGATCCAGTATATAATAGTAAACTTGTAACAAAGTTAATAAACTCAATTATGTTGGACGGAAAAAAAGGTGTTGCACAGAAAATAGTATACGGTGCATTTGAAATAATGGCTGAAAAGACAGGAAAAGATGCTTATGAGGTTT
Source organism: uncultured Eubacteriales bacterium (assembly GCA_964592005.1). Lineage (GTDB taxonomy): Bacteria > Bacillota > Clostridia > Lachnospirales > CAZQDT01 > CAZQDT01. The sequence continues at coordinate 444 of CAZQDT010000287.1, forward strand.
TTGAAGAATCTCTTAACAATATGATGCCTGTATTAGAAGTTAAAGCACGTCGTGTAGGTGGAGCAACATATCAAGTTCCTATGGAAATCAGACCGGAAAGAAGACAGACATTAGCACTTCGCTGGTTGACAGCAGCAAGTAGAAAACGTTCAGAAAGAACAATGGAAGAACGTCTTGCAGCAGAGTTCTTAGATGCTCTTAACAATACTGGAGGAACAATTAAGAAGAAAGACGAAACACATAAGATGGCAGAAGCTAACAAAGCATTTGCACATTACAAATGGTAATAACTTGAAAAGATTAACCGGCGGCAAAATAGCTTTGTCGTCGGTTTATGTAAATTAAGCGAAAATAAAATGATATGAGGAGGAGTAATTGTGTCAGACAGAGAATTCCCACTTGAAAGAACCAGAAATATCGGTATCATGGCTCACATTGATGCGGGAAAAACAACTCTTACAGAACGTATTCTTTTCTATACAGGACGTACTCATAAAATGGGTGATACTCATGAAGGTACAGCAACAATGGACTGGATGGCTCAAGAACAAGAAAGAGGTATAACAATCACATCAGCGGCTACTACTTGTCATTGGAAGAACAACAGAATAAATATTATTGATACACCTGGACACGTTGACTTTACTGTTGAAGTTGAACGTTCACTTCGTGTACTTGATGGTTCTGTTGCAGTATTCTGTGCTAAGGGTGGAGTTGAACCACAGTCAGAAACAGTTTGGAGACAAGCTGATAAATATAAAGTACCTAGAATGGCTTTTGTTAATAAGATGGACATTATGGGTGCAGATTTCTTTAATGTTGTTTCTATGATAAAAGACAGATTAGGAGCAAATGCTATTCCTGTATATCTTCCTATCGGTAAAGAAGAAAGCTTTGAAGGTGTTATTGACCTTATGAACAATGTTGCTTTCTATTACAGAGATGATATCGGACAGGTAATTGAAGAATTGCCAGTTCCTGATGATATGAAGGATTTAACAGAAGAATACAGACAAAATATGATTGAAAGTATCTGTGAAACAGATGAAGAACTTATGATGATGTATCTTGAAGGAGAAGAACCATCAGTAGAGCAGTTAAAAGCAGCTCTTCGTAAAGCTTGTATAAATAATGAAGCTATACCAGTATTCTGTGGTTCAGCTTACAAGAAGAAAGGTGTTCAAAAGCTTCTTGATGGAGTTATTGATTATATGCCTGCTCCTACAGATATACCAGCTATTAAAGGAACTATTCCTGGTACAGAAGAAGAAATTCAGAAACATTCTTCAGATGAAGAACCATTTGCAGCTCTTGCATTCAAAATTATGAATGACCCATTTGTTGGAAAACTTGCATTCTTTAGAGTTTATTCAGGTACATTGGAATCAGGTTCATATGTATACAACTCAACAAAAGATAAAAAAGAACGTATTGGACGTATTCTTCAAATGCACGCTAACCACCGTGAAGAAATCACAAAAGTTTATTCAGGTGATATAGCAGCAGCAGTAGGTTTAAAAATAACAACAACAGGTGATACTTTATGTGATGAGAACCACCCAGTTATTCTTGAATCTATGAATTTCCCAGAGCCTGTTATTTCTATCGCTATCGAGCCTAAGACAAAAGCAGGACAGGAAAAGATGGGTATTGCACTTGCAAAACTTGCAGAAGAGGACCCAACATTCAGAACACATACAGACCAAGAAACAGGACAGACAATCATCGAAGGTATGGGTGAACTTCACCTTGATATTATCGTTGACCGTTTGCTTCGTGAGTTTAAGGTTGAAGCTAATGTAGGTCAGCCACAGGTTGCTTACAAAGAAACATTCCGTAAAGCAGTTGATGTTGAAGGAAAATATATTAAACAGTCTGGTGGACGTGGACAATACGGACATTGTAAAGTTAAATTTGAGCCAATGGATGCAAATGCAGACAAGCTTTATGAATTTGTTAATGCAGTTGTTGGTGGTGCTATTCCTAAAGAATATATCCCAGCTGTTGACAATGGTATCCAAGAAGCTATGCAAAGCGGTATCTTGGGTGGATATCCAGTATTAGGTATCAAAGCTACTTGTTACGATGGTTCTTACCATGATGTAGACTCTAATGAAATGGCATTCA
>CAZQDT010000288.1:0-2555 GCA_964592005.1 uncultured Eubacteriales bacterium
TCTATAAATATCACATAATAAAACTCCTAAATCATACTCTATTGATTGAATTTCCATCTTTCCCGATTCTATTTTAGTCAAATCTAAAATATCATTTACAAGTCCAAGCAAAATTTGTGCCGCTGACTTGATATCTCTTGAATATTCAAGAATATTTTTCTCCTTACTCTCTCGTAAAATCATCTCATTCATTCCTATAACTCCATTTATAGGTGTCCTGATTTCATGAGATATATTGGCAATAAATACTGACTTTGCTGAATTTGCTTTTTCTGCTTTTCTTTTCTCTTCTTCCAAACGTTCAAAAAGTAATACATCAGGATTTTCTGCAATAATAAATAATGATAAGCATATAATTGTTATTCCAAATCCTGATACTAAATAATGTGGTCTAATTGCTTGATATATACTTATAGCTATTTCTATACCAACTGCTACCATGATAACCATTTTTTTCTTTTTATTTATATAATCTTTGTAAATCACTACAAACGCTATACATAAAAAAATATAATATACAATCATAAAATATAGCACATCTATTGCCGGTCCATAAGAATAATTAATTCTATACGGTGTTTCCATATAATATATTGGAAGAAAACACATAACAATTATGGCAACTACTGGTGGACATTTTAAAAATTTTATTTTATCTTTAAAAACCTTCTGATTACTTTCAATTAATGCTATTGTATACAAAAAAACTAAATAAAGTACCCACATTATACTTGAATAAAATGCCACGTGTACAATCTTGTTTAATAAAGGTGGTACATATTTATAAGCCAAAGCCGTATATGTAGTTGCGATATCCAAAACAAGATTAATACATGAAAAAATTAACAATCTTACAAAAATAATATGTTCATATGAACGCTTTCTCTTTGCCGAAAAATATATTCCTATAATAAAAAACATAATAATCAGACAACAGATTTGTGATTTACAATTTAACATCTTTTTCTCCCCTTACATTTCCTCTGATTTGGTAAGTGAAAATCTAAAGCTTGTACCTTCACCTTTTTTACTGTCAACAGTTATAGCTTCTTCATGTGCTTTTATTATTTCTTTCACTATCGACAAACCTAATCCCATTCCTTTTTTATCCATTCCCCTTGAACTGTCTGCTTTATAAAATCTTTCAAAAATATGTTTAGCTTCATCATCCGCAAGCCCTATACCCGTATCACTTACTGTAATATATATTTTATCATCTATGTCTTCTGTTTTTATCGTAATAATTCCATTTTCACCAGTAAATTTTACTGCATTATCTATAAGATTATATATAATTCTTTCTATTTTTTGAGCATCTGCATATACCCATGAACTCTCATGAACAAATACTACATTCATATTTATCTTTTTATCCATAACCCTTGTTTCAAATTTTAAAACAATGTTTCTTATCATTTCATTTATATCATAATTTTCTTTATTTAAGACAATTTCTGAATTTTCAATTTTTGAAAGTTCAAGTATATCATTTGTAAGTTTAGTAAGTCTGTAAGTTTCGTCTAAAACTGTATGAAGATATTTTTCCTGCTTTTCTGGCGGTATTGTTCCATCAAGTATTGCATTTAAAAATCCCTGTATAGAAGTTATCGGAGAACGTAAGTCGTGGGAAATATTGGCAATAAATCGACTTCTATAATCTTCCATTTTATCAAGCCCTTCTGCCATTTCATTGAAATTAGCAGCCAACTGACCTATTTCATCATTACTTTTAATTTCTATTCTCTTTTTAAAATCACCACTTGCTATTACTTTTGAAGCTTCTGTCATATCTTTCAAAGGTTTAACTATCCTTTTAGCCATAAAATAAAGTAATATAAAAGCAATCCCTACCGATATTAAAATTGCAATAATAAATACTGTATACACGTCTTTAATACTTTCTTTTATTTCTGGTATAGAAGTATGCACCAAAAGTCCCCCTACAACAGTTTCTCCTAACCAAATAGGACAACCTACTGTAAGAGTAGAACGTGAAAATATATCATTAAACCTATTTTCTATAACTATGGTTTCTCCATTAAACATTTCTTCCAGTTCAGATTTAGCTATAACTACATCTTCTATATTTTCTCCATCACCAGAAACAGCTACTAAACCGCCTTCTTTATCAATAAGCCATATAGAGTCTGCATATCCCTCTAAAAGAGAAAATTCACTTTGCAATCTATCAATTCCTATAATCCCTGTATAAAATGCAACTCCCAACTGCCTTGCAACTTTCTGACCTTGATTTTTCATAACATCTTCTTTTTGTTTCATAAAATAAGACTCCAAAACCGATGGCAAAAACATAGCAATTATTCCCAAACTAATGATAATTATTCCCACATATGTTATAAAAAGTCTTGTAAATAAAGATTTAAAACCTATCTTTTTTTTCACTATTTTTTCATCTTCTTCTACAGTTTCTTCATTCATCTGTTCACCTCAAATTTATATCCTACACCCCAAACAGTTTTTAATGCCCAATTATCTTCATAGGTCATTTTTTCCCTAAGTCTTTTTATATGAACATCTACAGTTCTAGTATCTCC
>CAZQDT010000289.1:0-2550 GCA_964592005.1 uncultured Eubacteriales bacterium
ATATTCTACTGCCACTATATCCACAGCTAAACCCGAACTATGTTCACTTGTTCCAGGTATTGCTATTTCTCTTTTGGTTAAATTATAGGCATCTTCTTCTGACATTCCACTGTCCATATATATTTTTTGCTGTCTATCAAATAATCCTTTCTGATATTCATATGTACGATATGCTGAACATACAAATATATTAATCCCCTGCGAATTAGCATCTGTAAGCATTTGGTTTAAATAAGGATACATTCTGCTGTCTACTTCTTTACCATTTTTAAGTGCAGTAGTTTCTATCGAAAAGCCTTCTGGCAAAGGATTTTCATTATTTACAAGTATAAGTTTCCAATCTTCTTTATCTATAAATTCTGTTGTATACTCTGTAACGGTTTCCACTTCTGTTGTCATTGTTGTTGTATACTCTGTAACAGTTTCTGCCTCTGTTGTTATTGTTGTTGTATAAAAAGTTTCTGTATTTTCAACAGCTAATGTTGTATTTTTATCTTCTTGTGTTGAATTATTTGCCTTTACTGTATAATCACCATTTGTTGGAACTAAACTGTTTCTATTATTTATAACTATCATCACCGCTACTAAAAGTAACACTACCACTAAAACACTAGCAAAAATCGGAATTAATTTTTTGGCATTGGATTGATTTCCATTTATTTCATTCAGAATTATTTTATCCAAGGCGGTATTGTTTTTACTTTTTCTTTCTTCACCTTCTAAAACATTCTTTTCTGTATTCTGAGATACATTTTCAAAATTTTCTTTATCAGTTTTAATCTCTTCTTTATTTGAATTTATCATATTTTTTTCGTCCAAAATTAAAGCATCCTTTCTACTATACCTCTTTTATTGATTTCAGTACAGCTTCTTCTTGATTTGATATATGTCTTACTATAAGCTTTTCTGCAAGTGCTTCATCACCTTTTTCAAGTGCTGCTACTATATCATCATGTTCTTGCTTTATTGTTTTCAAATAAACCTTATCATTAAGATATAACAATCTGTATCTGTAAATATGTTGTCTTAAATTATTTATTATTTGAGTAAGTTTATCATTATTTGCTATCGTAAAAATAACATCATGAAATTCCACATCATATTCTGCAAGTTTTTGAATATTTTGCACATTCACCGCTTCTGTAAATTTTGCATTAATTTCTTTTAATTTAATAAGCATATCTTGAGTCATAGAACGACAAGCAAGTCTAACTGCAAGTTGTTCCAAAGCTGCCCTTACCTCCAAAACATTCTGTATGTCCTTTTTACTCATTGATGCTACTTGAGCTCCCTTTCTAGGAACCATTTCTACTAATCCTTCAAGCTCTAATTTACGGATTGCCTCCCTTATAGGTGTTCTGCTTACCCCTATTTTTTCAGCAAGCTGATTTTCCATAAGCCTTTCACCCGGCTTTAATTCTCCTGAAAGTATTGCTTCTCTTAAATGATTAAATACCACATCTCTAAGTGGGAGATAACCATTCAAGTTGACATTTAATCCCTCTTTTTCAAGCATTTTCTTTCCTCTTCTCTATAATCACTTTTGTTTATATCGTATTTTTCAAACATAGTTGTTAAAAATATATCTTTAGCTTTATTTTCAAGTTTTAATCTATAATATACATTCTTTGCTTTTTCAAAATCATTAAAAATTCCAAATACTGTCGGTCCACTTCCACTCATAACTGCTCCTAAAGCTCCTCTTTCAAGCATAAACTCTTCAAGTTCTTTTATAATAGGATATTCTTTGGCTGTGACTTCTTCCATTACATTATACATATTTCCTGCTACTGCTTTTATATCTTTATCTTCTATTGCTTTTATCATTTTATCTAAATCAGGACGTTTTTTAATCTCAACCAAATCCAATTGTTTATATATGTAAGGAGTTGAAACATTTATATTAGGCTTAGCTAATACCACATGACATTTAGGACAGTTTGGAAGTTCTGTAAGAATCTCCCCTATTCCTTCTGCTAAAGCTGTACTTCTCATTATACAATAAGGAACATCTGCTCCCAGTTCTTTTCCTAAAGTCATAAGTTCTTCATCATTTATATCCAAAGAAAATAATTTTCTTATACCTACCATTACTGCTGCGGCATCTGTACTTCCCCCTGCTAATCCTGCTGCAACAGGTATCATTTTATACAAATCAATAAAAATCCCCTGTCTTATATCAAACTTTTCTACCATCAGTTTAGCTGCTTTATAAGCTAAATTTTTCTCTTCAGAACAAAGCCACTTTAAATTAGTTTCAAGCTTAATTCCTTCATTTTTCATTTTTTTCAAAACAATTAAATCATAAAGATTTATTGTCTGCATAACCATTTTTACATCATGATAACCGTCATCTCTTTTTCCAATTACATCAAGTGTCAAATTAATCTTTGCTCTTGCTTTAAGGGTAATCTGATTCATATTTATCAAAATCCTTTCTGTCACATATATTATATTTTATCAATATACTGTATACAAGTCAAGCATTTGAATAAGACAACCCCCAAAAAGTAAATTACAGTTATTTTATATTTTATAAAATTTCTTAAA